>CAKTXP010000088.1 GCA_934631055.1 uncultured Clostridia bacterium | reverse complement strand
TTTCATCAATCAATAGCGGGAAGCACGGCGGGAAGCATAGCACTCGCTGCAATAGATGGGTCGGTCGTTCTTCGGGATGAAAGGCACGCGGGTCGGAGCGCCACACTGCGCGCAGGTGGTCTCGTACATTTCGCGCTGCTGAGCCTCACCGTTAGCCGGGCGGCTGTTCTTACGGGCGATGCGGCAGGCCTTGCAGCGGGTCGGCTCATTCTGGAAGCCCTTCTCCGCGTAGAACTCCTGCTCACCAGCGGTGAACACAAATTCCTGGCCACAGTCTTTGCAGGTCAAAGTCTTGTCCTGATACATGGGATATTCCCCTCCGAAAAAAATAGAGATAGGCATGAAACAATCGGCTGACCTGGTCTTTGACCCCACACTCGCCGTCCGGAGTTTTCGCTCATACGCCTCAGCGCCCCACTACTAACCCTCTCAGAATCAAGTTCTGGACGGACTTACTTCTAAGCCGCACCATGCTCCCCGGTACTTTGACCGGATTACGTGGATCGCTTTGCCTGCGACTGGCATCGACTTTCAACCACAGACCCGACAGAATCATCCTTAGCTATTATAAGCGCAAACACGAAAAATTGCAAGTAATTTTAAAAAGTTTCTCAGGGCTTTGTGTCGTCGGCGGGAAAATAGGAGCGCGCAGAGCGCTCAGGCTCGAACAAAGGCGCATCGTTTTGACCGGTCTTTGCGGCGGTCAGAATGCTGACGCTTTCCGCACCGGCGGAGAGAAGCGCCCGAGCAGCTTCCGCAGCGGTCGAACCGGTCGTCAGTACATCGTCGATAAGAAGGATACGCTGACCAGCGGCGCGAGCGTCCGACGTCATGCAGCCCACGAGGTTGCGGCGGCGTTCTTCGGCGCTGAGTTTGGTCTGTGCGGTTTGCTCATTTCGGCGGGTGAGCGCGGGAACGACAGGCAGGTCGAGCAGGGGATGAAGCGCTTGCGCAAGCACCTCCGCCTGATTGTATCCGCGTTCACGCAGACGGCGCTTCGTCGTCGGAACAGGGACGAGAATATCAGCCTGCCCGCAGAATCGGACGGACATAGCGCTTGCCAGCGGGTCTGCCGCGGCGCGCACGCTTTCGTATTTCAAAAGCAGGATGAGCGTTTTTGCCGTTCCGGCATAGGGGAAGGCGGCAAAAGCCTGCTCGATGCCAGACGGCGGAAGGATCGCTTCGGCTTCCTGTTTTTCAAAGAGCTGGTTCAGCGATTCCCTGCACGCGGGACAGAGATTCAGCCAGTCGTCGCCGCCTAAAGCGCTTTGGCAGCACAGACAGGAGACGTTTTCCGGAAAGAACAGGGCGTCCAATCCGAGCAGGGCTTTCTGCGCCAGCGCGCGGAAGGAAAACGGTTGAGCGGGCATGGCGGCCTCCCCTTACAAGTCCATGATCTGTTTCAGCCGCCAGCACAGCGCGCTGTAACGGCGGCGCGTATTGACGTTGGCAATCATCTGTTCGATGGCGCTTTCCCGACCGACGAGCATGACCATCCGGCGGGCGCGGGTCACGGCGGTATAGAACAGATTGCGCGTCAGCAGCATCGGCGGACCGCCGACAGCGGGCATGACCACGACGGGAAATTCGCTGCCCTGACTCTTGTGGACGGAGATGCAGTACGCCAGTTCCAGATCATCCACGTCGCCTCCCTCGTAGGTCGCCGTCCGCTCGTCGTCAAACTGCACTTCCATGACGTGTTCCTGCGGGTCAATATAGGTCACAAACCCGATATCGCCGTTGAAAACGCCCTGACCGTCCTCGATACCGATAGCGCCGTCTTTCTTCCATTTGAGCTGGTAATTGTTGCGCGTCTGCATGACCTTATCGCCCTCGCGGAAGGTCGTGTCGCCGCGGACGCGCTCGTGCCTGCCGGATGCGGGCGGGTTGAATTCCGCCTGAAGCAGCTGATTGAGCATCCATACGCCGCATTCGCCCTTTTTTGTCGGCGAAAGCACCTGCATCTGGCGCACGGGGTCAAGCCCGAGGAAGCCCGGAAGCCGGGTCGAGCAGAGGGCCACGATGCGGTTGGCGGCGTCGGACGGGGAAGAAGCGCGCTCGAAGAAGAAGTCGCTTCCCTTGGCGTTGAGCCGCGGAGATTCGCCGCGGTTGATGCGGTGGGCATTGTAGACGATCATGCTCTTCTCGTCCTGACGGAAGATCTCGGTCAGGCGGACGGACGGGATGACGCCGCTGTCCAGAATATCGCGCAGGACGTTGCCCGCGCCGACGCTGGGCAGCTGATCCGCATCGCCGACCATGATGAGCCGCGTACCCGGCACGAGCGCGCGCAGGAGCGAACGCATCAGGAAGATATCCACCATGGACATCTCGTCGATGATGAGCGTGTCGATCTCCAGCGGGTTATCCTGAGAGCGGGCGAAATCGCCTTCCTCGCCGCCGTATTCGAGCAGGCGGTGCAGCGTTTTGGCTTCCATGCCGCAGGCCTCGCTCATGCGCTTGGCTGCGCGTCCCGTCGGCGCGGCGAGCGCCACATCGCCATGGACGCTGAGCAGCTTGATGATACATTTGATGATGGTCGTTTTGCCCGTGCCGGGTCCGCCGGTGATGACGGTCATGCCGTGGGTGACGGCGGTCTCGATTGCCTGCCGCTGCTGGGCATGGAATGCGATGCCTTCTACGCGCTCAAGCTCGTCGATCTGCGCGGTTAGGTCGGAAGCCATGCTGTCGGGCATGGCGTCGATCATCTCGCGGAGCCTGCGCGCGACTTCGCTCTCTGCGCGGTAAGTAGAAGGAAGGTAGAGCGCAACGACCTCCTCGCCGTTGTCGCCGGGGAGAATCTGAGCGGAAATATCGTGAGAGAGGATCAGACTGTCAATGGTGCGGTCGATGGAGTCGGCGTCGCTGCCGAGCAGACGGCGCGCGGCGAGCGCCAGCTCCGGGCGGGGCAGATAGCAATGTCCCGCGCCTGCGGTCGCTTCTGACAGCGTGTATTTGACGCCTGCGCTCAGGCGGAATTCGCTGGTCTGCTCGATGCCCAGCGACGCGGCGATGCGGTCGGCGGTCTTGAAGCCGATGCCCTCCACGTCTTCGACGAGCCGATAGGGGTTGCGCGTGATAACCTGACGGACGTTTTCTCCATAACGTTTGTAGATTTTGACCGCCAGCGCGGGTGTGACGCCATAGCTTTGCAGAAAAACCATCGCTTCGCGCTGCTGCGCCTGTTCGGCATAGCTTTCCTGAATCATGCGCGCGCGCTTTTCGCCGATGCCAGGGACATCCAGCAGCTTTTCCGGCTGAGAGTAGAGGACATCCAGCGTTTCTTCGCCGAAAGCGCGGATGAGCAGCTTTGCCGTCGCCGGTCCGATGCCGCGGATCATGCCGCTGGACAGGTATTTCTCGATGCCGGAGAGGGTCGTCGGCTTTTCAATCTCGATGCTCTGCACCTTGATCTGCCTGCCGTATACGGGGTGTTCCGTCCAGTCGCCGGTGATGCGCAGCTTTTCGCCTACGGCGATTGGCGGCATGATGCCCACGGCGGATACGCGCGATTTTCCGGCCTTGACGACCAGAACGGTATACCCGTTTTCTTCGTTTCGGAATACCGTTTCGTCGGCAAAGGCTTCGATGATCTCCATAACAGCGTATCCTCCCTATGTACAATGAACTTATTATACACGCGTTGAAGCCAAAAGAAAAGGGGGACGCGTCAGAGCATATATGACAGCAGTGTGCCTTTGTTACGCAATTGTTACACACTTTTTGACGATTTAGCAAATTCTTCATCGACCAGAGCTTGAAAAGTGGAGGAAAATGGTGTAAAGTATCTAGGAAAGGGTGTAAAGTGGTTGAATTGGGGAAGGAGGGATGTGCAGCATGGCTCATTTGGCGTTTTCCGGTTCGTTTGACCACTCGCTTGACGGCAAAGGGCGCGCCATCATCCCCGCCTCTTTCAGAGAAGCTTTGGGAGAGGATTTTACCCTGACCATCAACCCGACAAAGACGGCTGTCGCCATCTATCCCCACGACGTCTGGGAGCAGCAGCTCGAACGGCTTTCACATATCAATCCGATGGATAAGATCGGTTTACAATATGAGCGCTATCTGATGAGCGTCTCTTTTTCAGGAAACAGCATGGATGCGCAGGGGCGCGTTCTTATTCCGGCAAAGCTCCGCGCAAAGATCGGTCTGACGAGGGATATTGTCTTCGTCGGACTGAATCATTATATCGAGATCTGGGATGCGGAAGTCTATGCGAAGATGGAAGAGCAGACCGAGGAGGACTTCGATTCTCTGGTCGATTATGTTTACGAGAAATATCCTTCTTAACCGCGCGTCGCGGGCATAGATACTCTTGAAGAACGATCAGGTTCTTGACGGAAAGGCGGGTGAATAGAATGATGACAAGCACAAAAAATGCGCGTTCAAACCGCGGCAGATATGTTTCCGCCGGTTATGCGAAAGAAAAAAAGGAAGAGCGGGATGCGCAGCTGTATATCGCTTCTGATCCTGCCGGTTCCGCGAGGGACAACCTGCGCGACATGAACAAAGCCGGATACCGCACCGAGCGCCCGTGGCGCGATACGCCTACGCCCGTTTTCGAGTCGGAACCGACGCGCAGGGAGGCGGAGGTCAAGACAACGCGCCGCGTGCCGCCGAAAAAGAGCAAACGCCAGCTCGGTTTTATTGATAAGCTGCTGCTGGAAGCGCAGAGGGATCGCAAGGGCGTCGCCGCCTGCATCGTGCTTTTTGCGATGATGCTGACGATGACGGCGGTCTGGGGGCAGAAGATGGTCTCCGGCGTCAACGTTCAGCGCGATATTCAGAGCTATCAGGACAGGACGCTCAGCCTGCAAAAAGAAAACGAAAAGCTCAGCCAGCAGCTGGAGATCGCGGAAAACGGTGAACGAATCCGCAATCTGGCGCAGAACGAGCTGGGCATGCTGCGCCGCGAGCGCGCGCAGACCGAGACGATCTACATTCAGGCGCCGGAAAAGCAGGCGCAGGAGGGGGCACAGGAAGCCGGTCAGACCCATATGGATATCCTGGATTTCCTGCTGGGGCTGCTCAACGTATTTCATATTGGAGAGTGAGAGGGCTTGCGTTCACCGGGAGCCACCGTACGAAAGCGGCTGGTTTTGCTGATGGGCGTTTTCTTTCTCCTCTTTCTTTGCGTTTGCGCGCGGCTTGTCGATTTACAGATTTTTCGGCAGAAAGAGCTGACGGCGCGCGGCGTGAGCCAATGGACGCGGAGCGGCGTCGTTGCGGCAAGAAGAGGAGATATCGTCGATACCAACGGAAAACTGCTGGCGCAGTCGGTCACGAGCTTTATCCTGACGGCAAGACCGCGGGACGTGAAGGACGTGCAGGCGCTGGCGGATGTGCTGGAACGCGAGTTGGGATTGAGCGCGGAAAGAACGGTTTCCAGGCTTTCGGGAAGCAAAGCCGCGTCCGTTACGCTCGCCCGGCAGGTCTCCCGCGAGGACGCGGATCGGCTCCGCGCCATCCGTCAGGACGCCGAAAACCCGGATTCTGACGCTTTAATCGGAATAACATTTGACGAAGACGCGAGTAGATGGTATCCTATGGGTATCCTCCTTGCGCAGGTGCTGGGGCTATGCAACGTGGACGGCGAGGGGCAGAGCGGGCTTGAGCTGAAATATGACGACGTTTTAGCCGGAAAACCGGGCAAGATCGTGACGGAGGTGGACGCGCGTGCGCGGACGCTTCCGGACGGCGTTACGCTCTATATTCCTGCCGAGCAGGGGAATACGCTGCGGCTGACGATCGACAGAGACGTTCAGGCGGCGGTCGAGCGCGCCGTGCGCGAATGCGCACAGGTGAACGAAGCGGTAAGCGTGCAGGCGATTGCGATGGATGTCAATACGGGCGCGGTGCTTGCGATGGCGATGTATCCGACGTACGACCCGCAGGACCCGCCGCGCGACGATCTGGAAAAGCTCAACGAGCTGATGCGCCTGACCGTACTCAGCGACGTTTACGAGCCGGGCTCGACATTCAAGATGCTGACTGCCGCGGCAGCAATCGACTGCGGCGCAACGAATCCGCAGGAAGGATTCTACTGTTCGGGAAAGATCACGGTGGACGGCAGCACGGTACGGTGCTGGGGCGCGCCGCATGGGGCGGAAACCATGGCGCGCGCGCTGGAGAATTCCTGCAATCCGGTCTTTACGCAGATCGCGCTCAGGCTTGGAAGCGAACGATTTTATCAATACCTGCATGCCTTTGGGCTCGGAAGCCGGACGGGGATCGACTTATACGGCGAAGCTTCGGGCATACTGATCGGGCAGAGCCGCGTGAAGAATGTGGATCTGGCGCGTATCGGTTTCGGTCAGAGCGTCGCGGTCACGCCGATCCAGATGATCACAGCGGCGTGCGCGGTGGTCAACGGCGGGCGGCTGATGAAGCCCTATCTGGTGGAGGCGATTGAGGACAGCGAAGGCGCTGTTCTCTCGAAAACCAGCCCGACTGTGGTGTCCACGCCCATTTCCGCGGCGACCAGCGCGACCATGCGCAAGCTGCTGTATGGCGTTGTGGAGAACGGGGGCGGCAAGAACGCGAAAGTCAGCGGCTGGTCGGTCGGCGGAAAGACCGGCACAGCACAGATATACAAAAACGGACGGATCGAAGCCAATCTGCACATCGGCTCTTTCGTCGGTTTCGCGCCGGCGGAAAACCCGAAGGTCGCGCTGCTGGTCACGGTCAACGAAGCGCAGGTCAAGCCGGATTACGGCGGAACGACCGCCGCGCCGTTTGCCGCGCAGATCTTCAGCGAGATCCTGCCGCTGCTGGGCGTCGCCAGGACGGACGGCAGCGCGGAAGCGAAGCATGTGACCATGCCGGATGTGACGGGCATGGACGTGCGCGACGCAAAAGCGATCCTCCGTGAGTTGGGCATAGACGCTGTGACCGACGGCGAAAACCCGATCGTGACCGGACAACTCCCGCCCGCGGGGACGGATATACAGGAAGGATTCTGCGCCATGCTTTACGTTATAGGGGATGAAGCGCCGAGCGCTCAGGATTATGCCCGCGTGCCGGAGGTTATCGGCATGGGCATGAGGGAATGCGCTCAGACGTTGAGAAGGAATGGATTTGAAATGAACGCGCAGGGCGACGGCCTTGCGACCAGACAAAGCCCGGCAGGGGGCGCATACGCCCCGGCAGGCACACAGGTACTGGTGACGTTTGAAGTGCCGTAAGGCACGATAGCGCCGTGCGGCGCAAAGCACAACCACAACATTGGAGGAATGACGATGAACCTTGAACAATTAACGGAAGGCATGCCGGAGCTGGTTGAGCTTACAGGCAGTGCGCAGACGGAGATACGGGCATTGACGGCGGATTCGCGCACAAAATGCGACCGAGGTCTGTTCTTCTGTATCCGCGGCGGTCAGGTCGATGCGCATGATTTTGCGCCGCAGGCGGTGGCGAACGGCTGCTGCGCGCTGGTCGTGGAGCGTAAGCTGGATATCGACTGCCCGCAGGTGGTCGTGACCGATGTCCGCGCCGCGATGACGCGCATCGCCAGCGCGTTCAACGGGCATCCCGAACGGCGGATGAAGCTCGTCGGCGTCACCGGTACGAAGGGCAAGACGACCACGACCTATCTGTTCAAGAGCATCATCGAGAGCGCAGGCATGCGCTGCGGCATCATCGGCACGACCGGCTGCATCGCCGGAAAGACCAAGCTGCCCAGCCATCTGACGACGCCCGACCCGATCGAAATGTTTGAGATCCTGCGCATCATGGCGGATGCGGGCGTGGAAGTCGTCTGCATGGAGGTCTCCGCGCATGCGCTGTATCTGCGCAAGCTGGTCGGCGTGGTCTTTGAAGCGGCGGCGTATACCAATCTGTCGCAGGATCATCTGGATTTCTTCGGCACGATGGACAATTATTTCGCGGCGAAGAAGCTGCTCTTCTCGACCGGCATGACGCGCAACGCGGCGGTCAACGTCGATGAGGAAACGGCGCAGGCGGTCTGCGAGAGCCTGACCTGCCCGCTTTTGACCTATGGCATCAGCGGCAAGGCGGATCTGTTCGCGCGGGATATCGAGATCACGGAAACGGGCGTTTCCTTTACCATCAGCCTGCGCAACCTGCACGCCGAGCGCATCCATCTGCTGCTGACCGGCATGTTCAACGTGTATAACGCGCTGGCTGCCGCGGCATGCGCGCTCATCCTCGGCGTACAGCTGGAGGATATCAAAAAGGGTCTGGAAGCGGTCGTCAGCGTGCCGGGGCGCGTGGAGATGCTCAGGACGCAGACGCCGTATCGCATGATCCTGGATTACAGCCATTCTCCGGATGCGCTGGAGAACATCCTGCGCACGGTGCGCGAATTCTGCCGCGGACGCATTATCCTGGTCTTTGGATGCGGCGGCGACCGCGACAAGGGCAAGCGCCCGATGATGGGCGAAATCGCAGGCAGGCTGGCGGATTATGCCATTTTGACCAGCGATAACCCGCGCAGAGAGAATCCGATGGCGATCCTTGCGGCGATTGAAGCAGGAATCAAGCCCACGGGCGCGAAATATGAGGTCATCGAGAACCGCCGCGACGCCATCCGTCAGGCGATGGAGATGGCGGTCAGCGGCGATATCGTCGTTCTGGCAGGCAAAGGACACGAGACGTATCAGGATATCGGCGGTGTGAAGCATCCGTTTGACGAAAAGGTCATCGTTGCCGAGCTGCTGGAAGAGATTGCCAAGGAAAACTGCGCGAATAAATCGGAGGATTGAGGATCATGCAAAGGATGATGATTACCCTGTTGATTGCGTTTGCCGTCGGCATCGTGCTGGGTAAACTGATGCTGCCGGTGCTGCACAAGCTCAAGTTCGGTCAGAACATCTACGAGCTTGCGCCGGAAGCACATAAGAAGAAGCAGGGTACGCCGACAATGGGCGGTCTTGTCATCGCGGGCGCGGCGATTGCTGCCTCGCTGATCATGAACGATTACAGCCAGCCTCTGTGGCAGAACATGCTGCTGGCGATGCTGCTCATGGCGCTGGGCAACCTGTGCATCGGCTTTGTGGACGATATGACCAAGATCCGCCGCGGCAAGAACGGCGGATTGACGCCCAAGCAGAAGATGATCTTCCAGACGCTGCTGGCGCTGGCGTTCTCCTGCTACTGCTATTTCCATCCGCAGGTCGGTCACGTTATCAAGGTGCCGTTCCTGCGCATGGAATGGGATCTGGGCATCTGGTATATTCCGATTATGATGTTCATCATCGTCGGTACGACCAACAGCGCTAACCTGCTTGACGGTCTGGACGGACTGCTGACGAGCGTGTCGATGGTCGATTTTGCGACCCTGGCGGTGCTGTGCGGCGCGGCTTCGCTGGGAAGCCTGGGCGTGGGATGCGCGGCGATGTGCGGCGCGTGCATGGCGTTCCTTTCCCGCAACGCCTATCCGGCGCAGATGTTCATGGGCGATACCGGATCGATGTTCATCGGCGGCGCGGTGGTTGCCGCGGCCATGCTGCTGCGCCAGCCGCT
>CAKTXP010000087.1 GCA_934631055.1 uncultured Clostridia bacterium | reverse complement strand
GCAACGCAGGAAAAAAATCAATGGGCTTTTTGCGAAAATGCTAAAAAAATGACAATTTCGCGCGTTGGGTCAGTCGCCTGTCCTGTGCGTTTTTTACAGCAGCTCCGCAAAGAACCGCATGACGAGCTGCCCCAGCCGCAGGGTCGCGCTGCGCCCTTCCTTGTACTGCTGCGTCACCTCGCGGCTCTGCGCCATGATGCTTTCAAAGTCTGCGCGGATATCCGCGACGGCGTCGCAGTCCGCCATGAAGCAGCCGTTTTCAAAGTGATGATACAGGCTCCTGTAATCCAGATTGATGGTCCCGCAGGTCGCCATGCAGTCGTCCGCAATGCTCATCTTCGCGTGGCAGAAGCCCGGTGTCCATTCGAAAACGCGCACGCCGTTGCGCACTACGCCGTTGTAAAACGAGCGCGTCACGTTGTAGACCATCTTCTTATCCGGTATGCCCGGCGTGATGATGCGCACATCCACGCCTCGCTTCGCCGCCAGCGACAGCGCATGCGTCATCTCGTCCGTGATGATGAGGTACGGCGTGATGAACCAGCAGTATTTTTCCGCCTTGTTCGCCATGCTGATATAGACCTCTTCGCCGACATGCTCGTCATCCAGCGGGCTGTCCGCATAGGGCTGGATGAAGCCGTTCCCCTCTGCCGCATGGATCGGGAAATACGCTTCGAGCGCCGTGTCCTCGTCGCTTTCCGTCCTCAGCGACGCGTTCCACATTTCAAGGAACGTAGCCGTCAGCGAGCGCACGGCGTCGCCCTCCATTCGCACGCCCGTATCCTTCCACTGCCCGTAGGGATGGGTGATATTGAAATACTCGTTCGCCAAATTGTAGCCGCCCGTGTAGCCGATTTTTCCGTCGATGACCGTAATCTTCCTGTGGTCGCGGTTGTTGAGGAATACGTTCACCACCGGATGCACCGGATTGAACACATGGCACCGGATTCCGACCGCTTCCAGCTTCTCGGCAAACTTCTTGTTGACAAAGCCGATGGAACCCATGTCGTCATAGAACACGCGAACCTCTACGCCCGCCTTGACGCGTTCCTCCAGCACCTGCTGAATACTCTCCCATGCCTGCGCATCCTCGATGGCATGATACTCCATGAAGATGAACTTCTCCGCCTTTGCGAGATCCGCGAGCTGAGCTTCCAATCCCTTCTCCGCTTCGTCGAAATAGACGAGCTTCGTATTCTCATAGACCGGATACTTCGCATAGCGGTTCAGGTACGACGCGATACCGCCTGCCTTCGGTTCTTTTTCTTTCAATCTTTCGAGGACGTCCCCGTTCTCCGGCAGCATCATGAACAGCTTTGCGTCCACCTCGCGATAGCGCCTGCTCATCATCTTCGTACCGCCGTCCAGACCGACCATCAGGTACAGCGCCACGCCGAGGATGGGGAACAGCAGAATCAGAATGATCCACGGCATCTTCATCGTCGCCGTCTGATGCTGGGCGTAGATTTTGAGGACGAGCAGGGTCGAAAGCAGGCGCGTTGCCCAGTCGATCCACTCAAAATACTGGTTCATCTTGGTGAACATGTTGATGAAGAAGATGGCTTGCAGCAAAATCGCCAGCGCGGAGAAAACGCCGTGCTTGACGCCGTTCTGTGTCTTTTTCTTACCCTCCAGCGTGTCCATGAAACCGCTCCTTTCTTAGGTACACTACGTCGCGCAAAACGGAGAACGTTTGGGGTTCCACCCCAAACCCCGGCAGGGAACCTTGTTCCCTGCACCCTTTTTTCGCTTCGCGGCAGTTTAAATCATCTTTATCGAACGATGCGCATGCGCATCGTATGCTTATGCCTATTCAAACCGGCGCGAAGCGAATCGGGAAGTCCAGGAACCTCAGGTTCCTGGTGGGGTTTGGGGCAAAGCCCCAACCGTTCCCCCCTTCACTCCTTTACCCGTACTTTCCGGTACCGGAAAAACGTATAGACCAGCATCAGACACCACCCCATCGCGCATGCCCACGCCGCGCCGTTCAGTCCTATCCTCGGTACGAGCAGCCAGACCACCAGCGCGCGCACGGCAATTTGAATAAACGTCGCGACCAGCGTCGTCTTCATCTCGCCCATGCCGCGGAAATAACCCTGTATGCCGTTGGTCAGCCCCGGCAGAATGTAGAAAAACGCCATCAGCGTCAGATAATCCACGCCCATGCCGATCATGCTCACGCTGTCCTGCGCCGCAAACAGCCGCATGACCGGCGTCTTGACCGCCAGCACAACCAGACAGATGAGGACGCCGTAGACCGCCTCGATGCGCATGCCGCATTTCAGCGTTTCCCCGACGCGCGCATGTTCGCCCGCGCCGCGGTTCTGCGCAATGCAGGTCATGATGCCTGACGAGATGCTCTGTTCAGGAATGCAGGCAAAGTCGTCCACGCGGCTGACCGCGTTGAACGCCGCAATGACGCTCACGCCCTGCGCGTTGATGACGCTCTGGATGACCGCCTTGCCGATGGGCTGGCACGCCTGCTGGAGCGCAGTAATCGCGCCGGAGGAGACCGTCTCGCCCAGCAGCGCCCTGTCGATACGCAGGTCATGAAGTCCCAGATGCAGCAGCGGGATATGCCGATAGATATGCGTCGCGCAAAGCAGCGCGCTGACGCCCTCGGCGATGACCGTCGCCGCTCCCGCGCCCACAACGCCCCATTTTCCAAAGGCGACGAATACGACGTCCAGTCCAGCGTTCATCACGCTCGCCGCCGCAAGGAATATGACCGGCGTTTTGCTGTCGCCGACGCTCCTCAGCGCCGCCGCAAGGATATTATACTGAAACGTGAACAGGAAGCCGACGAAGATGACCTTCAAATAGCTTGCCGCCATCGGCAGGATATCCGACGGAACGTTCATCAGCCGAAGCACCGGCTCACTGAGCGGAAGCCCCAGCGCAAAAACGACGAGCGACGCAAGCGCGCCGAAAACGATGGTCGTCGCGACCTCCCGCCTGAGCTTCTGCTCGTCGCCTGCGCCGAAAAAGCGGCTCATCAGCACCGATGCGCCGATGCTTACGCCCGATACGCCGAGGATGACGATAGTCATCACCGGATTCGCCGCACTGACCGCCGCCAGCGCATTTTCTCCAGCGAATTTGCCGATGACGATGGAATCTACCGCATTGTAAGTCAGCTGAAAGATGTTTCCCAAAATCAATGGAAGCGCATACGCGAGCAAATGCCGCGTGATGCTTCCCTGCGTCATTTTGCGCATGGCTTACACACCCTCGATTCCCAGCTCCGCCGCGATCTGCCGCAGCTCGGCGAGCGTATTTGCCTCGACCGGCACGCCGTTTTTGAGCCTGTCCGCCTGCGCCTCGTGCGCCTTTTCGCCGGGCGTATAAATGCGCGCGTATCCGGGCGCTTTTTCGCTGCTGCGGAGCGCCTGCAAATAGCCGCTCATGCGCGCGCGGATGTCCGCCGCATCACCGAACATCGCCGGATCGAACGCCATGAAGAAATGGCTCGTATGGTCGCCGTGCGCGCCGCACATCTCCGGCGAGAGCATGCCCTGCGCCAGCACGCCGGTCAGCGCTTCCACCATAACGGCAAGCCCATAGCCCTTGTGACCGCTGGTCATCTCACCCTCGCCGCCGAGGGGCAGAATGCCGCCCATTTCGCCGTTCAGAATCGACGCATTCATCTTGTGCGCGTCGCTGCAAGGCTTTCCTTCCCCATCAATCGTCCATCCTTCGGGCATCGGCTTTCCGCGCTTGTTGTAGACCTCGACCTTGCCCAGCGTGACGACGGTCGTCGATGCGTCAAACCAGAAGGGATACGGGTCGGCGGGCATGCAGAACGCCATCGGATTCGTTCCCAGCATCATCTCGCGTCCAAACGTCGGCACCATAATGGGACCCGTGTTGGTCATCGAGAAAGCGGCAAGCCCTTCCTTTTCCGCCATCAGCGGATAATACCCCGCGATGCCGTAATGGGAGGAATTGCGGACAACGACCATACCGATACCTGACTTTTTCGCTTTTTTAATCGCCAGCCTCATCGCCTTCACCGCGGTCAGATGCCCCATGGCGAAATGCCCGTCGAGCAGCGCGGAGACCGGCGTTTCACGGACGACCTCCGCCTTTGCATGGATATCCACGCTTCCGCTCTTGATATTCTGATGATAATACATCATCCTCTGCGCGCCGTGGCTCTCGATGCCAAACAGATCCGCCTGCATCAGAACATCCGCAATCTGCGCCGCATCTTCCTTTTCAAACCCTTCTTTTTCATATGCACGCTCCATAAACGTGCGAAGCGCCTGTGCTGATACTTTGGTATCCATGTTGATTCCTTTCCTCATACTCTGCCCCGTCAGAAAGCCCGAGAGGATTCACTTGAGCTTGGCAGTCTTCCGTTTTTTGCGTTATACCGCCATTCAAATAGTGTCTTTCCGTTTATACAGCTTATAGGTTCTGACATCGTTCAGGTCGAACACGCCCGTTTCCTCCGCAATCTGCTCATATTGCTCGCCGGGGTCGGCGTACCGCGTGACAACGAACATCGTCCTGCCTTCGCTCAGATAGGACGCGATGGCATCCTTCTTCTCCTGCGTCTGTAAATTGTTGTCGGCAAAATAGCGGCAGTTCGGCGTGATGCCCGCCGCCAGATAAAACCCCTGATCCAAACTGGTGATATCCAGCAGCGTCGGCTCTTCTTCCCTGTTCATGATTTCCGCAAATATCGTCTGCGGCATATCCGCCTTTTGAACCTTCATCAGCGGCACGGCGGAACAAAGCCCCATGCACACCGGAACGACCGACAGCGCGCCCGCGGCAGGCAGAGCCAGCGCGCGCAGACCGCTTTTTTCCAGCTTTGGCGCAAGCCAGCCCAGCGGGATAAGCCCAACCGGAACGAACGCCGCGAACACCAGCGCATAATACGGATGCGCCATTTCGCCCCAGTAGCAGGTCAGCAGCAGCAGCCCCGCGCCCATCGGCACGGCAAGCGCCTGCGCCCAGAATCCGCGTTCATGCGTTCGAATCGCGTCTGCGGCAATAAACAGCATGCCTGCACCCGCCGCCAGCGCCAGCGCGGGATTGACCATGCTCTGCGTCCGCAGATACGCCAGCGCGTTATACAGATGTCCAGTCAGGGTCATCGGCGTGCCGCTGTAATCAAACAGATTCTGGATAAAATAGACGTTAACGCAGTCTCTCAGCGCGCCGTTGACCGCCAGATAACCCGCGACGGGCAGGCAGACCAGCACGACGCCCAGCAGCATTCTCAGCGCCGCGCAGACCGCCGAAAGCCATCCTTCCCGACAGATTACTCCAATCAGCAGACACAGCCCCAGTCCGGCGAACAGCCCGCAGTCCGTATACTTGACGAGAAAGACCCAGCCCGCCGCCGCGCCGAAAAGCGCCTGCGCCGCCTCGGGATGCGCGATTTGATTTTTCATCAGCGCCAGCGCGAGATACATCCCCAGCGCCAGCGCGGGCAGGCAGAATTCCTCCGCGCTTCCGCCCTGCGTGAACGCCGTGCAGCAGCATGCCGCCATCGCCGTCAGCGGGATGGAAAGCAGCGTCAGCCGCCCTTTTCCGTACAGGCAGACCGTCCGCCAGCCCGCGTAGAGCGCCGCCGCAAGGCTGACGACCTCCAACAGGAACACGCCGATAAAGCTCGTCTGCGAGACGCGCGCGCCCAGCGCATAGAGCATGAACAGCAGCGGGCCTTTATGGTCGAACAGATCCCGATACGGCATCAATCCCTGCGTCATCCCGCGTCCGATGGTAAAGTAAATATTGGTGTCCGTCCAGAAATTCGTCGCGTAGAGGAACGAGCTGCTGCTGGCGACCATCAGAGCCAGAAACGCGCAGAGAAGCGCCAGAAACACCGGAAAGAGCTTTTTCATTCGCTTCTCCTCCTGTACAGATACATCGCCTTGTTCATCCGGTTCTCGTCGTCATATCCCGCGTCCACGGCGATGAGCTGATAATTCGTAAATTCTTCCGGAAGCTCGCTCCAGCTGACCAGCACATAATCCGGCAGTCCCTCGCGGACATAGCGGTCAAGCTCCCGACGCATCACGTCGTACTGCACATTCAGCCGGACAAAGTACTTTTCCTGCGGCAGCGTGCCGGTCGTCAGGTAAAGCCCGTCGTCCAGATGGCTGTATTGAAGCAGCGTCGCTCCCGGCTCGATATACGCCGCCAGATGCCCCTGCGCGAGATCTTCAAGCTTCTGCCCGCGCAGATAGGCGTTCGGCGTTCCTGCCCATGCCGCCGCAAGGCTCAGCGCGCACGCGCCCAGCGCCAGCCCGCGCCGCAGCCAGACGTTCCTCAGTCGTCCCGCGCAGAGCGCCAGCCGCCGCGCCTGCATCGCGCCGATGACGGCAAACGGCGCCATTGCCAGCAGGCTGTACCGCCAGACGCGCCCCAGCAGCAGCACGGTCACGCCCTGTCCAAGCAGCATCGCCAGCATGCACAGGCGGACGGCGCGCGTCTCGCCCCTGTCCAGCAGAAGCATCCCCATGCCGACGACCGTCGGAACGCCCCAAAGCGCGTTCTGCCCCAGATACCGCAGGAGTTCTTTTATCCGTTCCGCCAGCGTCAGCGTTTCGTCGCTGTAAAGAAAAATGTTGTTGGTCAGATATGCCGTCACGGCGTCGCCCAGCGCGTCGTTCGCCGCAAAATAGACCGCCCACAGTAAGACCGGCAGGAGCATGCCCGCCAGAAAGACGCCCGCGCTTTTCAGCGCCCGCCGCATCCCGCCTGTTCGAACCGCCAGCACGCCTTCGCACAGGCAAAGCCCCAGCATCGCGCCCAGCAGCGTATATTTGATGGTAAATAGGATTCCCGCCATCAGCCCGCAGAGCGCCAGCCATGCGGGGCGCATCGGCTTGGCGCGCCTTCCGTATTCCGCGTAAGCGACCGCCATCGCTGCCATCAGCAGCGGCAGGCAGAATTCCTCAGCGCTGTCTCCTTTACAAAACGACGGGCTGATGAGAACGAGCGCGCCCCATGCCGCCGCGCCGCCCATCGCCCACGCTTTGCCCGCGCGCAGGCGGAGGAGCCGATACGCCGCAAAGAGCGCCGCCGTCAGGGAAAGCGTCTCCATCCCATAGACGCCCAGGAAGCTGGAATCCGAAATACACGCCGCCAGCGCATGCAGAAGATAGAGCGTCGCGCCCTTCTGCTCGTATATATCGCGATAGACCACGCCTCCGGCACGCATGACCCGTCCGACCGTCAGCAGGCAGTTGGCGTCCGCCCAGTCGTTGATGGGATACAGCGGCGAACTCTGCGAGACAAACAGCAGCATGACCGCCGCCAGCGCGAAGCACGCCGCCAGCGCACCCGCCCATTCCTTTCTGCGTTTCCGGTTCACTGGGCATCCTCCTCGTATTCGGCAATCTCCCGCAGGAACGCGTCGCCGTACCGCTCCATCTTCCTTTCGCCCACGCCCGCTACGCGGAGCATCTGTGCGCGGGTCTTTGGCGCTTTCTGCGCCATGTCGCGCAGAGTCGCGTTGGTAAAGATGACGAACGGCGGCACGTTCTGTTCCATCGCGATGGCGCGCCGCAGATCGGACAGCCGCGTAAACAGCGCGTTGTCCGTAAACTTCTTCTGGCGGACGCGGTTCTTGATTTCCGGCGCGGCGTCCGTCGGCAAAAGCGCCATGCGCACAGGGCTGTCCCCGCGCAGAAATTCCCGCGCGGCTTCGCCTGTTTGCAGCAGCGGATATTTGCCCTCCTTCACGCTCAGCGCGTCCATCGCGATCAGCTCGTCGATCATCAGCCGTACATTGCCCTCGCCCTCCGCTTTCATGCAGCCGAAAGCGGAAAGCTTATCCAGCCCGCGCTCGCGTATCTTCTCATCCGTCCGCCCGCAGAGAATCTTTGCGACGGTCGCCTTGCCATACCGTCCATCCAGCAGCATGACCAGCGCGACAATCATCCCCGCCTGACGGGTCACGTCCCGCTCTTCCTCGCGCGCCAGACAGCCCGAACAATTGCCGCAGAACGTCTTTTCCGGCTTCTCCCCAAAGTACTCGAGGATCTTAGTCCGCAGGCATCCGCCCCGCGTCGCGTAAAACGTCATCCACTTGAGCCGCTCCTTGGCACGGTCGCTGACGATCTGCCGCGTCTGCACGTCGAGCTGGCTCGCGTCCTGCGCATGGTCGATTAAAAACGAATTGAGCCGAACGTCGCCCGACTGATACAGCAGGCAGCAGACCGCTTCCTCGCCGTCGCGTCCGGCGCGCCCCGCTTCCTGATAATAGCTCTCCAAATCCTTGGGCATATTGTAGTGAACGACAAAGGACACGTTGGATTTGTCAATGCCCATCCCGAACGCATTGGTCGCGACGATGACCGGCGCGCAGTCGCTGACAAAATCCTCCTGCGCGCGGCTGCGCATCTCGTCGCCCATGCCCGCATGATAGCCCACCGCGTCCACGCCGCAATCCTGAAGCATTTGGGTCACGTCCTCGACGCCCTTGCGCGTGCCGCAGTAGACGATGCCGCTCTGCCCTTTATGCTCCTCCAGAAAGCGCCGCAGCTCCGCGTCGCGATCCTTCGGGCGGCGGACTTCCAGAAACAGATTCGGGCGGTCAAAACCGGTCAGGATGTTATACGGGTCTTTCAGCCCGATGAGCCGAACGATGTCGTCGCGGACGGTCTGGGTCGCCGTCGCGGTAAAAGCGCTCAGGCGCGGGCGCTTCCCCAATGCGTTCAGGAACAGGGCGATATTCAGATAGCCGGGGCGGAAATCCTGCCCCCACTGGCTGACACAGTGCGCCTCGTCCACGACGACCTGCGCAATATCCGCGTTTTTTGCGAAATTCAAAAAGCTGTCGGTCATCAGCCGTTCCGGCGCGACGTAGATGATGCGGTAGACGCCGCGTCGGGCGTTATCCAGCGCGAGCATATACTGTCTCGGCGTCAGCGTGCTGTTCAGATATGCCGCGCGGACGCCGTATTGCAGCAGCGCGCTGACCTGGTCGCGCATCAGCGAGATGAGCGGCGAAACGACCAGCGTGATGCCCGGCAGAACCAGCGCCGGTATCTGATAGCACAGGGACTTTCCCGCGCCGGTCGGCATCACCGCCATGACCTCCCGCCCGCGCAGGATCGCCGCCACAGCGTCCTCCTGCCCCGGTCTGAAATCGTCATAGCCGAAGACCTCTTTCAGCGCCGTCCGCGCCGCTTCCATTGCTGTCATGTTTGCTCCTTACATAGAAAAGGAGACGTTGAGGGCGCCGTCCCGGGAAACTCGCATAGGGGCGCTGTCCTCTGCCTGCGGCAGACGCGCCCGCTTCGCGAACGCGCAAGCGCTCCTTGCGATTTCCGATTTCCGCCATGCTTAATCCCGCACTGCGGGCGCATGGCTACAATCCCTCAAACTCCCGGCAGGGAACCTTGTTCCCTGCACCCTTTCTTCGCTTCGCGCCGGTTTAAATAAATGTAAACATACGATGCGCATGCGCATCGTTCGATAAGATGATTCAAACCGCCGCGAAGCGAAGATGGGGTCTGGGGAC
>CAKTXP010000086.1 GCA_934631055.1 uncultured Clostridia bacterium | reverse complement strand
ACCGCAGTCGGTTCCGCGGTAGGCGTTACCGTAGGCTCTGCCGTCGGTGTTGCGGTCGGTTCAATCGTAGGCGTCACCGTCGCAGTGGGCGCAAGACCAACACGAGAGAGAAGCTCATCTTTCTTCTCCGGGAAAACAAACCATCCCAACACAAAAACGACGATGACCAGAACCAACGCAACAACGACGCCGATCAGACAGCCGCCGCCACGTTTTTTTCTGCCATGCCGCTCGTGATAGTCATCAAAATCGTCATCATCATCCGCTTCATCCCAAACCTGCTGCTGAACACGATTCGGATACGGCATGGCCGGTCGGCTCGGCTTGGAAGCATGAACCGACTCTTCAAAATCGGGCTCTCTCTGCTCATATGCACGCGGCTCTAGCTGCTTGCTTTTTTCTTTTGTATCTTCTTCAGCAAGTTCTTCCTGTTGAAGCCGATTAAACTCTTCAAAAGCTTTTTTCTGCGCTTCAGCACGCCTGCGTCTTTTCGGCGGCTGCGCGCCGTTCATCTGTTCATCCAAAACTTACACCTCATTTCAGGCAATCTGCGATGAATCCATTATACATGAAATTTCGCTATTTCTCAATCCCAATTTAGAGAAAAGCTGGAAAGCCGGCTATTTTTATCCGTGTCGTTTTGACCGCGCATTCATAGAATAAGAACAAACGGCACCGGAAAGGAGTCTTTATCATGGTTTCACCCTATGCTCTTTTAAAAGCCAGCAAACCCAAGCCCCCCGCTTCTCTCGTCACGTCCTATGATTTATACAGCGTCACGCAGAACAGTCCGACCCCTTCTAATAGTCATCCTGATCCGCCGCAATTTTTTGACGCACACTCTACTACCGTTTCGCCGCCTGAGCGTAAAACGCATTACATCCGCAACATTGGTCTGCGTCACAATCAGGCGCTCCGGAATGCGGCGTTTTCTCAAACGCCAATTGACTGATCGACCCACTTTCCATCTAAAAAACGAGCGTTAGGCGCGCATGGCGGCGGCGGCCATCGTCTTTCTTTCACCAAAGAATCAGCAAAGCGGCTTTTCGATAAATGCTCTTCCTTTGAAGTATCCTTCCTGCGCTCGCTTTTATCCGTTCTCGCTTTCTGATGGAAACTGTTTTCCCTATTGTAATATGCGTTTTGCGCATCTTTTCCCGTATCCATGAACAGCGTTCCATCCAACTCCACATAAGCGCCGATCAGCGCGCCGCCGCTCGCTTCCTGCTGATGTTCATCGCTGTCCTTAACCTCCGCGCTGACGCGTTCGCCGCCCTCATATACTGCCGTCAGGATCACAGGATTTTTTAAAGAATGCGTTATCCGATAACTCAGGTTCCTGCCCGTCTGCATGATAAATCCGCAGACCAGCCCACTTTTTTCTTTTAAAACATAGCTTTTTCTCAAGCTTGGAACACCTCCCCGCAAAACTATGCCGGATGAACTCTTGCCTTGCTTACGATTTCGCAGTATAATGAAAAAATAAACGTTCCTTATTCAGTTTGAATGATTGATGGAGGCTAACCTGTGCGAAATACGCTGATTACTCTGCTTGTCTGCCTGCTGGCAGTTTTCCTTCCCCTTTACGCATCTGCCGACACAGGCACCGCAATCTGCTTTGAAGAAGCCATGCGCACCGCAAATGCCGATGGCACACCGAAGATCTTGTACACCGGTCAATCCAAAATCACGATGAATATGCGCAGTCAAGCCGATAAGGAGAGCGCTTCCCTCGGCGTTCTCAAAGAGGGTGACACGGTTCAGATCTTCGGCTTTGATCAGGAGTGGCTCTTTTGTTGGCAGTCTGACGTCGGTATTTATTATGTTGGCCGTCACAATGTCGATAATATCACACCTGTTTCTGACGACGTTGCCCCATATGGCGTTGTGCCTAACCGCTTCGTTGCCGTGACTGCGGTTGATACGATCCTTTATGCTGAACCCGATACGGCATCGGAACAACTCGTCACGCTTGCTGCCGATTCCCGATTCAGCATCTGGCTGATTCAGGATGGCTGGGCAGTCGTCCCCTACAAGCGCGTGATCGGATACATGTACGTCGGCGATATCAAAGAACTGACCCCGGTTGCGCCTAACACGGATTACGCACAGGAAGGCGACATTATCGCCGCGTTCACTACGTTCTATTCTCTAAAAAAGACTGAGCTAAACATTGGACGCATGGAGAATATCCGCGTTGGCTGTCAGTATATCAACGGAAAGTACGCCGCAGGTTCTATCTTTGATTTCGACGCCATTGCCGGTCCTTACCGCAAGAGCCGCGGCTATATGGATTCTCCTGTTTTAATCAACGGAGAAGCGGTCGCTGGTTCCGGCGGAGGCACCTGCCAGGTCTCTACAACGCTGTACAACGCTCTTTTGCAGCTTCCGCAAGGGATCACCATTCTTTACCGTCACGCGCACGGTCCAAGCGGCGCAACCTATGCGCCGCATGGCGTTGACGCCGCGGTTGGGCGCAGCAGCGAAGGCGGTGTCATCAAATTGAATCTTGAATTTGAGATCGGCTTTGATTTTCCGATCGTTATCGACTGCACGGTGCAAAACGGTGCGCTCTGTATTGTAATCCGAAAAGGCGCATAAGAAAAAGCGGCTGTCCTCTCCCGACTTGGGAAGAAAACAGCCGCTTTTTTGATGAAGGATTTACATCTGCCTTTGTTCGTCGATTGCAGCACGCAGTGCCTGCTTACGTTCCTTTGCTTCAGCAAGCATGACTGCCGCATGGCGCACGCTGCTTTCGCTCTCGCATGTTGCGCCGCCTACCATGCGCGCAATCTCCTGCGCACGCTGATCTTCATTCAGACGAGTAACCTCTGTGCGCGTCGCGCCGTTCTCATCATACTTGCGAACCAAATATTGAGCGTCCGCCATCGCGGCAATCTGCGGCAGATGTGTCACGCATATCACCTGATGATGGTCGCCGATCTGGCTCATCTTTTCTGCCACAACCTGCGCCATGCGTCCGCTGATACCGGTGTCGATCTCATCAAACACCATGCTTCGCGGAATACCGGGCTTTTGCGCGGAGAGATTCTTGAGCGCCAGCATGATACGCGATAATTCGCCGCCGGAAGCTACGCGAGCCAATGGCTTAAGCGGTTGACCCAAATTAGCGCAGAACATCATTTCAATGCGATCCACGCCTTGCACGCTGAATCGGTCGCGAATCTTCTCGCCCTCTTCCAGCGGCGCAAACGCCATGGAAAGCCGAGCATTTTTCATGCCCAAATCTCGGAGCTGTTCAACGATCGCCTTTTCAAACCGCCTTGCCGCGTCTTCACGCGCATGCGTCAGTTTCATGGATATCTCTTCAAGCATGCGGGTCTGCTGGCGGTATTCTTTCTCCAGCTTTTCAGCCGCCTCATCGGAATCTTCGAGTTCATTCAATTCCGCTTCGATTTTGTCCCGATAACGGATCATATCCTGCGTCGTAGCGCCATACTTGCGATTCAGGCGGCGTAAAAGATCAAGACGGCTTTCCACGCGCTCAGCTTCTTCGCCGTCATAGTCCATATCTTCTCTTAAATCGCGCAGATCGCGCGCTGCATCTTCAACTTCATAGCAAAGCCCGTCAAGACGCGCGTAGACGGTTTCATAACGCGCATCCAGCGACGCAACCGGTTCCAGCGCGCGTACACCGTCCCTGAGCATATCCACCGCAGAAGAACCGCCCTCTACGCCGTCGCTCAGCAGCGCGCAGGATTCATCAAACGCTGCCATGATCTTTCCTGCATTGCGGTAAAAGATCTTCTGCCGTTCCAGTTCCTCTTCTTCTCCCGCCGTCAAATGCGCGCTCTGAAGCTCTTCCAGCTGAAAGCGGAGCATATCAATGCGCTGTTCCCGCTCTGCAACGCTTTTTCTCAGGCGGGAAAGCTTCTGCGCTGTCTGTTTCCAATCCGTATAAGCGCTCTGATTCCGCTCAAGCAGCGGGCGAATCTCATCTGCCGCATATTCATCCAGATATCCAATATGGTTTTTGCTGTCCAAAAGAAGCTGATGCTCGTGCTGACCGTGAATATCCAAGAGCTGGGCAGAAACCTGCCTGAGCGTCTGAAGCGGAACGATCGTCCCGTTGATCCGGCAGATATTGCGTCCGGAACTGGTCAATTCACGCGAGATAGACGCAACGTCGTCATCGCCGGTCAGCGTCAGCTCGTTCAGCAGCGATTTGACCTTCTCGTTATCCGCAATATCAAATACGGCTTCCACACGAGCTTTCATTTCTCCATTTGTAATCAAATCTCTGTCCGCGCGTTCTCCGAGTACCAGATTGACCGCATCGACCACGATCGACTTGCCCGCGCCGGTCTCGCCGGTCATAACGTTCATGCCGGGTTCAAAGTCAATCGTCATATCGTTAATCAGCGCCAGATGATGAATACTGAGCTGCAAAAGCATAGCGTTGCCGTCCTCCGTCCATTACTTGACGATGTTCCTGAATCTACGTATCACCGCATCGACTTCTTCATTAGAACGCACGATGACCAGAATCGTGTTGTCCCCCGCAATCGTACCGAGCACTTCCGGCCAGCGCAGGCTGTCCACCGCTTCCGCAGCCACATGTGCGCTTCCGGAAAGTGTTTTAATCACGATCAGATTGTTTGCGCTGTTCAAATCGACGACTGAATCGGAGAGCATACGGATCAAACGATCGCCAACGCCCTGATCGTTTTTGTCGATCGTCGCGTAACGATAATTTCCATCCTCAGCCAACACCTTGAGCAGATGCATCTCCTTGATGTCGCGCGACACAGTCGCCTGCGTGACGACCATGCCATGTACACGCAGAGCTTCGGCAAGCTCTTCTTGCGTTTGAATACTTTGGCTTTCTACGATTTCCCGGATCAAAGCCTGCCGTTTAGACTTCATAAACGTCCTCCTCGGATGATATTACATTATAAGCTCCACTGTGAGAGCTTGTCTTTCAGCAAAGAAAAGAAATTCCGTTCGCGCGGAAATCGGACGAGCTGAGCGTCATGTGCTGAACGCGTCACCGTTATGCTTTCGCCGTTGCGCATACAGCACACTGCCTGTCCGTCAATAGAAAGCTGAATACCCTCTCGCATCTCTTTCATATTCAAGGCGAGTGTCACTTTTTCCGACGCAGACAAGACGATCGGTCTGGATTGAAGCGAATGTGGACAAATCGGATTGAGTACAAAGCACGGCACATCAGGGCTGACGATCGGTCCGCCTGCCGAAAGTGAATATGCAGTCGAACCTGTCGGGCTGGCGAGGACAACGCCGTCCGCGATATAATGATCGACAAGTGTTTCGCCCACCTGCGCATCCAACGCAATCATTCTCTGTGACAATCCTCGCGATATGCTGACTTCATTGGTCGCGCAGGCTCGAATGGGCTTGCCTTCGCATAGACCCTCCACATGCAGCATCATGCGGCGCTCGATCGTATATTCACCTTTCATCAGCGCGTCAAACGCCTGAGGCAGTTCCTGAATCTGGGTTTCCAAAAGAAAGCCAAGCCGTCCAAGATTGATGCCCAGCATAGGAATATCCTGATTGACGTATGAATCCAGCGCACGCAGCATGGTTCCATCTCCGCCGAAAACGAAGATCATATCAATCTGAGCAGAATCCGGCTTAGACAGATAGACCGCTTGTTCATGAAACTCTGCCCCCAGTTTTTCAAAAAGAAACTGCCGGTCGCTTTCAAAGAAAACCGGCTCAACTCCTTTTTGATGACAGAGCATGATTCCATTGCGAACCGCTTCACAAACCGACGGTTTGTTTTGGTTCAGATAGAACATCACGCTGTGAATCATCCGTTGATCCTCCCTGCGTTTATACGTTGCTGAGCGCCTCGTGCGCCTGCCGGACAACTTCCGCCGCTTCTTCCTGCGTTACGCTGTGCGTCGCGCGGCTCTTCGGCAGAATATGAACCAGAAATTCAATATTTCCCTCAGGACCTTTGATCGGCGAAAAAGACAGGTTCTGCGCTGTCCAGCCCATCTCCATATCAATAAAGCTCAGTATTTCGTTTACGACATCCAGATGAACCTGAGCGTCACGGACGACGCCTTTTTTTCCGACTCGGTCACGTCCGGCTTCAAACTGCGGCTTAATCAGCGAAATAAACTCGCCTTTTTCACCCATGATTGCCGCTGCAGACGGCAAAATCTTGGTGATCGAGATAAACGATACGTCCATAACGCCCAGCGTCGGCTGGAGCGGAAGATCCTCCGGCTTAAGATAACGCGCATTCGTCCTTTCCATGACTGTCACGCGCGGATCATTGCGCAGTTTCCAATCCAGCTGACCATATCCGACATCAATGGCGTAGACATGCGCTGCGCCATTTTGCAAAAGCACATCCGTAAAACCGCCGGTCGAAGCCCCCAGATCCATCGCAACGCGGTCTTTAGCATCCACATCAAAGACAGCCAGCCCTTTTTCAAGCTTCAGCGCACCTCGGCTTACATAGCCCGTGCCTGTCTGACGGACGATCAACTCGTCCTCAGGCGTCACCTGCATGGAAGCTTTCTCTACCTTGTTCTCTCCAATGTATACCACGCCGGACATAACCAGCGCCTGCGCTTTTTCCCGACTCGGCGCTAATCCACGTTCGACCAGTGCAACATCCACTCGTTTTTTATCCGACATGGTTTTTCTCCTCATGTTGAAGCAATGATTCAATCTGCTTCGCAATCTGATCAGGCATCAGTCCGCATTCATGCAGAAGCTCAGAAACCGAACCGTGTGTAATAAACCGATTTTCAAGCCCCATGATTTGAACAGGTGCCTGCACATGTTCTTCTACACAGATTCGTGCAATTTCAGAACCAAAACCGCCAATCATTTCGCCTTCTTCAAGCGTAATCAATTTCGCATTGTGCTTAAAAAGCGTATGCAGGCAGTCCATATCCATCGGCTTGAGCGAACAGCAGTCGATCACGCCAACCGCCAGTCCCCGCTCCTTTAAAATAGCAGCCGCTTTAACCGCATGCAGGCTCATCCTTCCATATGTCAAAATAACCGCATCATCGCCGAACACAAGCGTCTGCCAGCGCCCGATTGTAAAGGGTTCCCCCTCTATGCTCTCTGCATACGGCTCAATTCCGTCTTTAGGATATTGAACAACGCATGGGCCATCCAGTTTGAGCGTCGCGCGGACTGCCTGACGAATCTGTTTCGTATCTCGTGGTGCAAGCAGTGTCAAATTCGGAATGCTCAGCAGCATTGGCACGCTCAACACACCATGATGCGTCTTTCCATCGTCTCCAACCAATCCCACATGATCCGAAAGGATGCAGACTGGGAGATTTTGCAGACATACGTCATGCACAATCTGATCATAAGCTCGCTGCAAAAACGTCGAATACACTGCGAAATACGGGCGATAGCCGCCGCGCGCCATGCCTGACGACATACTGACTGCATGCTGTTCCGCAATACCCACGTCAAAAAAGCGTTCGGGATAATTCGATGCAAAGCCGGATAAGCCGGTTCCGCCTGCCATCGCCGCCGTTACCGCTACGACACGGGGATCTTCCGCCGCCATCGCGACCAGTTCTTTGCCTGCCGCCTGTGCCGCACTCTCTTTCTGAACCTGATTGCGCTTCATACCGTTTTCGACACGGAACGGCGCAACGCCATGAAATTTTTCCGGCTGGCGTTCCGCCAGATCATAGCCATGTCCTTTTTGAGTGATGATATGAATCAAAAGCGGCGTATCGCTTACCAGCTTCGCTTCTTCAAAGACATGTGTCATCTCTTCGATATTATGCCCATTGAAGGGACCCAGATAGCGGAAGCCAAGCGCTTCAAACATTTCGCCGCCCGTTGTGACAGACTTAACCATATTCTTGGCGTTTTCCATCAAATGCGCCAATGGTCTGCCGATGAGCGGAATTCCCATGACATGATCGCGGATACGCTTTTTCCCGCCATACCACGACGCGCTTGCGCGTAGATGCTTAAAATAATCCGACAGCGCGCCAACATTCTTGGATATCGACATTTCGTTATCATTCAAAATAACAATCAGCCTCGTATGTCCGTTGCCCGCGTCGTTCATGGCTTCATAGCACATGCCGCCTGTCAGCGCGCCGTCGCCCACGATCGCCACGACATGATAATCCTCATGCTTCAAATCGCGTGCACGCGCCAATCCGAGCGCCATGGAGATTGCCGTAGAAGAATGACCCGTGTCAAACAGATCATGCTCGCTTTCCGCATGGCAGGGAAAACCGCTCATACCGTGATAAGAACGCAGGGTCTTAAATTGATCCTGTCTTCCCGTCAAAAGCTTATGCGCATAGATCTGATGCCCGACATCGAAAACCAGCTTATCCGTCGGGCTGGAAAACGCTCTGTGGAGCGCGATCGTCAGTTCAACATCCCCCAGATTCGACGCCAAATGTCCGCCTTGACGCGATACAGTGTCGATAATCGTCTGCCGTATCTCGCCCGCCAATTCATCAAGCTGTGCGGTACTCAGGCGTTTTACGTCTTCCGGTCCCCGTATATTCGGCAAGATAGCCATCGCCCGTACCTCCCCTCTGTTTCTTCCTCAGTTTAGTTTGTTTTTTTCTTTTTCGGTCTGTGTTTTTTGCTTTCAAAAAGTGCCATTGCTTTGCCGACATAAAGCACAATGGTATTGCTCTTCTCTATGGCAAACGATTTTCCGACCGCCTTGCCGCCAATCATGAACGCTGAAATGCAGGCTGTGATCAATACAGATGCGATGGTTGTCGGCAGTCCCATGGAGACCAGATACATTGCAATGACTGAGCCGGCTGAACCGCTGACGACGCCAACGATATCGCCCGCCACGTCGTTAAGCAGGCTGGAAACCCGCTCCGCCTTACGAATCAATCTGAGCGCCTGTTTTGCGCCGCCGATCTTCTTTGACGCCATTGCGATAAACGGACGTTCATCCGCCGACGTAACGGCAGTGCCTATCACATCAGTTATGATGCCAATAGAAATCAGCATAATGAGCGCGATCAGCGCCACCAGAAGCCCCGCCGAATCGACGAACAAACTCGTCAATACAGACATTACGACAGAAAGACCAAACGACAGCAACACAACGGTTATAATCCATTGCTTCTGGCTTTGTTTGCTCTTTTGCTTTTTGCTCACCGGTTTTCACTCCATCTGTTTTTGCTCATGATTTGAAAAAAGCCCACGCAAGCCGTGGGCAGAATCGCTTAAAACAGGTGGTGATACAACAAATAGACCTTGCGGCTTAGGTTCGGTAGGATTTCCCCGCCCGTTACTCCCTGTCGCCATAGGAGCGGTTTCCCTTTAAAGCAGACGCCGCGTCGTTTCCGTACACGGGACCGAATTACCACTGAGTCCACACTGTAATCTCTGTTGTATCCTTACGACAGCCTAGGAGCTTTCCTCGGCAGCGTCGGTTCCTTCCTAGCCTCTTTTGCAGCCATGGTTTCACACAGCGATCGCGGCGGCTTCCGTGAGCCTTTGGTCACCGTGCGTTGTTCTGTGATCCACCACAACCGCTCAAGGCAGGCTACACTGCAGGCAGCTTTTGTACCACCATGCAGGTTTTCATGACGCAAAGCCGTCATGCCTC
>CAKTXP010000085.1 GCA_934631055.1 uncultured Clostridia bacterium | reverse complement strand
GAAATCATTCCCAGCGGCGGGGAGTCGGAAAGGCTTCTGCGCCGCTTTTCTTTATGCGGAAAATGTGATACAATAAAACAAACACATTTTCTTTTTTTAAGAGAGGGATACGATTCATGCGCTACGACGTGCTGCTCTGCGATGCGGATAATACGCTTTTTGATTTTACCAAAGCCGAGGAGAACGCTTTCGCCATCGCCTGCGAAAAGATGGGGTTCAGTTCGACCCCTGAGCTGCTCAAAATCTATTCGGAGATCAACGAGGGGCTTTGGAAGCTGCTTGAGCAGGGAAAAATCGAGCAGAGCGTTCTGCGTGTGCGCCGATTTGAGGATTTTTTGAAGGCAGTCAGCAAAGCGGGCGACGCGCAGAAGATGTGCGATGCGTTTGTTGAAGCGCTGGGTCAGCAGAGCGTGCTTTTGCCCGGCGCGGTGCAGGCGGTCGAGCGTTGGAGCAGGCAGGTTCCGGTCGTCATCGTGACCAACGGCATCAGCGAAGTTCAGCGCAGCCGCATGGCAAAAAGCGAATTGAACCCGTTGATCTCCGGTCTGGTCATCAGTTCTGAGGTCGGCGCGGCAAAGCCCGATCCGCTGATGCTGGAAAAGGCGATGGAGCTGGCGGGCGTGAAGGATCGGCGCCGCGCGCTGATGCTGGGAGATTCGCTTTCCAGTGACATGGCGGCGGCAAAGAACGCGGATGTTGACGCCTGCTGGTTTAATCCGAAGGGCATGAAGAACGAAAAAGGGCTTCCGATTGCCTACAACATCCGTTCGCTGGACGAGGTGGATGCGATTCTGGCGGGAGAGGGGGAAAGAGCGTGAAAAAACAGGTCAAAAAGATGATGCTCTGCGCGATGCTGGCGGGCATGCTGGCGACGATGACGGGCTGTTTTATCCAGCCCGACCCGACGCTCGATCCGCTTGAAATCTCCGACGGAACGGTTCCGTTCGGCACGGTTCAGTCCCTGCCGACGAGTACGCCGACGCCGATCCCGCAGGCGACGCCTACGCCCACGCCGGACACATGGAGCGCCAGCGACCAAAGCACATGGGAGGACTGGTCGAGCGGAAGCCTGCCGACGACCACGCCGCGCACGACCACGACCGCTGCGCCCGACGCGCAGAGCTGGGCGACCTCCACGCAGGATTACAACGCAGGCTATCCCGTCCTGCGCGTCGGCTCGACGGGCAACGACGTCAGCGACTTGCAGGCGCGGCTGGTCGAGCTGGGCTATTATTCCGGCATGGTGGACGGCAAATACTCGACCGCGACACAGAGCGCCGTTACCGAATTCCAGAGCCGCAACGGGCTGACGGCGGACGGCATTGCCGGACGCGCGACGCAGGACAAGCTTTATTCCTCGTCCGCGCAGCCCAAGACGGTCAGCGCAAGCGCGGAGGAGACTGCCTATGTGCTGCTCAAGGACGGTTCGTCCGGGCTGGAAGTCCGCAAATTACAGGGACGTTTGGCGGAACTGGGCTATTACTCCGGCGGCGTGGACGGCATTTACGGCTCGACAACAACGACGGCGGTCAAGGCGTTCCAGCGGGCAAACGGACTGAGCGCGGACGGACAGGCGGGCAGCGCGACGCAGACCAAGCTCTATTCCGCCAGCGCGAAATATGCCTCCAGCCCCGTGACGACCGCGAACCCGGAGCAGACGCGCACGCTGACCGTCGGCATGACGGGCAACGACGTTTACGCTTTACAGGAACGGCTGATCGAGCTGAATTACCTCAGCGGCGTTGCGGACGGCGTATTCGGAACGGAGACGCAGACCGCGCTCATCGCTTTCCAGAAAAACAACGGCTTGACGGCGGACGGCACGGCGGGCGCATCGACGCTCAAAAAGATCAGCGGAAGCTGCAAGGCGGCTTCTGCGACGGCGGCGCCCAGCACGAACGGCACCCTGCGCGAAGGCGACAGCGGCGAGGGCGTCTATGTCCTTCAGGCAAAGCTCTTTGAACTGGGCTATTACAGCGGGCGCATCGATGGGCGCTTCGGAAGCGAAACGACGACGGCGGTCAAGGCGTTCCAGAGCGCCAACGGGCTGGGCGCGGACGGCATCGCGGGCAAAGGCACGATGAACAAGCTGAACAGTTTGAGCGCCGTTGCGGCGGGAAACGGCGGCTATGTCGAGCCGGATATCACGCCCGTTCCCGATCAGGATGACGACAGCAGCGCGCCCACCGGAAGCTATACGATCCTGCGGCGCGGCGACAAGAACGACCAGGTGCAGGTCATGCAGCGCTGGCTCGTTACGCTGGGCTATCTGAGCAGCACGCCGGACGGTCAGTTTGGCTCCGGAACGGAACGCGCGGTCAAGCTCTTCCAGGAAGCGAACGGCTTGACGGCGGACGGCATCGCGGGCACAGGCACGCTCTCCATCCTGTACAGCGGAAGCGCCGTTTCGTACAGCGAGTATTTCGGCTCGTCCGGTTCGGGAAGCGCGAGCGGTTCGGGAACGACCTACGTCGAGCCGACCAGCGTTCCGGATACGACGACGGTCATCCAGTGGGCGAGCGAGGGCGCGAACGTCCGCCAGTATCAGGAGCGGCTCGTCGAGCTGGGGTATCTGGACAGAAAGTCCGTGACCGGTACGTTCAATCAAAAGACCGTGGACGCGACGAAAGCCTTCCAGACGATGAACGACCTCAAGGTGGACGGCGCGGCGGGTCCGCAGTCCCTTAAACTTATCTATTCAAACGACGCGCTGGACGCGAACGGCGTGCGCGTCGGAGACAAGCTGAGCAGCACGTCGGATACCGTCGTGGTATCCGACGTGCTGACGGCAGGCATGAGCGGCGAACAGGTCAGACAGGTGCAAAGCCGATTGGCGGCACTGGGCTACCTGTCCGCCTCTTTTGTAAGCGGCGTTTATGACAGCGCAACAGAACAAGCCGTCCGCCAGTTTCAGCAGGCGAACGGCTTGACGGCGGACGGCGCGGCGGGCAGCGGCACGCAGTCCAGACTCTATGCCAGCAGCGCGGTCACGGCGCAGGTTGCGCGCCAGTCCGCGGATAACAGCGGCAGGCAGACGGAGGAATACCGCCTGAACGGCGCGTATCAGGCGAGCTTGGCGGGCGGCGGCATCGTCGTCGGCGACAGGGAAGCGCTTTATGGCGCGGACGCTTCGCAGGGCGGCGCGCTGGTCAAGCGTCCGTATAACGGCGCGGCGGCGAGCGTCCTTTCGCGCGATGTGCCGCGTTTCCTGCATCTGACCAACGGAAAGCTTTACTATGTCGCCAGCGACGGGGGAGAGGACTGCGTTATTCGGCTCAATACGCAGAGCGGAAGCCGCGAAGTGCTTCTGCGCGCGGGCATCATCCTGAAATTTGCGCTGCATGACGGCGTGATGTACATTCTGGATGCGAACGCAGCGCTCAAGGAACGGACGCTTTCCGGCGAGGAAAGTGAACTGATGACGGGCGTGAGCGATTTTTCGCTCGACGTGCAGGGTAACGCGCTGCTCTGTGTCACGCAGGACGGTGTCGTCTCTTTCGCCATCACGACGGGTCAGCAGACGACCTTGTACAGCGGCGCGGCGGATCAGGCTGTCCAGTGTGGTCAGGCGCTGCTCGTCCGCGCGGGCGGCTTGATTATCCGCGTCATGAATGGACAGAACGCAACCATCCGGCGCGACGGGGCGACCTGCCTGCTCGTCTATGGGCAGAAGGTCATCGAGCTGACGAATAAGGGCGTGATGACCTGCGACGTGAACGGCGAGAATGCGACGACGCTTTTGAATGCCGCCTATGAATCGGCGTCTATTGCCAACGGCACGCTCTATCTGGGAACATCGGGCGGCTATACGGCGAGCGTCGCGCTGTAAATAAGCGATTAAAGCCGCAGTTCGTCGTCCAGCGCTTTGAGGAAAGCTGCGCAGTCGGCGTCTTTCAGCAGGGCGTCATAGGCGTTTCGCGCGGCGGAGAGGAATTCGCTGTGCAGCGCGTCCAGCCCGTAATCGCAGAGAGGACAGACGTCGAACGCGCGCGGGTCCATCCGGATGCGCGTCGAGCCGTCCTTACGGAAGCGCAGGAAGAGCGGAAACAGGCGGCAGGCAAGCGGACGGTTTTCGCGGCAGCAATGCCCATTGCAGACGAAGAGATGCGCTTCCTTTCCGGCGAGGGAGAAATTCGCCGGAATCACATGACCGAAGTCGCAGCCTTCAAAACAGCGCTCTTCGTTGGGAAAGAGCAGCATGCCTGTCTGCTCGTCGCCCTGACAGCATGCGCCGCCGCACAGGCGGCCGCAGTCGGTCGTCAGCGGCGTAAGGTCGCCCAGCAGCGCGCGGGCGCGGAGAACGGCGTTTGACATGAAAAAACCTCCTTGGGGATTCAAAAAAACAGCCCGAACGTTGACGCAGGGCTGAAAATGGTGTAAAATGTAGTCAAGAGGGCGGACCTCGCAAGGTGGTTCTCCCCGCTTTTGCAGGGAACCATCGTGAAGCGCGCCGCCGTGTAAATGGGCGTTTACACGGCGGCATTTCTCTTACTTACGCGGACGCAGATCGAAGTACAACGTCAGCATGAGAGAAGCAACGGACAAAAGCGCGCTGAAAAGCTCAACGTTCGTCATTGTTTCCACCCCGCTTTCTGCTTTTGTAGAGCAAAAGCGGGGAAGCCACCGTGCAAGTCCTCTTGACTACGGAAATCATTATACCATACCGCTTCGCATAGCGCAAGGACGCTGTACGGGGCGGTTTTATTGCGTAAAGACGGATAACGGTTCCATCCCTCTTGTAAAAAAAGGGAAAAAACAGTATAATACTATATTAGGGAGCGTGTCTGTGAACAAGGCGCGCGATTTACCATCAGAAGAAAGCTACGCGTTATCGCGATTAAGGAAGGTGGAGGCTATGCCCTGCACATATATCCATTGCGCCGCAGAAAGGCACGCTTGCCGGGAGAGCAGGGGTACGCTGATACAGGCGAAGATGCCGGAGGATGGTCAAAAACTTCTGGCTCGATACAAAGGTCAGGTGCAGACGGTTTATCTGGACCCGCCTTTCAACACGGGCAAGCAGTTTGAGATGAAGGCGCGCGTGGGCGAGAAGGGATATCGCACCGGTTCGCCCAGCCTGAGCCTGCCCGCCTACGACGACCGCTGGGAGGATCGCAGCCACTACCTGGCGATGATGCGCGAAACGCTTCTCCTGTCGCGGGAACTGCTCAAGAAAGAGGGAACCATCTTCCTGCATATCGACAGCCGGATGTATGCGCATCTGCGGCTGCTGATGGACGAGGTCTTTGGGGAGAGCAATTTCCTCAACGAGATCATCTGGAGCTACCAGACCGGCGGACGCGCGCGGAGCTATTTCCCGCGCAAGCACGACATCATCCTCTTCTATGCGCGTTCCAAGGCGTATTATTTCAACCTCAAGGCGGTTCCCGTCGCGCGGAACGAATCGCGGAGCAACCACATGCGCCGCGCCGTCGATGAAAACGGGCGCAGTTACCGCTCGATTATGTCCGGCGGCAGGGAATACCGCTATTACGACGACGAACCCGCCTATCCCGGCGACGTTTGGGACGATATCAGCCATTTGCAGCAGAAAGACCCCCAGCGCACCGGATACGAGACCCAGAAGCCGCTCAAGCTGCTGGAACGCATCGTGAGCTGTTCCTCTCAGGAGGACGACCTCATCTGCGACCTCTTTGCCGGAAGCGGAACGTCCGCGGTTGCGGCGGCGAATCTGGGCAGGCGCTTTCTCTGCGTCGATCAAAGCCCGCTGGCGATTGCCACGGCGGGCAAGCGGCTTTCCCAAAGCACGGCAGGTCTGCCGCTGGATTATGCGTTCGAGGTCGAAGCGCCCTGCGGCGAGGACGACTGCCGCGTGGAAGCGGAGGTCTTTCCCGCTATTACGTCGTACACGGTTCGGCTTATCAGCTTCGAGAGCGAAAAAGCGCAGGCGGCGGGGCTGAACGGGCTGGACGCTATCGACCAGTGGAGCTGCGGCTTTGTGCAGGGCGACGTATATCGGCGGTGCGCGCTGAGCGCGAGGAGCATCGCGACGCCTGAGCTGGCGGCGACGCTGGAAATGCCCGTCTGCGCGGGCGAACCCTGCGTGATGCTCGTGGATATCTGGGGAAACAGGCGGTTCTATCTGCCGATGAGACGGTATTAAGGTTTTTGAAAGGGTAGACTATGACCAACGGTTATATGGTATATTTGCTCAGAATACTGGCGGCGCAGGGCGCGCTGGCGTCCGTCTACACCGATCCGGACGATCCGGAGGGCTTTTCCGCCGGATTCGTGGAAGCGGTAGACGGACAGCATGTGCTGATGTGCGACCTGTCGCCTTGGGGGCAGATCGACGGCTGGCGCGTGCGCCGCAATCAGGACGTCATTCAGGTGCTTGCGGGCGAGGAATATGAACAGCGGCTGGCGATGCTGATGGCGTACCACAAGCAGCACCACCGCTGCTTTTTTACGCAGGCGCCTGCCGAGGACACCGACCTGATGCTCAGCGTGCTGCTGGCGTGCAAAGAGCGCGGGGAGATCGTTTCCGTCATCATGGGCGACGATATGATTACTGGCAGAGTGCTGGAGGCAAACGGACTGCGGCTGAAACTGCGCCTGCTGGATTTCTTTGGGCGCGAGGCGGAGGAAGAGACCGTCACCCTGCGCGAAATTGAAATTTTGGAGATCGCGACGCAGGAAGAGCAGATGTACGCCGTGCTTGAGGAGATGGCGAAGCAGGAGATGACGCTCCTTTCGACGGAGAACAAGACGGAGGAACCATGAAGATCACCATCCTGACGACGTTTCCGGAAATGTTCACGCCGCTGCACACCAGCATCCTTGGGCGCGCGGAGAAAGCCGGACTGATGGAGATCCGCGAGGTGGATATCCGCGCCTATTCCAAAAACAAGCATCACAACACGGACGACGCGCCCTTCGGCGGCGGCGCGGGCATGGTCATGCTGGCTCAGCCGATCGTGGACGCGGTGCGCGACGTACAGGGCGACAGGAAGAACGTGCGCCGCATCTATCTTTCCCCGCGCGGCGAAACGCTGACACAGAAAAAAGCGGAAGAGCTTGCCAAAGAGGACGAGCTGATTCTTCTCTGCGGGCATTACGAGGGCGTCGATCAGCGCGCGCTCGACCTGTGCATGGATGAAGAGCTGTCCATAGGCGATTATGTTCTGACTGGCGGCGAGCTGGGCGCAATGGTACTGGTGGATTGCGTGGCGCGTCTGGTGCCGGGCGTGCTGGGATGCGAAGAGAGCGCGCAGACGGAGAGCTTTTCCTCCGGGCTGCTGGAATATCCGCAGTACACCCGCCCGCGGGAATTCGAGGGGCTGACCGTTCCGGAACCGCTGCTCAACGGCAACCATGCGCATATCGTCGATTGGCAGATCAGCGAATCGCTGTATATCACCCTGCGGCGCAGACCGGAGATGGCGCAGGCGTATCTGAAGGGACGCAAGTTCACCCGCCATCAGCAGAAGGTCGTGGACGCGGTTCTTGAGCGGATACGCGAAGAGGATGAAGCGGCAGAGCAGAACGGCAGACCGGCGGAGGAAACGACATGAACCTGACCCTTGGCGTGACGGCGCACGTGGACGCGGGCAAGACGACCCTTTGCGAACAGATGCTCTGCCGGGCGGGCGTGATCAGAACCTGCGGACGCGTTGACCACGGCGACGCGTTTATGGACGACGACCCGATGGAACGCGCGCGCGGCATCACCATCTTTACCGAGCAGGCGGCGCTTGAGTGGCGCACGGAGGACGGCAAGCCGCTCTTCGTCACGCTGATGGATACGCCGGGACACGTCGATTTTTCCGGAGAGATGGAGCGCGCACTGTCCGTGCTGGATGCGGCGCTGCTGGTCGTGTCCTGCGCGGAAGGCGTGCAGAGCCACACGGTGACGCTTTTCAAGCTGCTCAGAAAGAAGCGCATTCCCACGCTGATCTTTCTCAACAAGACCGACCGGGAAGGCGCGGATGCGGCGCGCGTGACGGCGCAGATGCAGCGGCTGCTCAGCGGCGACTGTGTGCTGATGACCGGCGCGGAGGATGACGCGCTGAAGGAAGAGCTTGCCGCAAGGGATGAAGCGCTTTTGGAAGCGCATTTTTCCGATTGCGCAAAAAGAGAAGATTATCTGGATGGAGCGCACCGTGCTTTTTTAAATGGTGCGCTGTTTCCCGTTTTGGCGGGAAGTGCGCTGACGGGAACGGGCGTGGATGAACTGATGCGGGCGATTGCCGCGCTTTGCAAAACGGATTGGGCAAGCCGGGAAAATCTGTCGTTTGCCGGTCAGGTCTACCGCGTGCGGCGCGTGGGCGGCGTTCGCTATGCCTATGTCAAAGCGACGTCGGGCGTTCTGCGCGCGAGGGACGAGGTGAATACGGCGCGCGGCACGCAGAAGGTTTCCGCGCTGATGCTGCCGCAGGGCGGAAAGCTGACGACGCTCGGCGAACTTTCTGCCGGAAGGACGGCGGCGGTTGCGGGGCTGGATGTCCGTCCCGGCGAGCGCATCGGCGCGGAACTAACGCAGGAGCGGGCGGAACTCGTGCCGCTGATGAGCGTGCGGGTCGAGCCTGTGCCGCCGCTGGAGGTCAGCGCGCTGCTTGCCCATCTGCGCGAGCTGGAGGAGGAAGACCCGCTGCTGGCGGTCACGCCGGAAGAAGGCGGCGTATCCGTCGGCGTGATGGGCGCGGTGCAGATCGAAGTGCTGGCGTCTTTGCTGAAAACTCGATTCGGCGACGAGGTGCGCATGCTTCCGCCGCATGTATTGTACAAAGAGACCATCGCCGCACCGGTCGTCGGCATCGGGCACTACGAGCCGCTCCGCCATTATGCGGAGGTCTGGCTGAGCCTTGAACCGGGCAAGCGCGGGAGCGGCATCACGTTTTCGGCGGACTGTCCGCCCAATACGCTCGACCTCAACTGGCAGAGGCTGATTGAAACGCATGTCTTTGAACGGACGCATCCCGGCGTGCTGACCGGAAGCCCGCTGACGGATGTGCATATCCGCCTGATTGCGGGTCGCGCGCATCTCAAGCATACGGAAGGCGGCGATTTCCGCGAAGCGACCTGCCGCGCCATTCGCAACGCGCTGATGCAGGCGGAAAACGTGCTGCTCGAACCGGTCGTGCGGTTTGAACTGGCGATGCCGCTGGACGCGCTCAGCCGCGTGACGGGTGAGCTTCTGCGCATCGGCGCGCAGCTGGACGCACCGGAAACGGCGGATGACGAGGTAACGCTGACGGGAAGCTGTACGGCGGCGATGTTCTGGGATTATCCGACGAAGTTCGCCGCATCCACGAGAGGACACGGGCGGCTCGCATCGAACTTCTGGCGTTATGAGCCATGCAGAAATCAAGAGGAAATCATTGAAAAGAGCGGATATGATCCGCTTGCCGACACAAAGAACCCGCCGGGAAGCGTTTTTTGCAGCCATGGCGCGGGCTTCTATGTCGCATGGGATCATGTACGGGAATGGGCGCACTGCGAGATTACGGGGTGACGTGTGGGGCGCTGCCCCACGCCCCGCCAAGAACCTGAGGTTCTTGGATTTCCCGATTCGCTTCGCGGCGGCTTAAATTGTCTTTATCGGACGACGCGCATGCGCGTCGTATGTTGAACATGATTAAAACTGGCGCGAAGCGAAGAAGGGAGTCTGAGGGGATTGGA
>CAKTXP010000084.1 GCA_934631055.1 uncultured Clostridia bacterium | reverse complement strand
ATATCCGGATCCTCGTGCATGATGGCGCGGAAGCGCTGGAAGCCCGCCATGCCCTGCGTGAACTGCTCGGTGAACTGCGTCAGCTTGCGGATCGGGCTTTGCACGCTGGCGACATACATGTTGAACGTAACCAGCGTCGCGATATCCATCTGATTTTTCATGATGAGGTAGCTGCCCACGCAGATGACCGACAGGCTCATCAGGTTCATCATGAATTCCGTACCGGAGAAGAAACCCGCCATCACGCGGTAATATCCCTGCTTCGCGCCGACGTATTCGCTCGTGCAGTGGGAGAATTTGTCGATTTCTTCGTCTTCGTTGCCAAATGCCTTGGCGACGCGGATGCCGGAGATGGAGCTTTCGATCTCCGCGTTGATGCCCGCTGTGCGGCGCTTGACTTCGCGGGAGACCTTCATCATGTTGCGCCGGCGCATCGCGACAAAGACGACGATAAGCGGAACGGCGACCATCAGCACGATTGCCAGCGTCTTTTGAATGCGCCAGAGGATGATGAACGAGCCGGTCAGCGTGACCAGCGAGATGAACAGATCCTCCGGGCCGTGGTGCGCCAGCTCGGTGATATCGAACAGGTCTGTCGTCACGCGGGACATGAGCAGACCCGTGCGGTTCTTGTCATAGAAGCTGAAGCCCAGCTTCTGCATGTGCGCGAAGATCGCCGCGCGCATATCCGCCTCGATGTGGACGCCGGTCAGGTGTCCCAGATAGGTGACGATCCACTGGGCGATGGTTCGCAGGATGAACAGTCCCAGCATCGCAAGCATCACGAGGACGAATGTACGGAATGCCTGATTGGGGATGTAGTCGTAAAGCACCTTGCGCGTTACGACGGGGAACGTGATATCCACCAGCGCGATGATGAGCGCACAGAACATATCCAGCAGGAACATGCCCATATGCGGCTTATAGAACGCGGCGAACTCGCGTATCGCGCCGCGCCTGGGGGCTGCCTTTTCCTCAAAGGCGGAGAGCGTTTCTTCTTGCTTATTTTTCATGGCTATGCTCCTCGTCTAACAATAGTATGGGAAAACAATGGGGAAACGATTGGGACTCCGTCCCAAACCCTGCCAAGAACCTAAGGTTCTTGGATTTCCTACTACGCTATCGCAAAGCGATAGCTGAAGGAAAAGCATATTCAAACCGCCGCAAAGCGAAAAAAGGGTGCAGGGAACAAGGTTCCCTTCGGGGAATCGAAACCGTGCGCCCGCTGTGCGGGATTCAGCACGGTGAAGATTGGAAATCGCAAGGAGCCGCAGGCGACTATGCGAGTTTCCCGGACTTGGGGCAAAGCCCCAACGTCCCCCTCTTAAATCACCGGACGGATCCACTTGCCGGAGCGCATGTGCCCGACGTAGGCAATGCACTTCACAATGTCCTCCGACAGATACATGATGAGATATGTCATCGGTACGCTTAGATGAAAGACCAGCCCTGCCGCCGCGGTCGCAGGCAGACCGATGAGATACATCGTGATGCAGTCGATCATCAACCCATAGCGCGTATCGCCGCCCGAACGGAAAACACCCATCACCAGGATCGACGGAATGTTGCGAAGGGTCATCTCAAACGCATAGATGGTCAGCACCGAAAGCGCATCCTCGCGCACCGCCTGCGATACGCCAAAGAGCGAAAGCAACGGCTGACGGAGCAGCAGCATCGCCGCACCGAGGACTACCGAAATGCCGATGGTCAGCTCTACATGGCGGCGGGCGCAGAGCTTTGCCAGCGGGATATCGCCCCTGCCGATATAGCCGCCGATCATCACCGCGCAGGAAGAGCAGAGCCCCATGACCGCGACGCTCATCAGCTCTTCAATGGAACGAACGACCGTGATGGACGCGTACGCGCCGGTTCCCATATGACCAAAGACCGAGCTGTACAGCAGGTTGCCCAGCGCCCACGTCGTCTCGTTGAGCATCGCGGGCATGCTCACGACGGCGAAATCGCGGATAAATCCGCCGGTAATGCCGTGCATCGCGCTCAGCCCTGTCCGCAGGAGCGTCTTTTTCGCCAATCCTGCGCCATAGACGACCAGCGCGTTGACGATAGCGGAGACCAGCGACGCAATCGCCGCGCCCTGTACGCCCATCGCCGGAAAACCGCACAGACCAAAGATGAGCAGCGCATTGAGCGCGATATTCACCGCAACGGAAACGAGCGACCCGACAAATGGAATCATCACGCTGCCCGTGCTTTGCAGCAGCGTGCCGCCGCCGCGCGCCAGCGCGAGGAACGGATAGCTGATCGCGATGATGCGCAGATAGGAAGCGCCCAGTGCGACGGCTTCCGCGTCGGAAGAGAACAGGCGGACGACCGCTTCCGGAAACAGCAGACCGACGAGCATGAACAGTACCGACGCGGCCTGCGTGCCGACGGTCATTAAGCCGTATGTCCGGCGGATGCCCGCCGTATCGTCCGCGCCATGATATTGCGAGATGAACACGGACGCGCCGCTGGAAAAGCCGAAAAAGACGATGGTCAGAAACCACGTCCATTTTCCCGCCATGCCGACCGCAGCCAAAGGTATATCGCCCAACGCGCCGATCATCAGTGTGTCGACGAGCGTAAAAGAAGAAGCGAGCAGGTTTTGCAGCGTGACGGGAATGGCGATGGAAAGAAGCGTACGGTTGAAACCGGGAGGTGTGTTTTTCATGGCTTTATGCCCCGGCGAGAACCTGGAAAACGGGGCTGTGTTCCGTGACGAACGGACCATCCTGCATGAAGAAGAGCATGCCTGTGACCGGCGTTTTGAGAACCTCGCGAACCGAACCGTCGCAGGGATTGATGACGAAAGCGAGCTGTTCGCCCCGACGGACATGCGCGCCCGCGAATTTCACCCGGCGCAGAAGTCCGGCGCTGGCCGCGGAAACGGACGTCATATCTGCGTTGGTGATGATGGTCGAAGAATGACCGGGCGCGGTCTCGCTGCGGATGACGCCGCGGCTGTTGAGGAAGCGGATGATCGCGCGGAGCGTCTGGTCGGCGGCGGCTTCGTCGATCTCGCGGGTTTTGCCCGCGTAGAGGGAGTATGCCTGCGTGCCGCAGAACTGCCAGGCGTAGTTGAGGGTCGTCTGGTCATAATTGCGCGGCGTGCGCACATAGACATAGGGAAGCCCGAATTCGCAGCCCAGTTCCGGATTCTGCTTTCCGGTGTCCATCATGCGCACATGCGGGATGAACGAGCCGGGCTGATAAAAGCTGGTCAGCTGTACGCCGTAATGATAATTCTTGAGCCGATCCAGCAGCGCGCCCGCGATGCGCTCAGTCGTCGAGCCGGTGATATCGCCGGGAAAACGCCGGTTGATATCCATGTTTTCCGGTTCCCACAGGCGGGAACCCTCGTTCATGGATGCGCCGATGGCGGTCGGGACGACCATCACGCTCTTGCCGGGCTGGATGCCGTCCGCTTTTTCGACCTCGCGCAGGAAGGAGACCAGCCGCGCGCAGACATAGAGCTGCTGCACCTCGTCGCCGCGCAGCGCGCCGACGACGGCGCAGGTCTTTTCGCCCTTGCCGAAGCGATACGCCATGATGTGCATGTCGTCCCGAAAGTAGGACGGGACGGTGAACAGGATATCCTTTTTCATGGCTGCTCCTTTCTGATGCGCGCGATAAGCGTGCCGGGATAGACCGCCGAATAGCTCCTCTGGCTGAACACCAGCCCGTCGCACGGCGCTTTGACCTCTTCGCGGGCGACGCCTTCCAGCGCGTCGATGACCGTACCCAGGATCTGTCCCGCCTTGACGACGGTGCCGATGCGATCCTCCGGCACATAGACGCCCGGATACTCGCAGGCAACGCGGCAGATATCTTCCTGCGTCCGGACAGTCGGGATGACCTCGCTGTCCGCAGGCGAGTCCTGCGCCTCGCCTGTCCAGATGCCCATCTCCTTGAGCTTGCAGAAGATGCCCTCGACGATGTTCTCGGCGATCTCCTGCGGCATGCGGCGGCGCTCGTCCGCTTCCAGAATGACCGCGTCCGTTCCGACGGCGCAGAGCGCGCCCGTCAGCGACGCGGAGAAGGAACCCTTATCCGGATAGACCCAGATGAGCTGAGGGCGCAGCGCGCGGACGCGGGGAATGAGCCTGTCGGCGTCTTTGGCGCTGACGCGAACCTCGTAAAGCTCGCTCTTGTTGCGCGCGCTGGCGTGGATATCCAGCACCAGATCCGCGCCGGTCATATCCTGAATGATCTGCCAGCACATGTATTCCAGCGGCGTGCCGTCCGGCGAGCCGGGGAAAGCGCGGTTCATATCCAGCCGCGTGCCGGAGGGAACCATGCGCTGAGAGATATCCAGACCAAGCGGGTTGAGCATCGGGTAGATATCCACCACGCCGCGCAGAGCCTTCGGGTCGGCGGCAATGCGCTGCTCGACGCGGTAGACGATGAGCTGACCCATCATTTCGTCGCCATGCGTGCCGGTCGCGATACAGACACGCCCGACGGACTCGCCCTCCGTCGCATAGCGGCAGCGCTTGATGCCCCATCGCTCCTCGATGGGCAGCGCGACATCCGCGACCGTCGTCATTTCTTTATACAAAGCGATTCCTCACTTTCTCCTGTTTCGTGCATCGGGCGGATGCGATTTTGCATGAACTCAAAACGCACCCGCCCATTTCCTGCTATGATGCTATCACAAACGGGGGGTTTTTGCAAGCAAAAGCGGGGCGATTTTCTGCGATGAAAAATACCGGCGGCGAAGCTTAAACTTTTTTAGATATGGCTCTATACAGGGGAATATGATATAATAGAATGAAACCCCTGATTCGTTGGGGAGACACCCCGCAGCAAAAGGAGAAAGACCATGAAGATTGGCCTGTTTACGGATACCTTTTATCCCGAGATCAACGGCGTGGCGACGTCCTGCCTGACGCTTGAGCGCGAATTGACCAAACGGGGGCATGAGGTTCACGTCTTTGCGCCCAAATGCAAGGGATGGGAGGAGAACCAGCGGGAAAATATCCATTACCTGACCAGCGCGCCGTTCGTTGCGCTCAAGGATCGCAATATCGCTATCCCGACGCCGACCATCTCTCAGGAAGCGACCAGCATCGACTTCGATATCGTCCATACCAACAGCGAATTCGTGATGGGCTATTTTGGGCGTTACGTCGCCGATACGCTCGGCTGCGCCATCATTCATACCTACCACACCATTTGGGAGGATTATACCTACTACCTGACCCATGGCGTGGCGGACGACGCCGTCCGCATGCTGACCCGCAAGTATTCCCAGTGGTGGTGCAACCGGGTGGATCGGGTCATCACTCCGACGGAAAAGACGCTCGACCTTCTGCGCAGATACGGCGTGGATGCGCCGATCGATATCATCCCCAGCGGCATGGACATTGCCCGTTTCTCGCCTGAGCGCCACGACCTGCAGGAGCGCATGGCGACCCGGCGCGAATGCGGTCTGCCGGAGGACAAAAAACTGCTGCTGAATATCGGGCGCATCGCGCGGGAAAAGAACCTCGACCAGATCATGCGCGTGTTCCCCAGACTGCTGGAAGCCTGCCCGGATGTTCATTTCGCCATCGTCGGCGAAGGCCCGCTTCGGGAGGACTTGCAGCGCATGGCGGATGACCTCAGCGTTTCCGATTCCGTGACGCTCGTCGGGCCCAAGCCATGGGAACAGATCGACCGCTATTACGCAATGGGCGACGTGTTTTGCAGCGCCTCCCATTCGGAAACGCAGGGGTTGACCTATGTGGAAGCCATGGCTTCCGGACTGTGCGTCTGCGCAGTTGACGACCCCTGCCTGAACGGGGTCATCGAGGACGGCGTGAGCGGCATTCTCTCCGGCGACAGCGACGAAGAGCTTCTGGCGGCGCTCATCCGCGCGTTCAGCGAGGAAGGACAGCGCATCGCCGCAACTGCCGCCGATTATGCCAAACCCTTTGGCACGGAAGCGTTCGCTCAAAAGGTGGAGATCAGTTACAGCAAGGCGATCGAGGATCATCGGATATGAGCATTCTGGAACAGCTTTACGCCTTGCAGGATACCGGATACGCGGATTTTCAGAGCGGGCTCGTCCCGAATATCCCGCGGGAGCGGTTCATCGGCGTGCGCACGCCCAATATGCGCAGGCTCGCCAAACAACTGGCAAAGGAAGATGCCGCGCAGGCGTTCATGGCGGCTGTTCCGCATACCTATTATGACGAAAACATCCTGCATGCGCTGCTCATCTGCGAAAAACGCGATTACGAAGCCTGCGTTCAGGCAATCGACGCGTTTCTGCCTTACGTCGATAACTGGGCGGTCTGCGATATCCTTTCCCCTAAGGTGCTTTCAAAAAACAAGCCCGACCTGCTCAATCACATCCGCCGCTGGATAGCTTCAGCGCATCCCTACACCTGCCGCTTCGGCATGGAGATGCTGATGACGTGGTTTCTGGATGCAGACTTTCAGCCCGAATATCTGGAGCTCCCCGCTGGCGTCCATTCGGAAGAATACTACGTCCGGATGATGATCGCGTGGTTTTTCGCCACCGCGCTGGCAAAGCAGTGGGACGCTTCCATTCCGTATTTGCAGCAGCCGCGGCTTGACCGCTGGACGCATAACAAGACGATTCAAAAAGCAATCGAGAGCTATCGCGTTCCACAGGAACGAAAGGCATATCTCAGGACGCTGAAAGTGTAATGGAGCAGATAAGGGGAAACGTTTGGGGCTACCGCCCCAAGCCCTGTCTGGGAACCAGTCCCCAGACCCCATCCTCGCTTCGCACTGGTTTTAATTATCTAAGAGATACGACGCGCATGCGCGTCGTTTATAGCAATCCAATAAATTATTGCGAATACCCACAAAAGCGAAACCATCCAGAACAATCTGCTGGACAAATGGTTGCAATTGGGAAGAAAAGGTAGTGGTCATTCGTTCTTTGGATAAGGAAAGCAAATCATATTGAGGAGGGTTCGACATGAAGAAAACTTTGCTTGGATGGATGCTGCTTGTGTGCCTGCTGTGCATCAGTGCGGCGAGTATGGCGGCCTATGATGAAAGGCTGCCCGCTGGTGTGAACGAGATTTTGTCGGGCAGAGCGTGGGACAGCTACGAGGTAACCAAAGTAGATGGTCATACAGAATGGGGTGCTTCGCGAGATGTGATTGCGGCGATTCTGAGCAAAGGGGAGCGAAATATTCTCTGCCTGTTCACGAATGCCTCGGGTGAATGGAGACTTGTCGTTAAGCGAGAAAAAGCTCTATACGCGGGGGATCAACTCGTGAATCTGAATTTCCCGGATGAGACTTTGGTGATATCGTATCACTTTGATGACAGAATCGAGGAGTATTGTTTTTCTCCCGAGGGAAAGAAAAAAGAGAAATGGAAAATGAAATGGATTAGAATACTCACAGATGTTTATACGAATCCCCAAACAGCGGATCGAACCGCAGAGGTTGTGGAAATCAAACCCACGGGCGATGGACTTAGCTATCGTGGCTATCACGAGGAAACGGATAAGCCGGAGATCGAAACCGCGAAAAAGACGATTGTTCCCGGCGTAATTTACACAGATTTGGATGAGTTCGGCATCTATTCCTTCCCGAAAAGCCTCGGTAAAGCCAGGCAGAGGCTGACGCAGCCTCCGACGCTGCCTGTAAACACGCAGCGGGATGCGCTACCGGAGGGGAAGACGGGCAGCTTCTGCAAGGATGAAAAATACCCCGTGTACAGCGGCCCGTCCGAGAGCTACTATCGGGCGGCAAACGGCAAGGCTTCCGTGAGCACCAACGACTGGATTCAGGTTTTCGGCTGTGAAAACGACATGGTGTTGATTCAATACGCGATCAGCAGCGAGAAGTCCCGCTTTGGATATATTCCCGCGGAGGCCGTGCAGGATCGAAGCCAGCTGGAGGTGCTGGAACCAGCCTATCTCCCGGCGAGCGTTTCGAAGGCATGCGGTCTGACGGATGATCCGCTGAAGACAAAAGGGGAAATCGCACGACTCAAAGATGGAGAAGACGTTCGATACCTGGCAACGTTTGGCAGCGAGTGGACATATGTAGAAACGCTGACCGAGCCGCTCATGCGTGGATTTGTACCCTCGGAATCTATCATGATTTCGGAATAATGGAATAATAAAGAAGCTGCGGCGTTGATTGAACGCCGCAGCTTTTGCTTATAGCAATCCCAAAAATAGAGCAGCAGCTTGACAAAAGATGTAGAATCAAGTCAAAGAGGCGATTCAAATGTTGCACAACGAGGCAAGGAAACTGTTGATTCAAGCATTGGAAAGAAGTCATAATGTCCGGGAAGTGGCAAGGAACTACAGCGTTAACCGGAGTACTGTCTACCGCCTGAAAAAGCGATTGGATGAAACCGGCTCAATTGAAACTCGAACCTACCTTCGCGGAAGAAAACCGGCATTGACCCCGGAAGAAGTTGAAAATATTAACCAGCTTGTAAAAACCAGACCGGACATAACAATGCAGGAGATCATTGAAACCCTTCATCTTACCGTCAGCAATGAAACTGTTCGAAAAACAGTTCGGCAATTGGGTTATCGCCGTAAGAAGAAATCTCTTCATGCCAGCGAACAGAAGCGTCCCCGATGTGGCTCAGAAGAGAAAAGATTGGAACGGTCTTATATCTGGATTCAAGGCAAGTGACCTTGTGTTTCTGGATGAAAGCGGCTGCAATACCGATATGACAAAACGGTATGCCTATTCGCTTGGAGGGAGCAGAGCTGTTGATTCCGCACCACTTTCCAAGACGAAAAATACGACCATTCTGTCATCTATCCAGTTGGATGGGACACTACACTATACGACTTTCTCAGGTGGAACAACTGTGGAGAAGTTTAAGCGGTATCTGGAAACTGATTTGCTTCCTCATCTAAAGGACAATTCTGTCCTTGTGATGGATAATATGAAGTCGCACCATGCAAAGGCAGTGAAAAATCTGCTGGACAGTTTCGGCGTTCGATACATTTATCTTCCACCGTATAGTCCCGACCTGAATCCCATTGAAAAGCTCTGGTCGAAAGTGAAGTCTTTCCTGCGCAAATTCAAGGCACGGACACTCGATGCTCTTCCAAACGCAATCCAATGTGCTTTTCAGACTGTTTCGCCTTCTGACTGCTCAGGTTGGTTCAAATCTTGTGATTATTTGCACTAATTCGTTGGATTGCTATAGTAAAAATGATTTAAGCCGCCGCGAAGCGAAGAAGGGAGTCTGAGGGATAGTATCCCTCAGGCGGGTTTGGGCGGCAGCCCAACGTTTTTCCTCCGTATAAAAAGCCCCGCCCCTCGAAAAGCAGGGGCTTCATAAAACAGTATTTTAACTCGCTAACAAGAAAACCCAGAACTGTCAGCTGAATCAGCTGTGCGGTTCTGGGTTTTCTGTTGTTTATGAGGGCAAGAATCGTCCCGTGGCCACAAATTTTCAATTCTTGAAAATTGTTGCCCCCGTGGGACAGCTTCTTGTTGGGGCGTGCCTGCTCCAAACCCTGCCAAGAGTGAGTGTGGCAAACTTGAATTTTCAAATTAGTCTTTACAAATAACCTTTGCACCTTCACCATCAATTACAATTCCCTGACGGTTGTTAATTGGGCATAGATTCAAATCCGAAAACTCAGTCATGATTTTCTCGGTAACTTTCTTAAATGGTGCTGTAAGATAATGCGGAAGAACATAGAAATCAATCAAATCAAGCCCTGC
>CAKTXP010000083.1 GCA_934631055.1 uncultured Clostridia bacterium | reverse complement strand
CGCGTCGTTCAGTAAAGAGGATTAAAACCGCCGCGAAGCGAAGAAAAGGGTGCAGGGAACAAGGTTCCCTGCCGGGGTTTGGGGATTGGAGTCACGCGCCCGCTGTGCGGGATTCAGCGTGACGGAAATCGGAAATCGCAAGGAGCGCGTCTGCCATAGGCAGAGGACAGCGCGACTATGCGAGTTTCCCGGATCAGAGCCCCAAACGGTCTTTTTACTAAAAAACGAAGGAGCGAAAAACATGCAGGAGATCAGATGCCCGAATTGCGGCGAGGTGTTTCAGGTGGACGAGACCGGATACGAACAGATCGCCCAGCAGGTCAGAAATAAAGAATTTGAAAAAGAGCTGGAGCGCCGCCAGAAGGAGCTGGAAGCACAGCGGGAAAACGAAATCCGGCTGGTGCGCCTTCAGGCGGAAAAACAGAAGGACGCAAGCATCACCCAAAAGGATGCGGAGATCGCGGCGAAAAACCAGAGGATTGCTGAGCTTTTGGCACAGCTCGATGCCAGCGAGACGAAAAAGAATCTTGCCGTATCCGAAGCGCTGGAAAAGAAGAACGAAGAGCTTTCCAGAGAAGCCAAAGTCCATTCCGCCAGCCTGAATCAGAAGGACGCGGAAATTTCCGCCCGCGACCGGAAGATCACCGAGCTGGAAGCAAAGCTGAACGCGGGCGAAATGGAAAAGAAGCTTGCCGTCGCGCAGGCGGTCGAGCAGAAAAACAGCGAACTGTCCCAAAAGGCAACGGAGATCGCGAATCTCCGCGGCGAACTCAAGAGCAAAGAGACCGAAAGCCGCCTGAACGAGAAATCCTTGCAGGAACAGTATGAAGAAAAGCTTCGCCTCAAGGATGAACAGATCGAGTATTACCGCGATTTCAAAGCGCGCCAATCGACGAAGATGATCGGCGAGAGCTTGGAGCAGCACTGTTTGACGCAGTTCAATTCCCTGCGGATGACGGCGTTCCCCAACGCCTACTTTGAAAAGGACAACGACGCGCGGACGGGAAGCAAGGGCGATTTCATCTACCGCGAATCCGCCGAGGACGGCACGGAATTCATCTCCATCATGTTCGAGATGAAGAACGAGGCGGACGCGACGGCGGTCAAGCACAGGAACGAGGATTTCTTCAAAGAGCTGGATAAGGACCGCAGCGAGAAAAAGTGCGAATATGCGATTCTGGTCTCGATGCTTGAAATCGACAACGAGTATTACAACACCGGCATCGTGGACGTATCCTATCGGTATCCGAAGATGTACGTCATCCGCCCGCAGTTCTTTATTCCCATGATCACCCTGCTGCGCAACGCGGCGCAGAATTCCCTGCGCTATCGGCAGGAATTGCAGATCGTTCAGAATCAGCAGCTCGATATCCGCAGTTTTGAGGAGAACATGAACGCCTTCAAGGAAGGGTTTTCGCGCAACTACCGGCTGGCGAGCCAGAAATTCACGACGGCAATCGAGGAAATCGACAAGACCATCAGCCACCTGCAAAAGACGAAGGAAGCCCTGCTCTCTTCAGAGAATAATCTGCGGCTGGCGAACAACAAGGCGGAAGAGCTGAGCATCAAGAAGCTGACGAAGAACGCGCCGTCCGTTCGGGCGATGTTCGAGGGGATGAAGAAGGACGGGGAATAACGCTCGCGGAAGCAAAAAGGACAGGTCACGGAATGAAAAAGGAAGATTATACCGTTCACGACGCGAATTTGACGTGAACCGAATGTTCGCCCTTTAACGACGGTCAGTTGCACGTTCAAGACAACCCCCTTCTCTTTTCTGCACAAATATACTATAATATTTTCAACAAAGGCGAACTGCTCATGCAAGGCGGTTTGGCAATTTGGAACAAATGGAAAAGGAGAATTTGCATGAAGAGGATTCTGAGCACGTTCTTGGCAGCTACCATGCTGGCAAGCGTTGTCCCCGCTTCTCTGGCTGAGGGCGGCGCCGAGTACATCCCGGCTCCGTACAACGCTGAGGAAGTCGATCCGACCAAGACCTATATGGAGCCGGTCTACTACGAGAACGAGAACGGCCCGACCATCGGTGTGACCACCGTTGGCGTCATTAAGCAGGATGGTCTGTACTTCAAGGATCTCGATAACGACCACGAGCTGGATGTTTTCGAGGATTGGCGTCAGGACGCCGAGACCCGCGCTGCGGACATGGTCACCAAGATGACCCTGACCGAGCAGGCTGGCTTCGTCCTCAACGCGCTGATGGTTCAGCCGGTCTCCAAGACGCTGGCTGAGGTCAAGAACGAGGACGGCACCATCGACCCGGCGAAGATCATGACCGTGATCCCGGAGGGCGAGACCACCGAGAGCCTGAACATGCTCAAGCAGAATGCGTCTTCCTTCGCGAGCCTTGACGATCAGGTCATGTCCATCGGCAAGATCCGCGCGGCCGTGTACCGCGGCGGTCTGAACTACGACGCTTCCGTCGTGGCTCTGTATAACAACGTGACCACCGCTTACGCCGAGTGGGATTCCGCCAAGGCGGGCACCCCGGCGATCCCGGTGACCCTCATCTCCAACCCGATCTCTGCCGGCTTCCCGGATTCTCTGGGCATGGCGGCGGCTGTTCTGGGCGACGGCAACTACGACGCTATCAAGGACTACGCTGAAGTCGATCGCCAGATGTGGCGCGCGCAGGGCATCATCTTCATGTATGGCCCGCAGATCGACCTGGTGACCGACCCGCGCTGGCCGCGCAACAACGGCACCTACGGCGAGCGTCCGGACGTCACCGCGGGCATCATCACCGCGCTGGTTGACGGCTATCAGTATGGCACTGAAGGCGTGAACGAGAACTCCGTTGTTCTCTCCGCCAAGCACTTCCCGGGCGACGGCGCGGCTGAGAACGGCTTTGAGTCCCACACCTCTCAGGGTCAGTGGCGTCTGTACCCGACCGAGGGCTCCCTGGAGAAGTACCAGCTGGTCGGCTTCCAGGCTGCTATCGATGCGGGCGTCGGCGCGATCATGCCGTGCTACTCCCGTGACACCAGCGACGATCGTTCTGCCCCGCAGAGCTATCGCGGCCATGAGATCGAGGTCAAGGAGCTGGGCTCTGCTTACAACTCCGAGATCATCACGACCCTGCTCCGTGATATCATGGGCTTCAAGGGCTTCGTGAACTCCGACTCCGGCATCACTCTCACCCAGACCTACGGCGTTGAGACCATGACCAGCGTGCAGCGTTTTGCTCTGCTCATCAAGGCTGGCACCGATGCGATCGGCGCAGAACTGGCTCCGGAATACATCACCACCGCTATCGAGTTCGGTCTGCTCGACAAGGCTGACCTCGACCGTGCGAACATCAACCGTGCGACCGCGCTGTTCAAGCAGGGCCGCTTCGAGAACCCGTACCTCGACTATGAGAAGGCGGACGAAGTCCGTGCGACCAACATCGAGACCGCTCACGATCAGGCTTACGCTCTGCACCTGAAGGCGACCGTCCTCATGAAGAACCATGAGAACACCCTGCCGCTGGCGAAGGATGCCGGCACCAAGCTCTTCATCGGTTCCTACACCGGAACCGGTGAGAACGAGGATACCCTCGCGGCTCTGAAGGAACTCTTCACTGCTCAGGGCTTCGAAATCGTTGACAAGGCTGACGACGCTGAGGTTGCTTACTTCTACGTCCAGCCGAAGGCGACCAACAAGGCGGGCGCTTCCGAGACCGAAGGCGTTCTGAGCCTGGTCGAAGGCTTTGAAGTGGCTCAGCGTGAGCTGGGCGGCGGTGTGGATGCCGCTATGACCGCGATGTTCGGTGCTGGCGGACAGACCAAGACCGGCGAGATGGTCGAAGTGACCACCGTTGAAGGCATCAAGAAGCTCCAGAAGGCTGCTGACAAGGTTCATGCGAACGGCGGCAAGGTCGTTGGCACCATCGTCTGCACCAGCCCGTGGATCCTCGACAACCTCGAGCCGTACTGCGACGCTCTGACCGCTCAGTACACCACGTCCGCTGCTTCTCTGGCGAACGCGTACAGCGCTCAGGTTGACGTGATCGTCGGCAACTACAACCCGACCGGTAAGCTGTCCGTGACCATGGTTGCCTGCGAGGATGTCATCGCTCTGACGGAGAAGACCCTCGAAGACGGCACCGTGATCGAAGAGTGCGCGTCCCCGAACGACGTGCCGGGCTACGACAAGGATCAGTACATGGATGCTGACGTCCTGGCGAAGTCCCCGTCCGGCAGCTACGCGTACAAGGATGCCGATGGCAACCTGTACGTCTCCGGCTTCGGTCTGAGCTACTAATCCCATAAGCATGATGCGCCCGGGAGGGGAATGGCGTAAACCGTTTCGGTTGCGCCGCCCAGCCCGGGCGCATTTCCTTGTTTATGAAGAAAGCATTCCATTTGTTCGATTCCAACCCTATGACGAATAAGAGGTATACCATGAAAAAACGCATTTTGATTCTGCTGCTGGCGCTGCTGATGATGACCGCGGGCGCTGTTGCCGAAAGCGCCGAATCCACTGAAACCGCCCAGACCGAAGAGGATGCCGTCGTCGCGATGGTCAACGGCGAGGCGCTGATGAACTCGGATTATGAGCCAGTCAGAGAAAACTACTTGACCAGCTATGCCGCTTTGGGCTATGATATTCAGGATGAGACCGTTTCCGCGTATCTGGAAGATCTGGCGCTGACTGCCGCCATCCAGAATCTGCTCATTGAGCAGGATATGAGGGCGCAGGGCTGCTATGATTTCGATGAAGAAACCGAAAAGTGGTGCGCCGAGCAGGGACAGAGTGCTTACGAAAGCGCGCTGGCGCAGGTTGCCGAAACGCTGAATGAAACGCTTGAGCTTGAAGACGAGGACGAGACGCTCCAGAAGTACGCGCTGCAATACGCCGAGCTGCTGGGCGTGACCGCGCAGGACTATATCGACGTCTACCGCACGCAGTACGCGACGATGCTCTACTACGCATGGCTGACGCAGGATTGTCCGGTCACCGACGAGGAGATTCAGGCGGAATACGAGCAGCAGAAGGCAGACAGCGAAACGGACATCGGCGAGCTGACCGACGATCTGCATGACGAGATCGCGTACAGCCTGTACAACACGCGCTGCAAGGAAAAGCTCAGCGCGCGGATCGAAGAACTGTCCGATGCGGCGGAAGTCACGGTATACTGATTCTGTTCCGGCATGACGCCGGAGGCATCGCTGAAGAAAGGATGCGGCTCCTTCTGGCTGATTTATGGGAAGAGAAGCGCATAAACAAGAAAAGAGGCGTCCCTTGAAATGAAACTGCTGTCCATTGCCATTCCGAGCTACAATTCGCAGGATTATCTGCATCACGCGGTTGAAACGCTGCTTTCCGGCGGCGACGACGTTGAAATCCTCATCGTTGACGATGGTTCCAAGGATAGAACGGCGGAAATCGCCGACGAGTTTGAGCGCAGCCATCCCGGCGTCGTCCGCGCCATCCACAAGGAGAACGGCGGTCACGGCGACGCGGTGATGACCGGTCTTGCCAACGCGACGGGGCGCTATTTCAAAGTTGTCGATTCTGATGACTGGGTGGATGAAGAAAGCTTCAAGCGCGTGCTTGCCCGTCTGAAAGCGATGACGGAGAGCGGCGAGAGCGTTGACATGCTCATCTGCAACTACGTCTATGACAAGGTGGGCGTAAAGCACAAGCACGTTATGCAGTACCGTAATTCTCTGCCCATCGACCGCGTTTTTGGCTGGGACGAGGTGAACATGGGGCTGGGGCATTATCTGCTGATGCACTCGGTCATCTACCGCACACAGCTGCTGCATGACTGCGGGCTGTCCCTGCCGAAGCACACGTTCTACGTCGATGAGCTGTACGTCTATCAGCCGATGACGCAGGTGCAGACGATGCTCTATCTGGATGAGGATCTGTATCATTACTTCATCGGGCGCGAGGATCAGTCCGTGCAGGAGCAGGTCATGATTCGCCGCATTGACCAGGCGCTGCTGGTCAACCGGCTGCTGGTGGAATGTGTCGATCTGCAAACGGTCACGGACGCGCATAAGCGCAGATACATGCGCAACTATCTGGAGATCATCACGACGGTTTCCTCCATCCTGCTCATCAAGAGCGGCACGGAAGAGAATCTGGAAAAGAAGAAGGCGCTCTGGCAGTACATCAAGGATACTCAGCCCGCGCTTTACCAGAACCTGCGCTATCGCCGCCTGCTGGGGCATTTGCTCCATCTGCCGGGCAGGTTCGGCCGCCGCGTCGCGATTACGGGCTATCGAATCAGCCAGAAGGTCGTCGGATTTAACTGATGAACCCAAAACCGCCGGGCTTTGCGCTCGGTGGTTTTTGGCTTATAGGAAATTACATGAAACCTGCTCGCGTGCGTAAAGATTTGAATCTTTACGGACTGCGGCGGAAATGCAAGCGGGCTCAGCCCGCTTTTTGGCTTATAGGAAATTGCATAAAGCTTGCTCGCGTGCGTAGAGCTTTGAATCTTTACGGACTGCGGCGGAAATGCAGGCGGGCTCAGCCCGCTTTTTTGCGTCATAGAGGACGGCTGAGGGCTTAAATGAAAAGAAAAAACGCTATACTTGTTGACAAAGAATCAGGAAATTTCAAGACGAATTGTCAACGTATCATATCGAATAAATGCGAAAAGCTGAAAATGAATCCAAATAAATATTGAAAAAATTCAAAAATGTACTTGACAAAAGTTTGTATCCAGCTATATAATGACGTTGCACTTTTGAAAACGAAGGCGCAACGAAAAGTAAATGCCCGGCATCGCCGGATAGGAGGATACGACTATGAAGAAATTCGCAACCGTCGCTTTGACTTTGGCTATGGCGGCTACCGCTGCCTGCGCAAGCGCGACTACCGTCGGCATCTGCCAGCTTGTACAGCATGAAGCGCTCGACGCGGCGACGCAGGGCTTTAAGGACGCGCTGACCGAGAAGATGCCGGACGTCAAGTTTGACGAGCAGAATGCGGCGGGCGACGCGGCGACCTGCGTGACCATCACCAGCAAATTTGCCGCCGATGGCGTGGATCTCATCCTCGCCAACGCGACTTCTCCGCTTCAGGCGGCTGTCTCCGCGACGGGCGATATCCCGATCCTCGGCACGTCCATCACCGATTACGCGACCGCACTGGGCATGAAGGAATGGGACGGCACGACCGGCATCAACGTTTCCGGCACGAGCGATCTCGCCCCGCTGGATGGTCAGGCGGCGATGATTCAGGAGCTTTTCCCGGACGCGAAGAACATCGGTCTGGTCTACTGCTCTGCGGAAGCGAATTCCGTCTATCAGGTTACGACGATTAAGGGCTACCTCGAAGAGATGGGCTATACCTGCACGGAGTTCGCCTTCACGGATTCCAACGACGTCGCTTCCGTCACCCAGACGGCGGCGGACGCCAGCGACGTGATTTACATCCCGACGGACAACACCGCCGCGGCGTATACGGAGACCATTGCCAACGTTCTCATTCCGGCGAAAGTTCCGGCTGTCGTGGGCGAGGAAGGCATCTGCAAGGGCTGCGGCGTTGCGACGCTGACCATCAGCTACTATGACCTCGGATACAAGACCGGCGAAATGGCGTACGACATCCTCGCCAACGGCGCGGACGTCAGCACGATGAAGGTTGAATCCGCCCCGAACTTCACCAAGAAGTACAATGCGGCGAACGTTGAGGCGCTCGGACTGACGATTCCGGCGGACTACGTTGCCATCGAGTAAAGCTCATTCAAGCGAACATGAGCCAAGGAAGCGGCGAAAGCGCTTCCTTGGCTTCGTGCGTATACGGGGAGAGACGTTGGGGCGTTGCCCCAAACCCCACTGAGGGACATTGTCCCTCAGACTCCCTTCTTCGCTTCGCGGTGGTTTGAAACGGCTTAGCATGCAGTTATCGCGCAGCGATAACTGAAGGGAAAAATCCAAGAAATTCAGGTTCTTGGCAAAGCATGGGGCGGAGTTTTACCGCGCCCCATAGAGAAAGAGGAGGACGATCCAGTGGAGATTGCCAAACTATTTAACGCGCTGCCCAGCGCCGTATCCCAGGGTGTGATCTGGGGCATTATGGCGATCGGCGTGTATATTACCTATCGTATCCTTGATGTTGCCGATCTGACGGTGGACGGCAGCATCGCGACCGGCGGCGCGGTTGCCGCAGTCCTCATCATCGGCGGATGCAACGTATGGGTCGCGATGATTGCGGCGTTTCTGGTCGGCATGCTTGCCGGTCTGGCGACGGGCATCTTCCATACGTTCATGGGCATTCCCGCGATCCTGGCGGGCATTCTGACTCAGCTGTCGCTCTATTCCATCAACCTGCGCATCCTTGGCGGCAAGGCGAATCTCGCGGTCAGCGTCAACAACTATCCGCTGCTCGTATCCGCCCGAAACGCAAGGGCGCTTTCGCTGAGCAACCCGTTCATCATCCTCGCAGTGCTGGCAATCGCGGTGATTGCGCTGCTGTACTGGTTCTTCGGTACGGAACGCGGCTGCTCTCTCCGCGCGACCGGCGCGAACGCGAATATGGCACGCGCGCAGGGCATTAACACCAACGCCGACAAGGTGCTGGGACTGATGCTCTCCAACGGTCTGGTCGCGTTTGCCGGCGCGCTGCTGACGCAGTATCAGGGCTTTGTCGATGTCGGCATGGGACGCGGCGCGATCGTCATCGGTCTGGCGGCGGTTATCATCGGCGAGGTCGTTTTCTCCAAGATCTTCCATAACTTTGCGCTCAAGCTCTTCGCTGTCGTTATCGGCGCGATTCTGTATTATATCGTCATCCAAGTCGTTCTTTGGCTGGGACTTAACACCAACGACCTGAAGATGCTTCAGTCGCTCGTCGTTGCGATGTTCCTTGCCGTGCCTTTCTGGAAGAACAAGTATTTCAGAAAGGAAAAGAAGGGAGGCGCGAACCATGGCTGAGCGCATCATGCTGAATATCAACCATATCGCCAAGACGTTTAACCCCGGCACGATCACTGAAAAGCGCGCGCTGACGGACGTCGATCTCAAGCTGAACGAGGGCGATTTCGTGACCATCATCGGCGGCAACGGCGCGGGCAAATCCACGACGCTCAACGCGGTAGCGGGCGTATTTGCCGTAGACAAGGGAACCATCGAGGTAGACGGCGTGGATGTCACCCGCCTGCCGGAATTCAAGCGCGCCAAGTATCTGGGTCGTGTCTTTCAGGATCCGATGACCGGCACGGCGGCGACCATGAACATCGAGGAGAACATGGCGCTGGCGATGCGCCGCGGCGAAAAGCGCACGCTCCGCTGGGGCATCTCCAACATGGAGCGCGATATGTACCGCGAGCAGCTGCGCACGCTGGGGCTGGGGCTGGAGGACCGCATGAGCAGCAAAGTCGGTCTGCTTTCCGGCGGACAGCGGCAGGCGCTGACTCTGCTGATGGCGGCGCTGCGCACGCCGAAACTTCTCCTGCTTGACGAGCATACCGCTGCGCTCGACCCCAAAACGGCGGCGAAGGTGCTGGAACTGACGGAGGAGATCGTCGCCAAACAGAAGCTGACCGCGATGATGGTTACGCACAACATGAAGGACGCCATCGCGATGGGCAACCGGCTCATCATGATGAACGCCGGACGCGTCGTGGTCGATGTGCGCGGGGAAGAGAAGAAGAAGCTGACCCGTGAAGATCTGATGCAGCTGTTTGAAAAGGCGGCTGGTCAGGAGATCGAGAGCGACAGAAT
>CAKTXP010000082.1 GCA_934631055.1 uncultured Clostridia bacterium | reverse complement strand
ATCCTTTTTTCAAGCTGTCCCGTTGCTCATTCACTTATAATTCACGATTGTGTGCAGCGGATACAGCCACACATTTCCTTTTTGCGCCTCCGCTCCAATCCGTTCATCAAATCCGCTCTCCGAAAACAGCGCGTAATGGAACGTCGCTCCTTTTTTCAGCGGCGACAGCTTCGCCAGCATATCCAGATATTCCGAGTAGGCAGACGCTTTTTAGGATTTGCTCATTCATAGTTACACCCAAAAAACAGCCATGACCGGAAGGTTTTTCCTTCAGCCATGGCTGTTTTTGTCTCTTTTTATTGTCTCATCGGCTTACATTCAAGACGCTGCATTACGCCAGCTTCAATATCATCTCCAGCAGCCTTCTGACGCTGTTTTCGACATCCTCGCGGCTGAGCTTTCCTTCCTGCATCATCTTGAGGGTATGTTCCGGCGCGCCGCATCCCATCTTGACGTCGTTACCCGCCGCGATCTCGGTATACTGCGGCGCATGAGTATACCAGTCGGTCGTGACCATGCCCTCAAAGCCCCACTCGCCGCGCAGGATATCAGTCAGCAGTTCGCGGTTCTGGCTCGTCCACAGACCGTTGAGCAGGTTATAGCTGCTCATGATGGTCAGCGGCTGGGACTTCTTTACGCAGATTTCAAAGCCCCTGAGATAAATCTCTCTCAGCGCTCTTTCAGATACGCGGGAATCGGAATCCTTACGGTTCGTTTCCTTGTTGTTGCAGGCAAAATGCTTGAGCGACGCGCCGACGCCCTCGCTCTGAATGCCCGCGACCATCGCCGCCGCCATTTCTCCCGCAACGAGCGGATCTTCCGAATAATACTCAAAATTGCGTCCGCAGAGCGGCGTGCGATGGATATTGATTGCCGGAGTCAGCCATACGCCGATGCCGTTTTCATGCACTTCCCGCGCGCCTGCCGCGCCGACTTCCTTCACAATTTCCGTATTCCATGTACACGCCAGAAGCGTTGCGCATGGGAACGCCGCCGTCGTCACGCCGCATTCCGGTTTGATGCGCAGACCCGCCGGTCCGTCCGCCGTCATCACATTCGGCACGCCATAAATCGGCAGATTGCCGAACCCGAACGTATTCGCCACGCCGCGATTGGGCTGTCCGCCGAGCAGACGAACCTTATCCGTATCGCTGAGCAGGCTCATGAATTCATCCAGCGTCAAATCGCCGTTCACTACGTCCATCAACTGCGGCTTTACCGGCTTTTCCCATGCGCTTCCCGGCGTCTTTTCCGGAATTTCCACCGGATTTTCGCCCTCGTACGGAATCCCTTCCAGCCCGCGCCAATCCGCGCGCGGCGTTTCGGGCTCACAAGCGATGTCGCGATAGCTTCCATCTGCCAGCATGCGGCGGCGAAGCTGTTTCGGCGCGCATTTTTCTGCAAGCTGTTCCAGAATCACATCGTTTTCCAGCGTATAGCGATATCCGGCATCCACCGTACCGCGGACATTTTCGCCCAGTCGGAAACTGTATTCGCCCTTTTCCAGCACATACGCCGATTTTTGAATCGTCCCCTCGTCGTCGTAGCTCGCAAACGCATACGGTGCGAACGCGATCGTCAGCGTTTCGCTCTCTCCCGGCTCAAGCAGCCGTGTTTTGGCAAAGCCGACCAGCGACGTTGCAGGCTTGGCAATCTGTCCCTTCGGCGGGTTGACATACGCCTGCAAGACATACTTGCCCGCGCATTTTCCCGTATTGCTGACCTTTGCAGAAAGTACAATTTTTCCTGCGTCATCCAGTCCGCCGACAACGTTGCTCAGCGCAAACGTCGTATAGCTCAGACCAAAACCGAACGGATAGCAGACGGAAGCCGCCGCATCGGGAATCGTTTCAAAATAGCGATAGCCGACGAACACGTCCTCCTGATATTCCACATATTCTTTGGATTCTGCAAAATTTGCCGAGGACGGATACGCCGCAAACGACGACGCAAACGTGTCCGTCAGATGTCCGGACGGGCAGACGTCGCCGACCAGAATATCCGCCGTCGCCAGACCGCCTTCCATGCCGCCCTGCCACGCCAGCAGCGCCGCGCCAATTGCGGGATTATCCTTGAACCAGAGCGTATCCATCATACCGCCGGTGTTGAGAACCACGACCACGCGCGGAAACGCCGCCAGCACTTTTTTGACCATATGCTCTTCCTCAAAGGAAAGAAAATAATCGCCGTCGTGCGGGTTACCCGTCCGGTCATAATCCTCGCCGGAGAATCGACAGATGGTGATGAGCGCGATATCCGTAAACGCGCGCGCCTGCCGCACCAGCTCGTCATCCAGAATCGGCTCTTTCGTCTTGCCCGGCGTTGCGCCCGCGGCATACTGTGCGCGGACATTTTCGGCATAAAAGCGTTCCAGCGGTTCGAAGATTTCGATTTTTCCCTCGTCCTGCTTGATACGAAGTCCCTGTGCCAGCGAACGGACGTAAGCGACCGTCGTATCGCCGCTTCCGCCGCCGCCTTTGACATAATCCGCCTGCGCTTTGCCGAATACCGCCACACGTTCCCCGCGCTTCAAGGGCAGCGTTTCGTTCTCGTTTTTAAGAAGCACCATGCCTTCCGCCGCCGCTCTGCGGGAAAGCTCAATGTGTTCCGCGCAGCCGGTCACGCGCCGCCCATCCTCGCCCAAGGGCGTTCCGGGCATGAACCGAATGCGCTGCCATTTGGTTTCCATCATAAAAGTCATCCTCCGTTTGTCGCTGATCGTTAGCTTCTGTATTCCATAATCTCAGGGAAATTCCCTGCATCTTTCTGCTGGGATTCAACATTTTTTGCTTTATCAGATTTAGGAATACTGTCTCTGCCTTTCCTTAGCAATACGATTCTTATCCCTTGCAATGGCTTCAATCCGCTTACACCTTCCTCCTAAAGAAAAAAGGCGAGTTTCCCCGCCTTCAATTTCGCTTTCATCCTTTTTTCATCAATACAGTGAGTTTAAAGATATTCCCCTCCGTATTGAGCGTGACCACGCCGCCATACTTCTCGGCGATTTCGCGAATAGACCGCAGACCGAATCCATGCCCCGCGCCGCTCTTCGTCGTTACCGGCATGCCGTCCACCATGACCAGTTCTTCCTCAAAGAAGTTCTCAACATGCAGAACGACCATCTCGCCCTGCGAAACCGCTTTAAGCGAGATTACTCTCCTTGCCGGGTCGCTGACCTTGCTGCAGCTCTCCAGCGCATTATCCAGCACATTGCCAAACAGAGAATAGATCTCCATATCGCTCATAAAATCGAACAGCGTTCCGTCTATAATATAAGAGAACTTCACGCCGCAATTGGTGCAGAGGATATTCTTTTCCGTCAAAACCACGTTGATAGCCTCATTGCCGCAATCGACGACCGTGCCGTACTCGTCGATGGAATCCTGAAGTCTATCGAGGTACTTTTCAAAATTTTCCTTGCCGATCTGCGAGCGGATCGCCTTGATCTGATGCTTTAAATCGTGGCACTTCACCTGCAGCGACACGATGCCGTCGTGGCTGACCTGATAATAGTGGATTTTATTGTTGATGAACGCGCGCATGTTGTCGTTATCCCTCTGCTCGCGCGCACGCAGGGCAACCAGTCTCAGCACGCTGTACGTCGTCGCCGTATAGATCAGCGCACAGACATAGTAAAGGAACAGCGCCTTGTTGTCCGCCGTAAAGACATGACCACAGAAATCCAGCGCACCCTGACATCCAAGGAACACGATAGAGGTCGGCAGCATCTGCCGCAGCGACAGATCCTCCACGTCGCCGATCGCGTCGCCCATGATCTTGCAACTGGCGATACATACGACAATATAGACGAGATACGAGACCAGCGACCCCGCCACGCTGTACCTCGACCACACGGTCGGCACATTCATCAGGTACGACGCATAGCTTCCCGCCTTAAACAAGTTCCACGCCATCTTCACGATGGTCAGCGCCAGCATGTCAATATACGACAGCTCGCCCGGCGTCGTATAGTAGCAGAACGAATAGCTGACCAGGAACATCAGGCTCATGGCGATGGTATAGACGCTGTATCCCAGCCCCTGTATCATCTCCCCAACCAGCTCGACATCAACGATGGTTCTCAGTCCCCAGCTCACCGCGCACATCGCTGCAAACGATATCGCCGCACGCCATCCGAATTTGTGTTTGGGCTTTCGGTTGTTCAGCAGCAGCATCAGCAGAAAAAAGATGAGCGCAGTCGATACGCGGTGATCGACCAATTGGATAAACCGGCTGTCTCCGATCATAGATTCTCCCCCAGGAAATTGGAAAAATGCTGCATGATTTCCTTGCGATGAGATTTTGAAACGGAGATCTTCGTTCCGTCTATCGTCAGATAATCGTTGCAGGCGCTTTGAACATAGCGCAGATTGACCACGAACGAACGGTTGCACATGATGAATCGCTTTGGGTCAAGCTTTTTCAGCACGTCGGAAAGACGCCCGCGAACATCGTAAACGCCCTTAGTCGTGTGATAAACCAGATTATGGTCAAAAACCTCGACATATGTAATGTCATTGGAAGAAAGGCTGACGATGCCATCCGACGTTTTGATGGCGATCAGCGTGCTGGATGTGCTTTCCAGCCGGTTGATGGCTTTATCCAGTACATAGTTGATGGAAAACTGGTCGGCGGGCTTGACGATGAAATCAAGCGCATCGACCTCATAGCCCTTGATCGCCAGCTGTGCCATATGCGTCACAAAGATCAGCACTGAACTCGTGTTGATCTTGCGCATGATCCGCGCAACCTCCAGCCCGTCGAGCTGATCCATCCGAATATCCATGAACACGATATCGTAGTTTTCCGTACTGCGGATAAAGTCCATCGACGTATTGAATACGCGGAACATGTAGGCGCGATTATTCTTCTTAAAATACTCCGCCACAAGCGCGCTCAGCGCGGAAGAATCATTGGGGTCATCGTCTACAATAGCCAAAAGCAGCATGACACGCTCACGCTCCTTGTCCATATGGTAATCAATCGAATGCAAATGCCATTTTTCAGTCCGGAAATCTCAAAAATTGTATGTACTCCCCGTTTCAAGAGGACGTTTATTCACGGCAGAAAAAAAATCATTTACGTTATCTTCTGTGATTTTACTCCATGATACCATACTTTTGCGCTTTTAACAATCTTTTTTCTTTTATTGGACAATCGAGCAAAACACGGGGCATTTGGGGCGACTGCCCCAAGCCCTGTCTGGGGACCAGTCCCCAGACCCCTTCTTCGCTTCGCGCTGGTTTTAATCCTCTTAGGCATACGACGCGCATGCGCGTCGTTCGATAAAGCCTATTCACACCGCCGCGAAGCGTAAAAAGGGTGCAGAGAACAAGGTTACCTTCGGGGAATCGAAACCGTGCGCCCGCTGTGCGGGATTCAGCACGGTGAAGATTGGAAATCGTAGGGAGCATTTATGCGTTCGCATAGCGGGCGCGTCTGCCGCAGGCAGAGGACAGCGCCTCCATACGAGTTTCCCGGACTTGGGGCAGAGCCCCAACGTGACCCTTTTGTTCAAAAAAGCGCGCACAGCTTTCTTGCTGTGCGCGCTTCTCAATGATTCGGTTAAACCCTTACGCCTTTTTCTTCTTGCCCGGAATCATGTCCAGCAGCAGGACAAGCAACGCCAGCGCGGTCAGACCGGTCAGGGTCCACTGCGCGATGTTCAGGGTCATCTGCCACCACGGGGTGATGGAGACAATCTGGGTGTTGCTGCTGATGCCGTCCATGCCGCGGGAATGAAGCACGGTGTACAGCACGCGCTTGCTGGACGTGCGCAGCGCCTGCGCAACGGCAGCGTTCGGCGTGGAGCCGTTCGGGCCATAAGCCGCGAACTGAGAAACGTCATCGCCAACATAGTTATCCGGGATATCGTTGCCCGCGACGACCTCGTTCGCCTTCACCATGTAGGTGTCGTCGTACATATCGGTGACCGCAAAGCCTTCCATGCCAGCCTCGCCGCGGAGCCAATCGGTCAGCAGCTCGGTGTAAGCGCCTGCCCACTGCGCGCCCAGACGGTTGAAGGCGGTCATCACGCACTTCGCGTCCGCGTTGACGATCGGCAGCTCAAACGCGCGCAGATAATTCTCGCGCAGCGCCTGCTCGTTGACCCAGGTGCCGATGCCAGCGCGGTTGTTCTCCTGGTCGTTCAGGACAAAGTGCTTGTTGTAGACGTAAACGCCCTTGGACTGGATGCCGAGGGTCTCCGCCGCATCGACCAGACCGGTCAGAGTGCCGTCCTCAGAATAATACTCGAACACACGGCCGGCATACGGGGAACGATGGATGTTCAGACCCGTGCCGTACAGACCGGCGTAGCCAGCCCACATCGCGTCCTCACCGATCAGCTCGCCGACCTCGCGGATGAGTTCGTCGTTGAAGGTCGCGGCAATGATGCCGTTGCACGGATAGCAGGTGCCCTTGATATCCTTCTGCGGGTCGTTGTTCTGAACAGCATAGCCGTTCTCGCCGACGGAGTACTTCTGGGTCACGCCGGACGGGCCGTTGTGGTCAACGGTCAGCGGCTTGCCGATCTCGTCGATGTTGATGGTCATGCGCAGACCGTTCGCGCAGAGCTTCGCCATCTGCTCGTAGGTCAGCTGATCCATGAAGATATCCCACATCGGATCGTCGTAGTCGTAATCCATCATGTTGACAAGCTGGAGATTCGCGCTCACGCCCATCGTCGGGAATTCAACGCCCGTCGCATCCGGCAGGTCGCTGTCGTCAAGCTTCGCGTCCGCCGCGATCTGCGCGGTCATCGTCAGCTGCACGGGGCCGCTGGTCACCGTGCCAGCCCAGTTGCTGCGGGAGTAATACACGACGGAGTTGTCGCCCTTGCCCTCGTAGCGGTTGATGTCGGCGTCGGCAAACAGGCTCTTGACCTCGTTATCCGTGCCGTAAGCGGTCGCATAGGTCTCCGCGTTGAAGGTGTAATCCATGCCGTAGGTCAGGCTCGCGTCGCCCTCGGCGGTCATGCCGTTTTCGGTGGTCAAGCCCTTGGCAGCAAGGATGTTGTTCGCCGCCGCATGGGAATCGTCCGCGACCGTCAGGTAGTAGTGACCCTCGTCGAGGATGTACACGCCCGTACCCGTCGCGTCATAGGAGGTGAGGAAGTATTCCGGAACGTTGACCTTCACGACTTCGCTCTCGCCCGGCTGAAGGATCGCAGTCTTGCCATAGCCCGCCAGCTCGACGGCTGCCTTCTCGATGCCGTTCTGCTTATCGTACTCGGTGTACGGCTTCTGCGCATAGACCTGAACGGTCTTTTTGCCCGCGGCCGCGCCGGTGTTGGTCACCTTTACGCTCACGTCATAGCTGGTCTCCTTGCCATCGCCGGTCTTTTCGACCTGCATATCGGAGAAGGAGAACGTCGTGTAGCTCAGACCGTAGCCGAACGGATAGCCGACTACGCTGTTGTAGTTGAAGTCGCCCGCGTTCGGCGTACCCATCACGACGTCCTCGTAACGGGTCTCGGTATACTTGTAGCCGACGTAGATGCCTTCCTGATAAACGACGTACTGGTTGAACTTGTTGGCGTTCGTACCCAGATCGAAGTTATTCGCATCCGCGTAGGTGTAAGAACCGAAGTTGTTCTGCACCGGATTGAGCTGGTTATCCACCCACCAGGTATCCGGCAGAGAGCCGGACGGATTGGTCTTGCCGGAGATCACGTCGCCGACCGCGTAGATACCGGTCTGACCGACGGAACCGACCCACAGCGCCGCGTCCACACCGTAAGCTTCATCATTCAGGAAGCCGACGGACATCGGGTTCGCGCTGTTGATGATCATCGTGATGGAGCGGATCTTGCCCTCGTCCTTCAGCTCTTTCAGACCTTCCAGAACAGAAAGCTCATTCTCGTTGAGCTTGAGGTAATCGTCATCGAGCGTATCGTCGATGGTAACGGTCACGTCGTTGCCCTCGCCGCCGACACGACCGACCACGAAGATGACGTCTTCGCCGTTGCCGATGGTGTCGCCGTTGTTCTTCTTGACCTTGCTCCACTTGACCTCGCCGATCTCGTGGGCGTTGCGCTTGGCTTCCTTTTCTACATAGTAGTCAAGCAGTTCTTTATCCACGACGTTGTAGCCCGCCTGGGTCATGACGTCGTAGTAGTTGGCGGCGCCGTTTGCGTCAACCGCGCCGGAACCAGTTCCGCCGTATACCGGATCAAGGATGGTCACGCCGACCAGCGCAACGTCGCTGCCCTCTTTGAGCGGGAGGACATTGTTGTCGTTCTTGAGCAGAACGATGCCTTCGCCCTCAACCTCGCGGACTTTCGCTTCGCCAGCCGCCTTCAGTTCGGCAATGCTGCTGTACTTGCTCTCGTAATAGCGCGCATAACCTTCGGTCTCGCCCTCAGCCAGCGTGCTGACGACCTTGGAGGTCGCCGTGCCGAGCGCAGAGTTGATCTGACCGGCACATTCTCCGGCGATGACGTTGCCCGTGAAAACGATGGCGCACAGTCCCGCCGTGATGTTCAAAAACGCCTTTTTCAGCGTTCTCTTCGATGAAGGTTTCATTGAGGAGTTCTCCTTTCCTGATGAAAAACCATGACAGCTTTTGATCCTGCCGTCTTGCCCTTGCGGCGGCTCGGCGGCATATCAGGCGGTCTCCGTCCGGGGCGCGGCTGTCCGGACATTCCCCTACCGCCCTATGATTCTTATTGTATTTTATAATAAAATCCACAAGATTTAAAGACTTTTGTCGTGCATCCCCTCAACCTTGTCGCAACAGGGAATAACGGTTATTCGCGACGTATTTTCGACGTGACTAGATACATTCCTGTCTTTTAAGCTTCACATTCAGCGCCGCAGACAGCTTTTCCGCCATTTTCTTTCCTTCTGCCGGAAAAATCCATTTGCATGTCCGCCATAATTGTGTCATAATGTATTTGTCTATTTTAGGGATGTTTTGCCAGTCGCGGCGGGAAATGCGGTTCCCTCCCCGTCGGGCAAAGCGGATTCCCCGCAATTTCCAGGCACGCAACGGTATGGGCGCGGCAAGCCTTTCCTTTAAAGCGGGCTTTTTTCCTGTGTTTGGAAAAGCTGAAAGGAGTTTTTTCCATGAGCGACACTTCCGTTAAGAAGGCGTTCGGCGTGTACAGCACGATCGTCGCAGCGATCCTGTCGTTGGCGGCGGGCATTTATTTCCAGATGATCAACGGCACTTTCGGCGCGACCAAGCGCGTCTGCTACGATGCGCCGGTGGTCTACCTGCTCATCGGCGGCGCGGTCGTGACCGTCCTGCTGATTGCGCTCAAGCGTTATGGTCTGGCGTCTGCCGTCGTCACGGCGGCGAGCGGCTGCTCGATCCTCTTCTTCATTCATAAGTGCTACTGGTATATCAGCGACGTTTTCGTCGCCATCGACGAGAAGGGCTTCGACCAGAAGTTCATCATCTTCGTCGGTCTGGCTGTGGCGGCTTTCCTCATCGGCGAGATCTCCATCTACGCCCGCAAGACCAAGCCGGTCAAAGCCTGATTTTCCTTAATTTACGAAAAAATCGCCACGGCAGCGCTGCCGTGGCGATTTTTTATATGCTGTAATTGATCAAAAACAAATTCTTCGCGTCTCAACAAAGGTTTACATTCCATCAGCACGACCAGCCCCATCAGCGTCAGCCCAAGGACGACCATTTTGGCATATGTCCCCGATACCGAACCGAACATGGACATCTTCGGCTTTTTCTATTTGTGCAGTTTTCAGAATTGCTTATTTATCGTCCATTTCCCATGCAGTAAAAAAGCAGGCTAAGCCCGCCTCAGCTTGTTGACATAAGCAAACTTGGCTTGAATAGCAATATTAAGAAATTCAGTTATTCTTTCATTTGCGGAAAGGGCTATTCTCCCCCTTCGGGGGAGAATAGCTTTTTGTCTACAGTCTGAAGCGGGCT
>CAKTXP010000081.1 GCA_934631055.1 uncultured Clostridia bacterium | reverse complement strand
AGCCCAGCGTACTCCGTACCCCATAGAAAGGAAGATACGATGATTCAGGAACCGCTGACCATTTCCCGCGCAACTGCGGAGGATGGCGATGAGATTTTCGCGCTGTACCACTCTTTGCTCGACGACCCGTATGGAACATGGAACGAGGAATACCCGACCCGCGACGACGTGCGCAATGACCTGACGGAGAATATCGTCTATGTGATGCGCGACGGAACGGGGCGTATCGTTTCCGCTATCGTCGATGAACTCGATATCCATGAATTCGATAACCTTGCGCCGTGGTATCCGGATGTCAGACAGTGGGCGCAGCTTGGACGGCTCGGCGTCGCCCATGACGCGCAGGGACAAAGCATCGCCCGAAAGATGCTCGCCTACGCGATGGAACAGGCGAAGGAAAGGGGATGCGACGCCGTCCGCTTCCTGGTCGCCAGCTGCAATATTCCCGCTCAGCGCTCTTATGCAAAGCTGAATTATGAGATCTGCGGCGAATGCTCGGAGTGGGAAGGGCATTGGCTCTGCTATGAAAAACGGTTGGCTTAACAGATGAGGATAGGAGAGAAATTTTCTCATGCACATGCGCACCAAGAAATGGGCAAAGCCCGAACTGGCGGTCTGCCCGTATTTTACTGATGAAGCGGAGACTAAACGCGGACACTGGCGCGAACAATTCAAAAAAGACCAGCCGCTGTATTTGGAACTGGGCTGCGGCAAGGGCGTTTCGACCGCCGCGATGGTTCGGGACAATCCGGATATCAACTATGTCGTGATGGATATCACCTGCAACGTGCTGGGCGATACGCGCCGCAATATTGAGGCGGCGTTCGCGGGTGAACCGGTCGAGAACGTGATGATCGCGCGGTATGACATCAGCTATATCGAAAAGGTGTTTGCGCCGGAGGATCGCGTGGAGCGCATCTACATCAATTTCTGCAATCCGTGGACCAAGCGCCCCAAGTATGCCAAGCGCCGCCTGACGCATCCCCGCCAGCTGATGCAGTACCGCGATTTCCTTGTGGACGGCGGCGAGATCTGGTTCAAGACGGACGATACGGCGCTGTTTACCGAATCCCTGCCGTATTTTGACGCATGCGGCTTTGAACTGCGGTATCTGACCAGCGATCTGCATGCCGCGGGCGTGACGCCGAACTATATCAGCGAGCATGAGATGAAGTTCACGGCGCTGGGCGTGCCGATTAAATTTGCGCGCTTTGCCAAGAAGCCGGGCAGGGTGGAGATCGACCCCGTCCGCTGGGTGATGCCGGGCGCGTTTGCGCGTCTGCGCCAGCAGCAGGAATCAGAAGAGGAAACCGAAGAATAAGCTGAAGAAGAATGCCGAAGGAGGCAGAGCCATGTTTGCCGTAATCGTCAATCCTGTATCCGGAGGCGGTGAAGCCCTGAAACTTGCCCGACGCGTGATGCGGCGGCTGGAAGAGGAAAGGCGGGAAAGCTGTCTGTTTGAGACGAGCGGAGAGGGCGACGCCGCAAGGCAGGTTCGCGCCGCCGTTCAGGCGGGATGCGAAGCCGTGGTCTGTATCGGCGGGGACGGCACGCTCTGCGAAGCGGCGGACGAGCTTTGCTATCAGGATGTGACACTCTACGTTGTTCCGGGCGGAACGGGCAATGACTTTGCGCGCGCGTTTGGTCTGCCGAAGGAGCCGATGGCGGCGTTTGAAAAACAGCTTGCAGGAAAACCGGTTCAAATCGACTGCGGACGGGTCAACGGGCGTGGGTTTCTGAATGTATCCGGCTCAGGATTCGACGTGGATGTGCTGAAAAAGACGGAAGAGCTGAAAAAGGTCTATTCGGGCGAAAAGGCGTATCACAAAGCGGTCATATCGGTCATCGGGCGGTATAAGGCGTTCGAGGCGGAGCTTTCCATCGATGGCGCGCCCGCAACGCATGAAGCCTGTACGATCATCGAGATCGCCAACGGGCAGTGTATCGGCGGGGGCATGCGCGTTGCGCCGAATGCGAAGCTGGACGACGGGGTGTTCGACGTTGTGGTCGTCAAAAAAGTGCCGCGGCTGTGCATTCCGTTTTTACTGCCGCTGTTCATGCTGGGCTGGCATACGAAGCTGGGGCTGGCGCGCGTAATGCGGGCGAAGAAAGTCAGTCTGCGCGCGAAGGGCATGACGCTGAATATCGACGGAAAGCTCATTGATGCAGATCGCGCGGACTACGAACTGCTCCCCGGCGCGATCCGGATGATGCGGTAAGGGGGAGGAACGTTGGGGTTTCCCCCTAAACCCCGGCAGGGAACCTTGTCCCCTGCACCCTTCCTTCGCTTTTCGCAGATATGAAAGAACTTAAACATACGACGCGTATACGCGTCGTTCGCTAAAGATATTTTAAACCGTCGCGAAGCGGAGAAGGGAGTCTGAGGGACAATGTCTCTCAGCGGGACTTGGGGCAGCGCCCCAATCGTTTTCCTTGTTTTTTAACAAATTTGGGAAGAAAGAATATCCTTGATTCGTCATATCATCAGAAGGAAACACAAAGGAGCGTGACGTCATGAAAAAATTCTTGTGTGCGTTTGCAGCCCTGATAATCCTGCTGAGCGCGGCGGCGTGCGGCATGTGCGAGAGCCTGTTTGTCGATAATCGGGAAACGGATAAGATCTATCCCGAAAGGCTGAACCTGCGCGCGCAGCCCTCGAAAAACGGCGCGATCCTCGGACTGTATTACACCGGTACGGAAGTCAATGTGCTTGCCGACGACAGCGACGGCTACACCAAGGTCGAGGTCGGCGGCGCGACCGGCTATATGGCGACCGAATACCTTATTCCGGAGAATGAGATCACCGCGCGCTACGGCGAGAATTCCGGATTTGGCGACGGACGCGCCGCGGAGGTGGACTTGACCGGCATGTGGATGACGACCGTTTCGCTGCTGGAAGCGACGGACGAGACGAGCCAGAAGCTGGGAAGCCTTGAAAACGGAACGCGCGTTGGACTGATGGGCATTCTGGATACATGGGCGTACATCCGCGCGGACGTGGATGGCGAAAGCAAACTGGGCTATGTGCCGCTGGATGTGCTGACGGATGTGGACGACCTGAAGGTCAGCATCATTTCCAGCGGAAAGACCGATAAAAAGACCATCCTCTACGATTCGCCGACGAACAAAGCCAGCCAGATCATGGCGCTGAGCAATGGCACGGCGTGCTTCAGCCTGTTCGGACGCAAGGAAGGCGAATGGCGCAGGGTGCGCGTGGGCGGCGTTTCCGGATGGATCAAGTATACGCAGACCGCCAATCTGTATGCCCTGGGTTTGCAGATGCGCAGCGTCGTGCCATATTATCCGCTGCTGATGCAGACCAAGAGCGACACGCTCCTGTATCAGGAGAAGGGCGACAAGACCGGACGCTATATGACGCTGGGGCAGGGCATGTATGTCGAGCTGCTGGCGGAGAGCGACAATTACGCCTATGTGCGCACGAGCGAGGGCGGCGCGGGCGCGTATGACTGCGGCGATTTCGGATATATCCCGATCGCCGACCTGTCCCTCGCGCAGACGAGCCAGAGTATCGGCGTGGCACAGGCGGATGACGACGACCTGCCGGTCATCGTGCTGAACGATCCGGAAGATCCGGACGCGGTCATCGGCGCGCTTTGCAGCGGCGCGGAGGCGCGCATCACGTCCTATACGCAGACGGATTACATTCAGATCCAGCTGGGGACGATGGTTGGCTATGTGCCGAAGAGCCAGATCCGCGTGCTGACGAATGCGGACGAGGAGCTTTCGGAGAGGATACCGCAGCGCGCGACTGTAAAGGCGGACGCGGATATGCGGGTCAGACCGGAAGCCAAAGCGGATGTGGCCGAGACCATCGCCGCGGGTACGCGCGTATACATGCTCGGCAAATTCGGCGACTGGGCGTATGTCCGCGCGAGCGACACGCCTGCATTTAATGTGGATGACGCGGCGACAGATCACGCGGGATTTGTCCTGCTGAGCAGCCTGAGCGCTCCGGCAAGCACGACCCACCTGACCGCTTTTGTGACCAAGGATAAGGTCAACCTGCGCAGCGAGCCGAACAGCCAGAGCGGCGCGATCATCGGCAAGGCGCGCACCGGAGAACGCATCCGCGTCACGGACTACGGCAACCAGTGGACGGGCGTTGTGCTTGAGGACGGTAAACGCGGTTATATGATGACGGAATACCTGCAATTTGAATAAGCGGCAGATGGGCGCAAGGCGTAAAAAACCTTGCGCTCATCTTGTTTTTACAGAAAAAAACGGTTAGAATGAAATAACGGATTGAATGTGGGAATATGCAAAAAATCGGAAGGATGAGAGAATTTGCCGCCCGATTTTCGTCATTTTAGAGAAGATTGCGGCGGCGCGCGAAAAGAAAGAAAAAAGAATTGCCAAGATAGCACAAAAACCCGAACATGGAATTCGGCGGAATACCATGTTCGGGCTTTTTTGATGAGAAACGGAGGGAGTTGCAAGCCGGCAGGGGTTGGGATATAATACCGAATTGCGGAGGGGCAGAACCCGCCGAGAGAGGAGAAATGCTCATGAAACAGTTCAGCTACGTTTTGACCAATCAGGACGCATTGCAGACTCGGCCCATGGGCAACCTGATGCGGGAAGCATCCCGTTTCAGCAGCAGAGTGCGCCTGATTAACGGCGCGAAAACCGCGGCGCTGTCAGAGCTTCGCGCGGTCATGGGTCTTGACATGAATTGCGGCAGCAGGATTACCGTAACCGTTGAGGGAAAGGACGAGGAAGCGGCGGTCGCCGCGATTCAGAATTATTTCGTGGATCATATGTAATCCTATGTTGCGTCTAAGAACATGTGTTTTCAAGACGTCACCGTTTCAATCGTAGAATGCTTCGCATTCTGCTCTGAAACTACGTTACTTTAATTGATTTGGGGAAACGTTGGGCTGCCGCCCAAACCTGCTTGGGGATTTCATCCCCAAACCCCATCTTCGCTTCGCGGCGGTTTTAACAAGCACTTTTAGAACAGAAATCAGTATAAAAAAAGCAGATAAAAGGCACATGCGTTTGAACTGGAGCGCATGTGCCTTTATTTACCTTAGAAATTGCATAAAGCTTGCTCACGCGCGTAAAGCTTTGAATCTTTACGGACTGTGGCGGAAATGCGGGCGGGCTCAGCCCGCTTTATCGCTTTGCTTTCGGCAAACCGAACGTCATGAATTCGCACTCGAGGCGTCCATTATAGAAGCGGCGCTTCTTATCGGCACGCCTGCCGAAACAGCGCTCAAAGCCGGGATGCGATGTGATGGCAGAGAGAGACCAGCCGGGGTTGCTGCGGAGCATCTGCCCCATATCGTGATAGAGCGTTTCGCAGGCCTTACGGTCGCTCAGACGCTCACCATACGGGGGATTGCACAGAAAGACGCCGCGCTCTTCCGTGCGCCTGCAATCGCGCATATCGGCGATCTCAAAGCGGACGCGGTTCTCCAGCCCAGCCTGACGGAGATGGCGGCGTGCCAGCTCGACGGCTTCCGGGTCGATATCCGAACCGGAAATGCCCTCGACGAGCGACGGGTCAAAATCGGCTTTCGCCTGCTCGCGGATCTGGTCAAACGCATCCGTCGGCATGCCCCGCCAGGACTCAATGGCAAACGGACGCATCAGACCGGGTGCGCGGTGCGCCATGCGCATGGCAGCTTCGATCATCAGCGTGCCTGTGCCGCACATGGGATCGTGCAGCGGCATGCCGGGACGCCATGGGCTGAGCGTGACGAGCGCGGCGGCGAGCGTTTCGCGCAGAGGCGCTTCGCCATTCCATGTGCGGTAGCCGCGGCGGTTGAGCGCCGTGCCGCTGGCGTCGAGGGTGAGCTGGGCGATATCGCCATGCAGCGCGACGTCGATGGACGCGGTCTCTCCATCCTCGACGAACCAATCCGTATGGTAGCGGCTGCGCAGGCGCTCGACGATGGCTTTCTTGGTAATCGACTGGCAGTCGCGCACGCTCATCAGCTGGCTGCGCGCGCACTTGCCGTTGACGGGGAAGCGGGTATGCTCGCCGATGAAGTCCTCCCACGGGAGCGCGCGGACGCCCTCGAAGAGTTCCTCAAAGCTGCGCGCCTCAAACCGCCCGACGACCAGCAGGATGCGGTCGGCACAGCGGGCATGCAGGTTGGCTTTGAACGCGTCCTCAAACGTACCGAAAAAGCGCGCGCCGCCGTTTTCCGCTTTGGCGTCGATACCCAGCCGGACAAGCTCGCGGGCGACGATGCCCTCCAGACCGAACGCGGCGGTCGCGATCCATTCATATCTTTCCATATATTCCTCCGATGGCAATCGGGCGCAGGGCAGGGAAAAATCCCCGGCGGGCGCAGCCGATAAAGATCTTAAACCGATACAGTATAGCAGTTTTTCCCGCGGGGCGTCAAGGCGTATTGGTCAGACGACTGGATAAAAAACGATGAAAAAGAGGCGCTTTCCTCCGCAGAAAAGCAGAAAAATGCACAAAGTCAGTTTGGGGGGCTGTTCAAATGAGGAAATTGTTGCTATACTAACAAAGGAAGAAATCTGTTTAACGACGGCGCAGCTGAGCTGCGTCGGATTGACGAAGGAGTGATTCTCAATGGGTCTTGTTACCTCTACCGAGATGTTTAAGAAAGCGTATGAAGGTCATTACGCCATCGGCGCTTTCAACGTCAACAACATGGAGATCATCCAGGGCATCACCGAGGCTGCCACCATGGAAAAGGCGCCGGTGATCCTTCAGGTTTCCAAGGGCGCGCGCGCCTATGCGAAGCATGTGTATCTGGTCAAGCTGGTCGAAGCGGCTCTGCTCGACGCTCAGGAGAGCGGCGTGGATCTGCCGATCGTGCTGCATCTGGATCACGGCCCCGACTTTGAGACCTGCAAGGCGTGCATCGACGGCGGCTTTACCTCCGTCATGATCGACGGCTCTCACCTGCCGTTTGAAGAGAACATCAAGCTGACCCGTCAGGTCGTCGAGTATGCGCACGATCACGGCGTTGTGGTCGAGGGCGAGCTGGGCCGTCTGGCTGGCGTCGAGGATGACGTCAAGGTCGGCGACGACGACGCGCTCTACACCGATCCCAACGAGGTCGAGGAGTTCGTGAAGGCGACCGGCGTTGACTCTCTGGCGATTGCGATCGGTACGAGCCACGGCGCGTTCAAGTTCAAGGGCGAGCCGCACCTGCGCTTTGACATTCTGGAGAAGGTTTCTGAGAAGCTGCCGGGCTTCCCGATCGTTCTCCACGGCGCGTCCTCCGTTATGCCGGAGTATGTGCAGATGATCAACCAGTACGGCGGCAACATTCCGGGCGCTCAGGGCGTGCCGGAGGAGATGCTGCGTCAGGCTGCGTCCATGGCGGTCTGCAAGATCAACGTGGACTCCGACCTGCGCCTGGCGATGACCGGCGTCATCCGCAAGCAGTTTGCGGAGCATCCGGATCAGTTCGACCCGCGCCAGTACCTCAAGCCGGCGCGCATCGCGCTGCGCGACATGGTGCGTCACAAGATCGTGAACGTCATGGGCTGCAACGGCAAGGCTTAATTCAATCGAAAACGGCTGTCAGGCTTCGGCTTGGCAGCTGTTTTTGCATATTTGGGGCTTTTTAAGTCATACATACAGAATTCTTCACATAATCTTAACGAAAAATAGGACTGACTGAATATGCTTTCGGATTGACAAATGCTTTTCAAATTCGATATAATGATATAAATAGATTGTCGGGTGCGGCATGGGTGCCTGCCCGTTTGGAAAGGACGGCGGTGAGATGAACCCCAAACTCAAGGAGAAGATACTCGAATCGCTGGCGGCGGTTCTGCCCATTACGCTGATTGTGATGGTGCTGAGCGTCGTACTCGTGCCGATGGACGTGGGGACATCGGTCATGTTTACGGTTGGCGCGGTGCTGCTGGTATTCGGTATGGGCTTATTCCAGCTCGGCGCGGAGATCGCGATGACGCCTCTGGGCGAGGGCATAGGCGTAGAGATGGAGCGTGTCAAACGGGCGCCTGTGATCGTGGCGATTGCGTTCGTGATGGGCGTCATCATCACGATTGCCGAGCCGGATCTTCAGGTGCTGGCACAGCAGGTTCCCTCCGTACCGAACAGGGTGCTGATCTATGCGGTTGCTGTCGGCGTCGGCGCGTTTCTGGCGCTGGCTGTCGTGCGCATCCTCAAGCGCATCAGCCTATCCAAGCTGCTGCTGGCACTGTATGGTCTGCTGGCAGTCGTTTCGATCTTTGTACCTAAGGACTTTTTGAGTATTGCCTATGACGCGGGCGGCGTTACGACCGGACCTATCACGGTGCCGTTTATCATGGCGATGGGCGTAGGCATGGCGTCAGTACGAAGCGACAAAAATGCGGCGAACGACAGCTTTGGTCTGGTCGCGTTATCGAGCATCGGACCGATATTGGCGGTCGCGCTGCTGGGGTGTTTCTTCAATCCTCAGGATACCGTATACACGGCGACGGAGGTTCCGCAGGTTGCCACGACGCAGGATGTCGCGCTGGAATTCATGCACGGATTTCCGCATTACATGCTGGAGGTCGCGATGTCTATCCTGCCGATCGTCGCGGTCTTTGCTTTCTTCCAATTGGCGACGCATCGCTATCAGAAGCGGCAGAGGACGCGCATACTGGTTGGTTTTGCCTACACCTATGTCGGGCTGGTGCTGTTCCTCTGCGGCGTGAACGTCGGATTTGGGCCGGTCGGTACGGTGCTGGGGCGCGAACTGGCGCGGTCGCACAAGTGGCTGCTCGTGCCGATCGGCATGCTCATCGGCTTCTTCATCGTCAAAGCCGAACCGGCGATACAGGTTCTCAACCGGCAGATTCAGGGCGTGACCAACGGCGCGATATCCGCCAGGGCAATGAACAACTGTCTATCCATCGGCGTATCGGTCAGCGTCGGGCTGGCGATGCTGCGCGTGGTCACGGGTCTGCCGATTCAATACATCCTGATTCCGGGCTATCTGCTGGCGCTCACGCTGTCCTTCATCGTGCCGCCGATCTTTGTTGGTATCGCGTTTGACTCTGGCGGCGTGGCGAGCGGACCGATGACGACGACGTTCCTGCTGCCGCTGAGCATTGGCGCATGCGAGACGATTGGCGGAAGCGTGATGAGCGACGCATTCGGCGTGGTCGCGCTGGTCGCGCTGACGCCGCTCATCGCCGTGCAGATCATGGGCGTGACGTATAAAATCAAGACGAGCCGGGCGAAGCGGGTCGTTGTGCCTGCCTTTGACGGACGGGATGGAATTATCGAGTTTGAGGAGGACGTATGAGCAACGAAAAAATGCGCGCGTCGTTCCGCTTGCTGATGCTGATTACAACGCCGAAGCTTGGCGAGAAAGCGCTTGCGCTGTTTGAAAAGGGAAAGCTGCCGATGCAGTGTCAGATGTATGCGCACGGCACGGCGTCGCGGGAAATGATGGATATGCTGGGGCTGGACAGCGGAGAGAAGAGCCTGCTGCTCTCGATGATGCCCAAGGAGAACGCTGACGAACTGCTCAAGCGGCTCAGGCGCGAACTGAGATTGGGCGCATCCGGAAGCGGCATCGCCTTTACGATACCGCTGAGCGGAACGAACAGGCGGATGATGCAGATGGTCGAGCAGATCTGTCAGGAGCATCACCACGAACCGGAGATGAGGAGGATCGACATGCAGGAGAACGAGTATCAGATGATCGTCGCGCTGGTCAATCAGGGATACAGCGAGGACGTTATGGCTGCCGCAAGACCGGCGGGCGCGGCGGGCGGAACGGTTCTGCACAGTCGGCGCGTCGGCGCGGAGGAGACGCTTCAGCAATGGGGATTCAGCATCCAGCAGGAAAAGGAAGCGGTCATGATCCTGGCGCGCAAAGAGGAGAAGCTGGCGATCATGCAGGCGATATGCGACAAATGCGGCTTGCAGAGCGAGGCGCAGGGCATCGTTCTGGCGCTTCCGGTGGACAGCGTTGTCGGGTTAGAATAACAAATAACAGCCACCTTCCCGAAT
>CAKTXP010000080.1 GCA_934631055.1 uncultured Clostridia bacterium | reverse complement strand
TAGACCTTCTTTTCTTTCTTTGGCTCCATGTTGTTCTCTCCCCATCAATGGTTTACGCGCCATTATATCACAGAATTGGGAGGTTGAACAGATGGGGGGAACGATTGGGGCTCTGCCCCAATCCCCGGCAGGGAACCTTGTTCCCTGCACCCTTTCTTCGCTTCGCGGCGGTTTAAATCGTTTTTATCGGACGACGCGCATGCGCGTCGTATTCCTAAGATGATTAAAGCCTGCGCGAAGCGAATCGGGAAGTCCAGGAACCTCAGGTTCTTGGTGGGATTGGAATCACGCGCCCGCTGTGCGGGATTTAGCGTGATGAAAATCGGAAATCGCAAGAAACACTTGTGTTTCTATGCGAGTTTCCCGGATGTTTGGGGCAACGCCCCAAGCGTCTCCCTTATGTTATAAATCCCAGTCCTCGTTAATCTCCGCCCCCGGACGGATATGTACCAAATCCGCATCCGTGATCGTGCGGATGACACGGCAGGGCGTTCCGAATGCGACGACATCGGCGGGAATATCATGCGTGACGACGCTGCCCGCGCCGATGACGCTGTTTTTGCCGATGGTCACGCCCGGCATGACGACGACGTTCGCGCCGAGCCATACGCTGTCCTCGATGACGACCGGCAGGGAGAACTGCGCTCCCTTCGCGCGGTAATGCGGATGAACGGGATGACCGGTTGAGGTAATGGTGACGTTCGGCGCACACATCACGCCGTTTCCGATGGTCACGCGCCCGTCGTCCACGATGGTCAAATTGAAATTGGAATAGAAGTTATCGCCGACCGTCGTGTTGCATCCGTAGGAAAAATGAATCGGCGCTTCCATCCACGGCATCTTTCCCGCGCCGCCGAGTAACTCGCGGATGATCTTTTCGCGCCGCCCCTCGTTCATCGGGTCGGTCTGGTTATACTGAAAACAAAGCGTCTTGCTCCTGCGGCGCCGTTCGTCGAGAAGTTTTTCATACGCCTTATCCTCTTCGGACGCATGACCAAACTCGATGTAGACCTTGCCCGTCTCCATCTGCTCTTTTAAGCTCATGGTTTTTCCTCCTAAAAAATAAGAAGGGAGCTGCCAATCTTAAACCAAATATTTTAAGAAGTAATCATCTAAGCATTCTAGGATATGGGGCTTTGCCCCATCGCCCCACCAAAGGGCTTTCCGAACGTTTACGGCGTCCCTTTGGCGCATCGCCCTTTGGAAATCTTCGGGCGCAAATCCTTGGATTTTTCTTAAAATATCAAGTTTATTTGCTTGACAACTTCCTTCTTTATTCTCTTTGCATTTCGGTTTTATCCATTTATCGCGAAGCGATAAATGAAGTGGGAAATCCAAGAACCTCAGGTTCTTGGTGGGGTTTGGGGCAAAGCCCCAACCGTCTCCCCTTAATCCACCGGATGCGCGCCCTTCAGGAACGCGCAGTAGCAGCGATAACCCTCGTAAAGATCAACCTTGCTGATGATCTCGTACGGCGCGTGCATGCTCAGAACCGCAATGCCGGAGTCGATGACGTTCATGCCGTACTTCGCGCACAGGTACGCAATCGTTCCGCCGCCGCCCAGATCGACACGACCCAGCTCCGCGGTCTGGAACGCAACCTCCGCATCGTCCATGATCTTGCGCAGGCTCGCCATGAATTCCGGATTCGCGTCGTTGCTGCCGGACTTGCCGCGGCTGCCCGTAAACTTGTTGAAGCAGATGCCGCGACCGAGGAACGCGCTGTTCTTCGCCTCAAACGCGCTGGCAAAGTTCGGGTCAAAGCCCGCGCTGACGTCGCTGGAAAGCATGCGGCTGTTCATCAGCGTGCGGCGCACGCCCAGCTCGCAGTATTCCTTCGTGCAGGCGTACAGCTCGGCGACGGTGTTCTCGAAATAGTGGGAACCCATGCCGGTCGCGCCGACGCTGCCAATTTCTTCCTTGTCCGTGATGACGCAGCAGAGCGTATACTCCGGCGTGCCTTCGTAATCCAGCACAGCCGCCATCGACGGATACGCGCAGACGCGGTCGTCGTGACCATACGCCAGAATCATGCTGCGGTCAAAGCCCATATCGCGCGCCTTGCCCGCCGGAACGATCTCCAGTTCGGCGGAGAGGAAGTCTTCCTCTTCCACGTCGTACTTGTCCTTCAAGATCTTCAGGACGTTCGCCTTCACGGCGTCCTTTTCCTCGCCCGCCAGCGGCTTGCCGCCGACGATGAGGTTCAGCGCTTCGCCCTCGATGACGTTCTTGGCGTCCTTCGCCATCTGCTCCTGCGCCAGATGAACCAGCAGATCGGAGATGCAGAACACCGGATCGCTGTCCGCTTCGCCGATGTTGACAAAGACCTTCTCGCCGCTCTTCTTGACGATGACGCCGTGCAGCGCCAGCGGGGTCGCGACCCACTGATACTTCTTGATGCCGCCGTAGTAATGCGTATCCAGATAGGCGAGATCCTTGTCCTCATACAGCGGGTTCTGCTTGACGTCGATGCGCGGGGAGTCAATGTGCGCGCCGAGAATATTCATGCCCGCTTCCAGCGGCTTCTCGCCCAGCACGAAGAGCATGAAGCTCTTGCCCATCCAGTTGACGTAAACGCGCGCACCGGCGGAGAGCTTTCTGCCCTCGCGAACGGCTTCCATCAGATCCTCAAAGCCGCGCTCTTTCGCCATCTTCACGGCGTAAGCGACGCACTCGCGCTCGGTCTTTCCGTTGTCGATAAAATCGCAGTAAGCCTTGGCGAACGCTTCGACCTTGCTGTCGTCCTGAGCATACGCCGCCCACGCATTTTTTCTTTCCATGGTATCTTCCTCTTTCCCGCCCTTTCAGGCGTGTCTTTGTATTTTATTATAGAGCAATTCCCTTATTTTGGCAAGTTATCCATTCTCCTGCTCGGGTTCCGATTTTTCTTCTTCATCCTTTGCGTTCTTTACGCGGCTGAGCAGTCCCTCGCGCGCAGGCAGCGGCGGCATCTTCTGCGCGACATCCGACGCCTTACGCTCGATCCACGCCGGAACGCCGCCGATCATCGCCCCGCCGAGCAGGCGGAACGCTTCCGAAACCGCGTTCTTTGTCTTTTCATCCATCGCGCCCGCCGCTTTCAGGACGGACATCACGTTGCGCGCTTCAAACAGTTCGCTGACGTTCTTCCCCTCCGAAGCGCAGAGTACGGAATAGATGCCGTCAATCGCCTGCCGGCGCATCTCAGGCGTCAGCTCCTCCAGCCAGTGCTTGATGGTATCGTCGGCAAAATGGCTGTGACCCGTGCGCTCGCTGAGCGTCAGGAAGCTGCCGCCCATGATCTGCCATGTGTAGGCGTCATGCTGAAAGACGCCCACGCCGTCGCTGCGCACGATGGTGAACGGCTCTCTATGCCACATCAGGATGCCGACCATCGAGGACTGCGGAACGAACGTGCGGATGCGCATATCGACCTTGCCGAAATCCGGCGAGGAGATCGTCGCTTCGTTAAAGCCCGGTCCGTCAAAATTATAGACCGTTCTGATCCATTCCCGCGTTTCGTCGCTGACGAACATGCCCGCATAAGCTGCCAGATTGCCGCCCTTGGAATGTCCGCCGACGCGCATCGGGCGTTTGAGCGCCGCCGCCGCTTTTTCGACGTAAGCCGCCGCATCGCGCTGAGCGGGAACCTGCGTTTCAAAGCTCATGTTGAAATCTTCTTTCCAGCCGACCATCGCGTCGTCCGTGCCGCGGAAAGCGACGAAGGACGAACCGTCCTCGATAAGGAACGTCACGCCGGAGAACTGCTCCTCCACCTTGTCGTCCACCCGATTGACGTAGCCAACCAGCCGCATATCCGCAAAGCGCGCGCTCTGCATCAGTGCCGCCAGCAGCTTTCTGTCCTCTTTGACATTATACGCCAGCGGCGTCTTATCCCGCTCGTTGCGGTCGAGCAGCTCCTGCGCCGCGTCCGCCAGCCGGACGCCCTCGCCCTCAAAGCTGTCGCCGACCACGCCGTCATAGCGCATATAAGAAAGGTAGCTCAGCAGCAGCGCGTCCACGTCGCAAAGCGGCACCTGCCGGATCGGCAGATCGCCGCGCCAGAGAACGTAATCCTGAATATTGGGCATATGTACCTCCCGTGTCATCCATCGAAAGAAAGCCTTTATTCTTTTTCCAATCTCCGATAAAATCATTATAATCTGCGGCTAAAGGTCTGTCAATGCCGCCGCCGGCTGCTCAGGGTCACGGAATGTGCGCAAACGTCCGTTCTTTTTCCTGTGTAGCCTTGCCAAAATCGAGCCGCTTCATGCGTTTGCCGCGCCAATTGAATTGACATTGCCCGCTGCCTGCCGTATACTTAAACCATCCAAAAGTTCATTCTGGGGAGGCTTTTCCCGTGGTCTATAAATGGGATCTTCATATTCCGAAGCTCAGTCCGGAGCTGAGCCGCCGCGCATATCTGTACCTGCCTGCGGGCTATGACGAGCAGCCGGACAGGCGTTTTCCGGTCATGTACATGTTCGACGGACACAATGTTTTTTTCGACGAGGACGCGACCTACGGTAAATCCTGGGGCATGGCGCGCTATCTGGATGAAACGCAGACGCCGCTCATCGTCGCGGCTGTCGAGTGCAATTCCATCGGCAACAACCGTCTGGAAGAATACTGTCCCTTCACCTGCGAGGACCCGAATCTGGGCGTCATCCACGGGCGCGGGCGCGCGACGATGAACTGGTTCGTCAAGTCGTTCAAACCGATGATCGACGCGAACGTCCGCACCCTGCCGGATCGGGATAACACGCTTATCGGCGGTTCGTCGATGGGCGGGCTGATGAGCCTGTACGCGGCGACCGCGTTCAACAGCACATTCGGCAAAGCCGCCTGTCTTTCTCCGAGCCTGTGGCTGGGCGCGGGCAAGATACGCCGCATCATCAATCAGGCGGACATTTCTCCGGACACGCTTATCTACATGGATTACGGCGGAGAAGAGATGGCGAACCATGCGGCAAATCTCTCCGCGCTGACCTCCTGCACAACGGCGCTGCTGAAAAAAGGAGTTGACCTGACCTTCCGCATCGCGCCCGGCGGCTCGCACTGCGAAGCCTCCTGGGAGCGGCAGATTCCGGTCTTTATGAAGTGTCTGGGGTTCTGATGGAGACGTTGGGACTTTGCCCCAAACATCCGGGAAACTCGCATAGAAACACAAGTGTTTCTTGCGATTTCCGATTTTCATCACGCTAAATCCCGCACAGCGGGCGCGTGATTCCAATCCCGCCAAGCACCTGAGGTTCTTGGATTTCCCACTTCATGGATTGCAAAGCAATCCATGATATAAATCATGATTAAAACCTGCGCGAAGCGAAACGGGAGGTACAGGAACCTCAGGTTCCTGTCGGGTGTTTGAGGGCAGCGCCCTCAACGTTTCCCTTAGCTAAAAAACAAAGGAGTGTCGCTCATGGAAGTCCGCTACTTCAAAAATTATTCGTATAATCTGAACCGTGATATGGAATTCAAGGTCTATGGTCATCGCGGCAAACCCGTTCTGTTCATCCCCTGTCAGGCGGGGCGCTTCTTCGACTTTGAGAACTTCCATATGGACGACGTTTTCCGCCCATACATCGACGCTGGCGAGATCATGGTGTTCTCTATCGACACCATCGACAACGAGACTTGGGCGAATAAGGACGGCGACCCGCGCTGGCGCATCGAGCAGCACGAGCGCTGGTTCCATTATATCGTCGATGAGATCGTGCCGCAGATCCATCATCTGGCGGGCGAACGCAACTGGCGCCAGATGCCGATCATGCCGTTTGGCTGTTCGATGGGCGCGATGCACGCGGCGAACCTCTTCTTCCGCCGTCCGGATCTGTTCGACAGCGTGCTGGCGCTGTCCGGCGTATATGATTCGTTTGATTCCTTCGGCGGATACATGGACGATCTCGTCTATCAGAACTCGCCGTACCACTATCTATCCGGCATGCCGTCGGATCACCCGTACATCCAGATGTACAACGAACGCAGGATCATCTTCTGCGTCGGTCAGGGCGCGTGGGAGGACGTACTCAAGGAAAGCACGGCGCGGCTGGAAGGCGTCCTGCGCGAGAAGGGCATCCACGCCTGGGTGGACTTCTGGGGCTACGACGTCGCGCACGACTGGGACTGGTGGTACAAGCAGGTCGCGTACTATCTGCCGTTTTTGATGGGGAAACGTTGAGGGTTCCACCCTCAAACTCCCGGCAGGGAACTGAGTTCCCTGCACCTTCCACTACGCTATCGCTCTGCGATAGCTAAAAGAAAAAAACACTCTATTTATCTAAAAACCTGCGTTCGTTGCGACCGAAGGTTTCCAAAGGGCGATGCGTCAAACAGACGCCGTAAACGTTCGGAAAGCCCTTTGGTCGTACCCGCAGGTACGAAACCATAAAGGAGCATCTCCATGAAAAACTTCATCTTTATCTCCCCGAACTTTCCGACGAACTACTGGAAATTCTGCGCCGAACTGAAAAAGAACGGCATGAACGTTCTGGGCATCGGCGACTGCCCGTATGACCAGCTCATGCCTGAGCTGCGCGGCTCGCTGAACGAATATTATAAGGTCTCCTCTCTGGAAAACTACGACGAGGTATTTCGCGCCGTCGCTTTCCTGACCTATAAGCACGGCAAGATCGACTGGCTGGAGAGCAACAACGAGTATTGGCTGGAGCGCGACGCCGCCCTGCGCACCGCCTTTAATATCGAGACCGGCTTCAAGACGATCGATATGCAGCCCGTCAAGTACAAGTCCGCAATGAAGGCGTATTACGCCAAGGCGGGCATCAAGACGGCGCGGTGGCATCTGGTTCGCGATTACACCGGCTGCAAGGATTTCATCGCCGACGTTGGCTATCCGGTCATCGTCAAGCCGGATAACGGCGTGGGCGCGTCCCATACCTACAAGCTCAAAAACGACGACGAGCTGAATTATTTCTTCGCGACCAAGGACGACACGCTCTACATCATGGAGGAATACGTCAACGGCACGGTTCACACCTATGACGCGGTCATCAATTCCAAGGGCGAGCCGCTGTTTGAGACCGGCAACGTGACGATGGATTCCATCATGGATATCGTGAACACGAACGGCAATTCCTGCTACTATATCGAAAAGCAGCTTCCGGACGCCATGCGCGAGATCGGCCGCCGCACGGTCGCAGCGTTCGGCGTAAAGAGCCGTTTCGTCCATTTGGAGTTCTTCGTCCTCAACGAGGATCAGCCGGCGCTTGGAAAGAAGGGCGACATTCTGGGGCTTGAGGTCAACATGCGTCCATCCGGCGGATTCAGCGCGGACATGTTCAACTTTGCCAACTCGACCGACGTTTACAAGATCTGGGCGGACATGGTCGCCTACGACCGCAGCACGCTGAGCAATGAAGGGCGCGAGCATTTCTACTGCTGCTACTGCGGACGCCGCGACGGCAAAGCTTTCGTGATGGATCATGCGGCGATCATGGCGAAGTACGGCGACCGCATCAAGATGGTGCAGCGCATTCCGAAAGCGCTCTCCGGCGCGATGGCGGACATGATGTACTTGGCAAACCTGCGCACGGAAGACGAGAAAGCGCAGTACTACCGCGACCTTTTGGCTGTGAAGTAAGGGGGTACGTTTGGGGCTTTGCCCCAATCCCCACAAGGGAACTGAGTTCCCTTGACCTTCCACTACATTTATCACTTCGTGATAAATGGGCAGTAAAACTATATACGCACAATAAAACCCAGCTTGTTAAACGTAACAGGCTGGGTTTATTTCGTATACAGTAAATGAGCAAATCCTGAAATTTGCACAAATTCCTACAAAAACGACTATTCGTGAAACGGGCGCGTCCGCTTTTTTGCGCAAAATTTGTTTTTGCTTAATTATAGATGCTTCAAAATGATTTCAGCCCTTTATCACGCAGTGATAAAGGAAGTGGGAAATCCAAGAACCTCAGGTTCTTGGCAGGGTGTGGGACAGAGTCCCACCCGTCCCTTCACCCCATGTTCGAGAACCGCTCGACCGCCTTCGTGAAATTCTCGATCGTCTTGTCCGCATCGCCGTGTTCGATGCCGTCGCGGACACAGTGCTTGATGTGTCCCTCCAGCACGACTTTGCCGCACCCGTGCAGCGCGGATTTCGCGGCGTTGATCTGCGATAGGATATCCTCGCAGGGGACGTCCTCGTCGATCATCCGGTCGATCGCCTGAACCTGCCCAATGATCTTCTTGAGCCTGCGGTGCAGGTTTTCCGAGTCCATACATTGCTTCATATTCTGCCTCCATCGCGCACATCCATATACAGGATGATTGTAGCCCGCACGCCTCGGTTTGTCAAGCGCTGCTTTTCGTGCAGGAAAATCGTCGTTCGTGCAGGATGGATTGTATTGCTTTTTTCTTTATGCTATGATTCACTTATCAAAGAATATGAATAAGGAGGGTATCCTTATGAAAACGCTCCGTACCCGTCTGCTCTGCCTGATGCTGCTTGCCGTCATGCTCATGCAGATCCCCGCGTCCGCGCTCGCAGCCGCAAAGATCGTACTCAAAAGCGGTGCTGCCGCGCCATCGTCCGTCTACACCGGACATTCCTATTCGCTCAAGATAACTGGCTCAAACACCCGTGTAAAATGGTACACCAGCAACAAAAACGTCGCCACGATCGGCAAGACGACCGGCAAGATGAAGCCTGTCGCCCCCGGCACCGTCAAGATCACGGCAAAAAGCACCGAAACCGGCAAAGCTATTGCGGTCAAGACTTTCAAAGTGCTTCAGCGCGCAGAAAGTATTTCGGTCACGCCGAACGAGCTGGCTCTTAAAGTCGGCGAGACTGCCAACTTGACTGCGGCGCTTACGCCAAGCACCTCGACCGACGCCATCCGCTTCTATTCCAACGATAAGAGTATCGCTACCGTCGGCATGAGCAGCGGCACTGTGACCGCCACGGGTGTTGGCGAAACGACGCTTACCGTCTACGCCAAAGCGACCAAAGCCACCGCCAACAGCTCCAAATATAACAAAATAGCGACCGTCAAAGTCACCGTCACCAAAGCCGAGCCCGTGCCGACCCCCACGCCGAATGTAAGTGGCAAATTCGCTCAGCTGGAATCATCGGTTTCCAGTCCCGTCTATTTGGATAGCGGAGATACCATCTCCATCGAGATCACGCCTGCCGACGCGCTGGGTAATCCCGTTTCCATGGGCAATATGACGGTAAACTCAAGCCTTTTTATTTCCGGAATCTCCGCCTATTCTTCCCACACCCTATCCATGGGCGAAACGCTGTCCAACAACGGCGCTTCTTTTCTCGTTACGCAGACCGCAAACGGCGGTTATCGGCTCGATGTCACAGGCGGCAGCGAACGCGAGAATTGTGTTGTTAGACTTTCTGTTCCCCATCCCACCGAACCGCGCAACGGCAATATCTTCTCGGCAAGGATCGTTTTTATCATGAGCGGCAAGTCCACAGCCACCCCGACGCCCGCGCCTACGGCGACGCCCACTCCTGCGCCCACCGCGACGCCTACTCCTGCGCCCACCGCGACGCCTACTCCTGCGCCGACCGCGACGCCTACGCCTACTCCAACCGCGACGCCTACGCCTACTCCGACCGCGACGCCTACTCCTGTTCCGACAGAAGTTCCCACGCCGTCGCCTGAACCGCTCTACCAGCTTTCTTTCGTCACCGCTTTTAAGGATATCGTCTGCAATCCCATGTATTTCAAAGACGGCGATGCGCTCGTCGGTCTGCCCATCCTTTCCCACGAAGGATATACGTTCGTCGGCTGGTATATCAACGGCAGAAAAGTGACTGAGCAGGATACGATGCACAATTTTGATATGATCCTGTACGCAGTCTGGGAAGCAATTCCGACTCCGACGCCTACCGTCGAACCTACTCCCACTCCGACACCTACTCCGACGCCTACCCCGACACCTACCCCGACGCCTACCCCGACACCTACCCCGACGCCTACCCCTACTCCGACCGCGACGCCTACCCCTACTCCTACTCCGACGCCTACCCCGACACCTACTCCTACTCCGACGCCTACCCCGACACCTACTCCTACTCCTACTCCGACGCCTACCCCGACACCTACTCCCACTCCGACGCCTACTCCTACCCCAACGCCTACTCCCACTC
>CAKTXP010000079.1 GCA_934631055.1 uncultured Clostridia bacterium | reverse complement strand
ATGTGCTGGTGGGATTTGATTTTACGCGAAAAAGAGGCTATTGGCTCAGAGTGCTTGCTTCTTTTGCGGTCATTTGCACATTGAGCTTTGGAATCGAGCAATGGGTCGGCGGACTGGAAATGAGCATGTACCCAAGAATCGCGCTGAGGACGACGAACTGCCTGATGGTCTTTATGCTGTCGATTGGGATGATGCGGTTTTGCTGTGAATGTTCGGCGTGGCAGGCGCTGTTCTGCGTGACGACGAGCTACTGTCTGGAACATATCAGTCAAAGGGTTTATTCAATCATTCAGATCCTGCCCTCTTATCATGGAAGCCCGCTGCTGAATGTGTTCCTGTTAATTTTTGCGCGTGCGGCGCTTTATGTTCCGTTTTATTTCCTCGTTATCCGGAAACTGGATCTGAATCAGGTCGAAACGGATAATAAGATTCAAATTATTGCAACGCTGATTATCGTGATATTTGCAATCTATGTCAGCGCGTTTGCCAGCACATTGGCTACGCCGCTCCATTCACGCGTTCTATCTTTGCTGATTTACTTATATTCGATCGTTTTGTGCGTGCTGGGTCTGTTTGTGGAACTGTATCAGCTGCTCTTTAAGAGGGTGACGACCGAACGCGATCTGCTGCAAAAGCTGTTGTATCAGGAAGCGGAGCAGTATCACCGAGAGAAAGACGCTATCGACGTCATCAATGTCAAGTATCACGACCTCAAACATCAGCTCCATATTTTGGAATCGCAGTATGGCAGGGAACAGCTTAAAAACATGCGCGAAGCGATCGACGGCTATGATACGCTGATGAGAACGGGCAACATTGCGCTGGATACCGTGCTGTCCATGAAGAGCTATAACTGCCTGAATAAACAGATACAGCTCACCTGCATGGCGGATGGAAAACAGCTGAATAGGCTTTCGGAAGCCGATATCTATTCGCTTTTCGGAAATATGCTGGATAACGCCATTGAGGCGGTGGAGACGCTTCCGGTCGAGAAGAGGATCATTTCACTCCATGTGTTTGCGCAAAACGGCTTTGTGTTTATCCGATGCGAAAACTACTGCGGAAAAGCGCCGCAGTTTCAAAACGGCATGCCGATGACGACCAAGGAAAACAAGGATTACCATGGGTACGGCAGTCATTCGCTTTGCCTCGTAGCGGAGAAATATAAGGGGCTGTGTACGTTCAATCTGAAAGACGATGTATTCTATACGGATATCGTATTGCCAAGCGAAGCGTAAGCGTTCAAGCTGGATTTGGCGAATTTGACCGAATGGTCTGACGACTCTGCAAAAGCGGAGCCGTTTTTTTGTATAGTATTTTCTGAGAGACGGAACTGATTTTGCCGGAAAAACGACCGAATTTGTTGTATGACTTAAAATTAACGGTGTTTTTCTGTATGATACAGCCAATGGATGCACGGAAGCATCAGAAGGAAAAAGGAGGAAATCAGATGAGTCAGGGACGAAAGGTCAAGTCCATCGTCAGCCTGATGCTGTGCGGCGCGATGATGTGTTCGATGACCGCAGGCATGGCGGAAGAAGGACAGGCAAACAAGTATTACTCGGACTACAAGACGATGTCGGAGGTCGTTCAGGCAGGGCTTGCGCTGAACAAGCAGGCGGCATCGGAAGGCTATGTACTCCTCAAGAATGAAGCGAGCCTGCCGCTTGCTTCTGCCGGAAAGATCAGCGTATTCGGCAAGAGTTCGGCGTCGATCGCCGCGGCGCTGGAAAAGGGCGGCTTCGAGGTCAACCCGACGCTGAAGGCGTTCTACGCGGACGAAGAGGCGTCCGGCAAGGGCAGAAGCACGAAGAACCATTCGTCCTTCAATGCGACGGGCGAAACGCCGCAGAGCATGTATACCGACGAGGTTGAGGCTTCTTACGGCGATTATGCGGGAACGGCGGTCGTTGTCTTTGGTCGTTCCGGCGGCGAGGGAAGCGACCTGCCGCGCGCCAGCTTTGCGGCGGAAGAAGGACAGACGGAAGCCGTTCTGGCGTATCCGACCCGCGAGGAGATCGAGAGCGGCGAATGGACGCCGGTCGGCGGACAGGGACGTGAGAGCGACCCGTTTGAGCATTTCCTTGAGCTGGACGATAACGAGGAAGCCCTGCTGGCGATGCTGGAAGCGGACGACCGTTTTGACAACGTCATCGTTCTTCTGGACAGCACCTACGCGATGGAAGTCGGCTTCCTTAAGGACAGCCAGTATTCCAAAGTCAAGAGCTGCCTGTGGGTCACCGGTTCCGGCGCGAATGGCTATGAAGCGATCGCCGATATCTTGACCGGCGCGGTCAATCCCTCCGGACGCACGCCGGATATTCTGGAATCCGATTTCACCGCGTCCCCGAGCTGGAATGATTACGCCAATAACTTTGTCGGCAATGAAGATGGGTTCGATGCCGCGAAGGGCAACGAATATACGCTCGACGATGGCATGATCTACAAGGATACGTTCGATCTTGCGTATTACACCGTCAGCTACAAAGAAGGTATTTACGGCGGCTATCATTACTATGAGACCCGCGGGGAGACCGACGGCGAGGAATGGTACGACAAGAGCGTCAACTATCCGTTTGGCTATGGTCTTTCCTATACGACGTTTGATTGGGATCTTGTTGAGTCCGCTCCTGCGGCAGGCGCTGAGCTTGGCGAGAACGACGACGTGACGATCCAGGTCAAGGTCACCAACACGGGCAGCGTTGCGGGCAAGGACGTCGTCGAGCTGTACTACGAAGCGCCGTATACCACCGGCGGCATCGAGAAGGCAAAAGTCGAGCTTGGCGATTTCGCAAAGACCGGCCTGCTCCAGCCGGGCGAGTCCGAGGTCGTCAGCCTGACGATCAAGGCACGCGACATGGCGTCCTACGATTACAACGATGCCAACAAGAATGGCTTCAAGGGATACGAAGTCGAGGGCGGCACTTATAACCTGTATGTTTCCCATGATTCTCACTCCTGGGCGGAAGGCGACGCGCTGACCGTGACCTATCAGGTTCCGGCGGCGGGCTATACCTACGCGACGGATGACGCGACCGGAAACGAAATCGAGAACCGTTTTGATTACATCAGCGAAGAGATGCAGGGCAAGATCCTCTCCCGTGAGGATTGGGAAGGCACCTGGCCGCAGCGTCCGCTCTGGTTCGACGTTGAGAACGATACGACCATCGATCCGCTCTGGGCGGCGCATTATCGCGCAACGCATGACGGCGAGAACTGGACGGAAGCGGATACCAGCGTTACGCCGGTCTATCTCAAGCAGGGCAAGGCGGAACTGGTGAAGGACGAAGAGTGGCTGAGCAATTTTGAAATGCCGCTTAAGGATAAGGAAAACAGCCTCGCAAGCGGAAGCAACGAATTTGTGATCGACCCGGCGTATGACGAAGCCAACGCCCGCTATGACGGCGGCAAGGCGCCGTGGTACAGCGAGACTGCGCCGACCTTCCGCGCGGAGGACGAAGCTTATACGGCGGAAAATCCGGCGCCGATCCAGCTGATCGATATGGCTGGACTGGACTTTGACGATCCCAAGTGGGACGAGTACCTTTCTCAGTTCACCGAGAAGCAGGCGGTCGAGCAGATCATCACCGCGTTCAACTTTGTCCCGAACGACGGCATGGGCGTTCCGAACTCCGTCCACGGCGACGGCCCGTTCGGCATCACGCGTGCGTTTGACCGTATCCTTTATCTCCAGCCGGGCGACAAGATGGAAAAAGACCAGCTCATCAAGTGGGCTTCTCAGGTGACCTTCGCGGCTTCCTTCAACAAGGAACTCTCTTATCAGTATGGCTTGATCAACGGCGACTTCGGTCTGTGGGCGAACTTCAGCGGCTGGTATTCTCCGGGCGCGAACACTCACCGCACGCCGTTCTCCGGACGCAATACGAACTACTACTCTGAGGATGCGTTCCTCGCCGGCACGATGCTGGCTCAGATGTGCAAGGGCTGCTCGGAAAAGGGCATGACGACCTTCATGAAGCACTTTGCGCTGAACGATCAGGAGACTGACCGCGACGTGACCGGCGTTTCCACTTGGGCGGACGAGCAGACGATGCGTCAGGTCTACCTCAAGGTCTTTGAAATGGGCGTGAAGGACGGCAACAGCATGGGCATGATGTCCTCCTTCAACCGCATCGGCTTCGACTGGGCGGGCGCAAGCTATGAACTGCTGACCGAGATCGCACGCGATGAATGGGGCTTCAAGGGCGTGTACGTTACGGACGCCGCCGGCACCAATCAGGCGGGCAACTACATGAACCACAACATGATGATCCGTGCGGGTCAGGATATTTCGCTGGACGGCGTCATGGGCGGCTATGTCCTCTCCGAGGATACGGGCGTTCCGGCTCGCGTGACGGGCATCAACTCCAACGAAGAAGCGAATACGGCGACCCATCTTACCGCGCTGTATGACTGCCTGCATCGCATCCAGTATACGGTAGCGAACAGCGCCGCCATGCAGAATGGTCACAGCATCGTTCCGTATGACTATCAGGTGAATGGAACGTCCAACACGAACGTCCGCGATACCCGCGGCAACGCCGATACGTCCATCGAAGCCTGCAAGGTTTTTGAAGCGGCGAACGGCGAGACTGTGAGCTTCGATGTGCATGATGAAAAGCTCAGCGGTGTCAAGTATGTGCTGTATACCGGCGATCTGGCTCAGCTGGGTCTGACGCTTGACAGCGATACCGGCGTCATCAGCGGAACCGTGAACGGGGATGCGGGCGACTATCGCATCACCATCGGCGTATGCGACGGCGACATTGCTTCCGGCGAAGAATGGACGGCGAGCGCTGTCTGCTACTTCTACATTTCCGTGAAGTAAACACAGGGCAGTTGACAATGACCCGCAGGTATAAGTGCCTGCGGGTCACTTTCGACAAAACAGGAGGATTTTGTTCATGAACGGCAAGAAAGTTGTTTTGGCATGCGGTCTGGGCGCGGCGCTGTTCTGCATCACGGGATGCAGCGGCAACGTGAAGTTTGAGGGAAAAGCGCTGGAAGGAGCAAAGGTCGGCGAAGCCTATAACCAGTCCGTATCCATCGGTCAGGATGGAATGACGTATGAACTGGACTATACCGATAATCTCCCGCTGGGTCTGGTTCTGGCTGAAGACGGAACCATTACCGGAACGCCGGAGGAAAATGGCAGCTTTACTTTCACTATTGTCGCCATCGACAAGAAGGAGAATGTGAAAGAAGCGGATTTCACGCTTGATGTCGAAAAAGGCGCAATCGCCTATCAGGACGCTGAACTGCCTGCTGGTAAACAGGGTGAACCGTATATGCAGAATATCGCCACAGCAACGGGTATGCCGTCCATCACCTATGCGCTCGCAGAAGGAAGCACGCTCCCGGCAGGGCTGGAACTGAGCGAGACTGGCGAACTCTCCGGCATTCCGACGGAAGCGATGGAAAAGGCATCATTTACCGTTACGGCATCTGCCAGCGGATGCGACCCTGTCGAAGCGGCGTTTACGTTGACCGTCGAAGAAGGCGAACAGACTGCGTCTGCGGAGGATCTGGGCTATATCGTCTTTGAAGGCGCGACGCTTCCGGATGGCGAAGTTGGCACGGAATACAATCAGAGCGTGCGCACGGCTTACGGTGTGCCGAATATTACCTACAAAGTTAAGTACATTGGCGGCATCGGCTTCCCGAAAGGGCTGAGCTTTAATAAGGAACTGGGCGTGATCTCCGGTACGCCGACCAACTCCACCAGCGGCGTTATGCGTTTTAACGTCATCGCCAGCGCGGAAGGATATGAATCCGTAACGGCGGAATTCCAGCTCCGTATTTATGATGTGTATGAAGCGACCAACAAGATGGAAGCGGAACATATCGACGTCAGCAACCTCAAGGGCGCGGGTTACAGCGGCAGCGCCGGCGGCGTCTCGATGATCCAGACTTACGCCAAAGCGAGCGGCGGACGTGCGCTGGGCTATCTGAACACGGCGGCGACGTTCAGCTTTGCTATTGAATCCGCCGCAGATACGGATGCGAATCTGACACTCTGCCTGGGTACGGAGTGGGGCGATCTGACGCTGACGCCCAAGACGTTTAAGGTGTTTGTCAACGAAGAAGAACTGGATTACGGTTCGTTCACCATCCTTGAAAAGGGCGCTGGCAACGATATGGAATTCCAGAGCTTTACGCTTCAGCCGTCTGTGAAGCTGCATGCGGGTGAGAACATCGTGCGTTTTGAGATCGTAGATTCCGAAGACACGGAAGGCGTCGGAACGGCGACGGCAAAGGGCCCCATCTTTGACTATTTGCAGATCGACAACGCGAGCTGTGAGATCGGATGGCGTCCGCGCGTTGCGAACACGAAATAAAACAGGCGTAGAACGGGGAACGTTTGGAGCGGCAGCCTCGGCGTACCTATTAACGCTTAACATTTTACTTATCATGGAGCAAAAGGACGGAAGACCATGAAGAAAAAAGAGAAAAAAGAGAAAAAGGCGAAAAACAGTCTGAAGCCTTTTATCATCACGACGTCCATTCTGGTCGCGCTCTGCCTGACGGTTACGCTGGTGACGACACAGCTCCCGCTGGTCAAGAATACGTTTAATTCCCTGTTTGGCGAGGAACGGCGCGTCGTGACGAAAGGCGATCCCTCTCAGGCGCAGTATTTCACCAAGGATGAAGGAATCGTCACCAAGGCGGATGCGCTGGCGAACGCGAACCGCGTCAATGAAGAGATCTGCGAAGAAGGCTTTGTTCTGCTGAAAAACGAAGACTCGCTTCCGCTTGAGCGCGGCGCGAAGATCAGCGTTTTCGGCATGAACTCGGTCGATATGGTATATGGCGGATCCGGCTCGAGCGCGAAGAGTACCGCCAACGGCGTGGATCTGTATGCGAGTCTGCAAAACGCGGGCTTTGAAACCAATCCGGAACTGAAAGCCTTCTACGAGGCGAAAAAGAACGCGGGAAAGGGCAGAAGCACAAAGCTCAATTTCAATACCGGCGTGCTTGCTGGATTGGAAACGGGCGAACTTGCGCTGAGCGAATACGACAAAGACATTGCGGCTTATGCGGGCGATTATACGGATGCGGCAGTCGTCGTATTCTCCCGTGTGGGCGGCGAAGGCTATGACCTGCCGCGCACGATGGAGGGTATCGAAGGCGCCGATCCGACCGATCACTATTTGCAGCTGGACCGAAATGAACGCGCGCTGCTGGAGGCGCTCTGCGCGGAAGATTCCGGTTTTGACAACGTCATCGTCATCGTCAATTCCGCTGCCAGCATGGAGCTGGGCTTCCTTGAAGAGATGGAGGACAACGGAAAGCTCAAAGGTGCGATCTGGATTGGAACGACCGGCGGAACAGGTTTGGCGGCGCTGGGACGCATCATGAACGGCGAGGTCAATCCGTCCGGACGGCTGGTCGATACTTATGCTCGTCATTTCAAGGACGCGCCGAGCTGGCAGAACTTCTCGACGAATCTTTCTGCGGGCGGCAACCGCTACCAGGTGGACGGCGCGGATCAGAATGCTTATTTCGTCGATTATGAGGAAGGCATCTATGTCGGCTATCGCTATTACGAGACGCGAGGCTATACAGAGTATCAGAAAAACGGGAACGATTCGTGGTATGAAAATGCGGTGGTCTATCCGTTCGGCTATGGTCTGAGCTATTCCAACTTCGATTGGAAGCTGGAGCGCGTCAGCCTTGACGGACAGGAGATTGCCTCCGGAACGGAGCTGACTACAGAGGACGCAGAAAAGACGCTGACCGCAGAAGTTACCGTGACCAATCGGGCGGACAGCCTGTACAGCGGCAAGGATGTCGTGCAGCTGTATTATCAGGCGCCTTATACGGATGGCGGTATTGAAAAATCGCATGTTGTGCTGGGCGCGTTTGCCAAGACGGGACTGCTTGCGCCGGGCGAATCCGAAACGGTGACGCTGTCGCTTGACGTGCGCGATATGGCATCGTATGATTACGCAGACTTGAACCAGAACGGCAGCAAGGCGTATGAACTGGATGCGGGCGAATACACGCTGCATATCGGCAGAAATGCGCACGATGCATGGGCTGGAAATGGCATGGGCTTTGCACTGGAACTGGGTGAAACCCTCGTTTGCGAGACGGATTCGGCGACAGGCAACGAAGTTGCCAACCGATTTGATCATGTAAGCGACCATATCGAAACGTATCTTTCCAGAAGCGATTGGGAAGGAACGTGGCCGACCACGCCGACTGTTGAAGATCGGAACGTGGATCAGGCACTGATCGATTCGATGACGGTCGAAGCCTATATCGGTCAGGGAAGCAGCGTGGATATCGGTAAAAAGTGGTATCAGGAGAAGAAGCCGCGTCAGCAGCGCACGCCGCTTGAATACAATGAAACGGAACTCAAACTTTATGACCTCATCGACAAGGATTACGATGATCCTGCATGGGAAAAGCTGCTTTCGGAGTTGACGGTCAAGCAGATGCGCTATCTGGTCGGTACGGGCAATTTCAATACGGCGGCAATTGATGCGATTGCCAAACCGAAAACGATCGATCCGGATGGTCCTGCGGGCTTTGCGTCGTTTATGTCCGCGACGGAAGCGACGGCGGTCGTATATGACACCTGCTTCTACGCGAGCGAATGTGTTGTTGGCGCAACATGGAACGTAGAACTGGCAGAAAAGATGGGCAACGCGGTAGGCAACGAAGCGCTTGTGGGCAATGAGCGCGGCGACGGTCGTCCGTACAGCGGCTGGTATGCTCCGGCGGTCAATATTCATCGTTCTCCGTTCTCCGGACGCAACTGGGAATATTATTCCGAAGACGGTCTGCTTTCTGGCAAGATGGCTTCGGGCGTGGTTCAGGGCGCACAGAAGAAGGGCGTCTATACCATGATGAAGCACTTTGCTTTCAACGATCAGGAGACGGATCGCGATTCCAACGGATTGATCACATGGTTAAATGAACAGGCTATGCGCGAAATCTATCTCAAGCCGTTTGAGGTTGCAGTCAAAGAAGGCGGAACTATGGGCATCATGTCTTCGTTCAACCGTGTCGGAACGGTTTGGGCGGGCGGATGTTATGAATTGCTGACGGAGATCCTGCGCGATGAGTGGGGATTCCGCGGTCTGGTGATTACGGATTATGCCAACGCGTACATGAATCCGGATCAGATGATCCGCGCAGGCGGCGACCTCTGCCTGTTCCAGGATCAGCAGCCGTCATCTTCGGGACTGATGGTCAATGCTTCTCATCTGGTCGCGCTTCGCAAAGCAGTTAAGAACATCCTGTATACGGTTTCCAGAAGCAACGCAATGAATGGAATGGGCAACGGCGTAGAATATGCCTATGTCATGCCGTATTGGCAGATGGTCGTGTTTGGACTGGATGCAGTCGTACTGCTTCTGTGTGTTGTTCGCGGGATTTGTCTGCATAAAAAGCGTAAGACTCAAAAACAGATGGCATAAGCGGAAAGAATCAGATGAATAAAAAACTGCGGTCCTGCGTCGAAATGTAGACGTAAAGAAAAACGAAAATCGTTTCAGACTGTAGACAAAAAGCTATTCTCCCCCGAAGGGGGAGAATAGCCCTTTCCGCAAATGAAAGAATAGCTGAATTTCTTAATATTGCTATTCAAGTCAAGTTTGCTTATGTCAACAAGCTGAAACGAAAATCGTTTGTATGCCTTGTTTGCCTGTGCCAATTTGTATTCGCTGGCGATTGCTGGTCGAAAACTTTCCACAACATAAATCAAGGAGAAAGTCTGCCCTTTTACAGAAAAGGAAGCAGCTAACCAGCGAAAAAAGGCATATTTGAGTAAGGATAAGCCCTGTATTCTGAAAAAACGCTTGAATGGCGTGTTTGACCAGAATGCAGGGCTTATTATTCAGAGGTTCCTTAAATATGTGTTACTGAACGACGCGCATGCGCGTCGTCCAATAAAAAACGATTTAAACAGCCGCGAAGCGAAGAAAGGGTGCAGGGAACAAGATCCCACGCCGGGGTCAAGGGGCAGAGCCCCTTGCGTTCCCCCGTTTTGCTTTACAGGATGATGAACATGCCGGCAAGAATAATGCCGGCGACGCCCGCAATGGCGTTGCCGACGGTCAGCTTGCGCTCGCTGTCCAGAAGATTGGCGAGCAGGTGCGCCGCCATG
>CAKTXP010000078.1 GCA_934631055.1 uncultured Clostridia bacterium | reverse complement strand
AACTCTTCCAAAACCTGATCGACCGTTTTCGCCATATGATAATTTCGCCCATAGCAATCCGTCGCCGCATCCATGCAATCACACAGCGTGATGACGTCGATCATGATGCGCTCAGGCGAAGCCGTGTTATCAAAATCCGCGGGATAACCGCCCTTACCGTTGTAGAACTTGTGATGTCCGTGCGTAATATCCTTATAGCGGGCGATGTCCGGGTCGATGGAAAGGAACTCCGCGCCCTTGGTCGGATGCTCGCGGATGATGGAGAATTCATCGTCGGAGAGCGGGCGGTGCTGCGTATCGATGATGGTCAGCATGGCGTTCTTGCCGACGTCGTGGAGCAGCGCGGCGTTATGGATAAACTGAATCAGCTCGTCCCGATGCGCCTGAACATCCGCCGCATCCTTCAAATCGCGATAGCCCGCCAGGATATCCGGCGCTTCGTCGATGACCGCGCCCAATATCACCTCCGCAAACGTACAGACCATCTGCGAATGCAGGAATGTCGTGCAGTGGCGGACGATGACCATGCGATACATGAAGTCGATCTTCTCCGCCGGCGTATCGAAAAGCGGGTAGCTCTCCGGCAGGAAAGCCAGCGTTTCGAGCGCGGAATTGAGGGTGTAGATATCGCTGCTGCGCCGGTCATAATCGGTGATGAAGGACTGAATCTCGTGCTGATAGCCCTTGAAATACTTCTGCTTTTCCTCGCGGGGCATCTTGCACTCGACCAGATACTCGATCAGCGCCTCCAGCGTCGTCAGGAAGTAGGAAATGATGTCGATCTCTTCATTCAGCGCGTTATGCGTCTTGTAATAAAAGTCGTGTATCGTCTTCCAGCATTCGTCTACCGTCTTTTTCCCGCTTAAATGCTCGCAGTCCAGAACGGAAATAATCGCCTGGAACATATCCGCCGTCCATTCCGGCTTATCCATAAACTCGGCGTATGCCTGCCGGGTCATCTCCATCAGCTTTTCTTTCAGCTCAGGGTCAAAGGGCTTTTTCGGCGTCATGGCGACCGCAAAGCCGTCCGTCTTGTAACGTTCCGTGTAAATATCCAGAAGCTGCGCGACGCCCGGCTCCTTCTCGCGGTTTTTCTTGAATGCCTCCGAATTTTGGATCTTCTGCATGATCTGCCAGTAATGGTAGCTCTCTTCCGGAGAGAGATTGCCCAGACAGGTGCATGCCATCGTCAGGTTGACAAGCGCGACCACGATTGCCTGATGAATAATCAGGCTGTCCGTTTCAGCGTAATGCACCCAGTAATCGGCGACCCGCTTATAGTAATATGTGGATGTCTCTCTGAATCCCTCATGGACGATGCGCGAATATTCCAAATCGGCATAACCCAGATACAAACACGCCTGAATCTTGGCTTCCGGATTATCGCGCTTTTTCTCATGCTTGAGCAGGATCTCCGCCGCGCGCTTGACCAGCGCCAGATCATGCGTATCGGAGCTGTAAAAATCCCGCAGGGACATTCTGAACTGCGTCCATACTTCGTCCGTCAGCGATTCGTCCTCCGCTTCAAAAACGGACAGCGCGTCGTCGATCCGCGTTTTCATCCTGCCGTATTCATGATGCAGATATTCCGCCCGCTCAGTCAGCGCGGCGCACCAGGCATTCCAATCATGCTGTGTGCGAATGGAAACATCCAGACTATCCACTTTTTCGAGCGTCTTTTGATAATCCTCAAAAAAGTCTTTGATCTGCTCTGCGTTCATCAATCCTGCTCTCCCTTTGTTTTATACTGGCTGCTGTAATTCCACAAAGAGCTGCGTTGGGTCGCCGACCCGGGAAGCCCGCATAGAAACGCAGGCGTTCCCGTTTGAGCGCTTCTAGCATCTGCTCAATCTTCAAATCAATCTAAATCGTTTTTGATTATAGACGCCGCGAAAAGACCCTCACAGGATCAGTTCCGGCTCTTTTCGCATGGTGCATTTCTTTTTCAGTTTCCTTCCCGCGAGGGCGACGACCAACCGACTGAGCCTGCGCGCATGCGCGGGACAGACCGCCACACAGCGCATGCAGGTGATACAGCGTGTGTCGTCCGTCAGCATGGGATGCTTTCGGGGGATGGCGTTCACCGGACAGACCGCGGTGCATTTTCCGCACCGAGTGCATGCCCTTCCTGTGCGCGGATGAACGAGCAGCCCGCCAAACGGGCGCAGAAGCGTCTTTTCCGGAAGGGGAACGGGCGTCAAGTCTCCCTGCGCCAGTTTTTCCCGAATTGCTCTGCCGAATCGCGCCAGCCTGCGCGCGTCCTCCTCGTCCGGTCTGCCTGCCGCAATGGAAGGGATAATGCTGTGCTGCGCGACGGCGCGGACGGCGGCGACGGGAAGATAGCCCGCCTTGCGCGCCGCGTCCCGCAGTTCAAAAAGCGTGTCTCCGTCGTCCCGATTGCCGTAAGCGCACAGCAGGATGGCGCGCGCGCCGCCGCCGCGCGTCTGCGACAGACGCGTCAGCGCGATCTCCGGAACGCGCCCGCCAAAGCAGGGAACGGCAATCAGGCAGACGTCCTCCGCGGAAAACTGGGTACTCTTCTGCCCTCTCAGCGTCAGAGAAAGGTCGATCGTCTCAAAACTGTCTGAGATTGCGGAGGAAAGCAGCTCCGCCGATTTGCGGACTCCGCCCGTCGGGCTGAATATCAGCTGGATATACCGCATGATTTATGCGCGGACGACACCCTTGCGGATGATGATGTTTCCGTAAAGCGCAGTTTCGCCCGTCTGCACGACGGCATATGCGGCGCGCGCACGCTCCATGAATGCGTCGTGATCCATCATCTCGAACTGCGCGGTCGGCAGGTCGGTATCCGCCGCCTCGCGGAACGCCTTCCAGATGGGCGCCTTATCTTCCGGGAACATGCCCTGCGGCACTTCCATGACCGCCAGCGGCGCGGTCACGAAGTCATCCAGCGGGAAGAGCGTCAGCAGCGCGCGCATCACATCCGCGCAGCCGTGACCGTCGCAGCGGATGCAGCGCTTTCCGATCGACGTACCGGGAAAATTCGCGTCGGCGAGGACGAGTTCGTCGCCATGACCCATTTCAGCGATGACTTTCAGCAGTTCGGGGCTGATAATCGGCGAAATCCCTTTTAACATATGAAAGACCTCCGTTTATGCTTTTTTCCAACTAAACCACCTGTTTCGTACAGGACTTCTTTTGATAAATTATAGCACGTCGTAAAATTTACTTCAACCCATAACCGGAATATGAAAGCGGGCTGAGCCCGCCTGCATTTCCGCCACAGTCCGTAAAGATTCAAAGCTTTACGCACGCGAGCAAGCTTTATGCAATTTCCTATAAGGCAAAAAAGCTTCCCCATCCGCATTGGAAATGGGGAAGCCTTCGTCAATGAACCAGAATCCACTCCGCCAGCAGCACCACGGCACAGCAGGACGCCGCGACCGTAAACAGGCTCGCGCCCCTGAACGCCAGAACGACGCCCAAGATCAGCGCCAGCGCGCCCGCGATGGGCGACTGCGTCGCCTGAACGATTGCCGGAAAGGTCATCACTGCCAGCGTCACATACGGCACATAGAAAAGGAACGACCGCAGGAAACGATTGGTGATGGGTTTGCGGATAAGCGTCAGCGGAAGCGTTCGGATCAGGAAGCTGACGCCCGCCATGATTGCGATATAGATGTAAATGCTGTGCGTCATGCCGCGACATCCTCCTTCTTTTCGTCCGACACAGGGAAGAGCAGCGCCGCGCCCGCGGAGAGCAGGACAGTCAGGATGATCGTCCGCGTGCCGGAGGACAGCGTAGAAACAAACGGCAGATAATCGCAGGCAAAGCTCAGCGCAAAGGAGAGCAGCACCAGCGCCGCAACGACCTTGTTCTTCCGCGCCGCCGGAATAATGATGGCAAGGAACATGCCGTAGAGCGCGACGCTCAGCGCGCTGACCACGCGCGCGGGCAGCAGGTTGCCCACGACGACGCCAAGCGCCGTGCCGATCGCCCAGCTCGGCGCGGCGACGAGGATCGCGCCGTACATGTAATACGGGTCGAGCCAGCCGTCGTAGGAGATTGCAAGCCCGAAAAGCTCGTCCGTCACATCGTAGCCGACCAGCAGCCGATGACGCAGGGGCGTCCCCGGCTCAAACTTCTGGCTCAGCGAACAGCTCATCAGCAGATAGCGCGCGTTGGCGATGAGCGTGACGATGGCGATCTCCAGATACGTCGCATCCGCGGCAATCGTCGTAAAACCGGCGTATTCGCCCGCCGACGCATTGTTCAGAATGCTGACCAAAAAGCCCTGAAAGGCATTCAGTCCGGCGTTGCGCGCCGCAATGCCCAGCGAGAACGCGACCGCCAGATAGCCCAGCCCGATGGGAATGCCGTCGCGCATGCCGCGAACCAGCGCGGGCGTATGACTGCGGGCAGCGTTGCCCGGGAGAGAAGTAGACATATGAAGTGCCTCCGATCTGCAAGATAAGAGCTAAAAAACAGCAGAACCAAGTATACAGCGAAACCCGCCGTTCGTAAAGCGGAACAGCGGGTTTCTTGAAATTTATGGATAGCAGCAAAAGCGAAAGAGGATTTGAAGAAACCCTTTTCCTCTCATGTGAGGGGGCGGGTATCCATCCGCGAAACCGCTCAGCTTTCCTTCGGAGCGCGGGAGAGATTTCCCGGCTTGCCCTTCTTTCTGTTTGCCGCCAGCGCGCGGAAGCAGACCGACGTCACTGCCGCGCCGATGGCGATCGCCGCAACGATCTGCACCGCGACAAGCCCTTCCCGCGCCGCCGCCGCGCCGCGATCCTCGACCAGCGCCAGCATCGCCAGATAGAAGTTATATCCGGGGACGAGCGGAACCAGCGCGCTGAGCAGGAAGATGGTGGACGGCATGCGCATCACGCGCGCCTCGATTTCGCAAACCACAGAAACCAAAACGGTTGAAAGGAAATACGCCGACATCGTTCCCATACCCGCCATGCCCATCAGGACATACGCCATATAGCCGAAAAGCCCGATGAGCGACGCGGGCAGGATCGTCTTTTTCGGCGCGTTGAGGATATAAGCATAGCCCAGCGTACCGCCGAACGCACCCAGCGCGGCGACCAGAAGCATCTTTGCCTGACTCACAGCGCAATCCCTCCCATCATCGCCGCAAACTTCAGCCCCACATAGACGCCCATCGCGACAGCCGCCGCCAGCAGCAGCGCCTCCAGCGCGCGCGTCATGCCGGAAATCAGGTCGCCGTAAACCGTATCGCGCACGGCGGTCGTCATCGCCAGTCCGGAAAGCAGGGGCATGATGCCGCCGATGATGGCGGCGTTAGCGCTTCCGTAGGGGATAAGCGCATGGATGCCCTGCGCAAGCATGGCGGTCAGCAGTCCGCCGACAAAATTGCCAAACAGCGCGCCCATCGGAATCTGCGCAAAGAGGGGCAGAACCGCCTGCACCAGCACGCCGATAGCGAACGTAACGACAAACGTTCCCGCGTCTCCGCCGAAGAGCAGGCAGAAGCTCGCCGCTGCCAGCGCATACGCAAAGAGAATCGTCCTCTGCGAAAAGCCGGGCATCCGCCGCGCTCTTTCAAGCTCTTCCTTTGCCATATCCGGGGTCATCTCGCCGCGCTCAATCCTGCGGGAGATTTCGTTGACCATGGCGATGCGCTGGCTGTTCGTTCCGCGCCGGCTGATGCGCCGCACACATGCGCATCCGTCCGCTTCCAGAAAAACGGTCGTCGGCAGCGCCGCGATGTTGACATGCTCAATATTCAGTCCTTTTGCCATGCGCTGCGCGGTTTCTTCCACGCGATAGGTTTCGCTCCCGTTTTCCAGCAGAAGCTGTGCCGCGTCGCACAGCAGATTCAGCTTTTGTTTTTCGGTATCCATAAATCTCCTTTTTTCCCGCAAAGCGGCGAAAGCGCCGCTCTCAAAGGCTCAGCCGGAAAAAGCGTCACTTGATCCTGACGCTTTTTCCATCCGAAATGACGCACAGGTCGCCGTCCCTCGCGCTATGCACATCCGTCCCCATGCTTTCAAGCAGCTTCACGATAACCGGGTCGGCAGGGTCTTCATCGCTGTCCGTAATGAACGCAATCTTCGGATGGCAGGCGCTCAGAAACGCCGCGCTGACATCGACCGCCCGTCCGTGATACGGCACTTTCAGCACATCGCAGGCGATATCGCCCGCGCGGAGAAGCTCGGTCTGGCGCGCGTCTTCCGCGTCGCCGGTAAAGAGGAATCTCGTTTCGCCATACGTCAGATAGGTTGCCAGGGAAAAGTCGTTCTCTTCGTCGATGCCGTAGTCCGTTTCCTGCGCGGCGGTGACGCGCAGAACGGTATCCCCAAATTCAAACGTCTTTTCGCTCTTCGCGCTGAGGATATCGACCTGCGTCTTCGGGCTTTGGGAAAGCGCTTTCATGAACTGGGTGTACTGCTTGCTCTCCTTGGCGTACTGGGGCATAACGACCCGCGCGACGGATACGGCTTCCAGCACCTTATCCGCGCCGCCGACATGATCCTTGTCAAAATGAGTGATCATCATCAGGTCGATCTCGTCCACGTCGTCCGCCGCGAATCGCTCCGCCAGCTTTTTACCGCCTTTATTCGTTCCCGCGTCGATGAGGATATGTTCGCCGGTCGGCGCAGTAATCAGCATTGCGTCGGCTTTACCCATATCAAAAAACTGCACGGTCAATTCCTGTGCCTGTGCCGAAAGACCGAAGAGGGCGAGCAGTGCCGCCGCTACCATGGACAATAACTTTTTCATATACCCTCCTGTTTTTGCTTATTATAACAAAACACATGACGAAAGAAAAGCGGGAAATCATGCCGCGCTTGACGCAGCCTGCCCGCAAAACTATAATGGGGAGCATGGAGTGAGCTGTTCTTCATTCCTGACATCTTGGCTTTTTATTGAATCACACAGGAGTTTTATGCAAAAATATATCGAAACCCTCGGCAGCATCATCTCCAAAAACGTGCCTGAGCATCCCGACCGTGCGCGCCGCATGCTGACAGCGGCGTATTCATGGGTCGGCTTTTCCGGCTCATGCACCCGCCTGACGGACGCAAGATCCGCCTATAAGCGCATGAACGGAACCATCGCCAAGACCATCGTCCGCGCCATGAAGCATCCGCAGAGCGCCGTTATGGTCAATATCTTCATGCCCTGCGAGCTGATGCACGCAATGGGCTTGCAGCCCATGTTTCCGGAAGGGCTCGCCGTCTATGTCGCCTGCACAGCCTGTCAGCATGTGTTCGGCGAATATGCCGAAACGGCAGGCGTTCCGGAGAGCTTCTGCTCGTATCAAAAGACGATGATCGGCATGGCGGAATCGGGCGTCCTGCCCAAGCCCCTGCTCATCGCCAATACGACGCTCGCCTGCGACGCGAATCAGCTCTCCTTCCGCCGCCTGTCGGCATTTTACGATGTGCCGCAGATCTCCATCGACGTGCCTTCCCATACGGACGAGGACGCCGTTTTCTACGCTGCCGACCAGCTCCGCGCGTTGGCGGCAAAGCTGGAAGAGCTGACCGGAAGAAAGCTCGACGAAGCGCGTCTGCGCGAAACCATCGCCCGTTCCAACCGGACGCTGAACAAGATGCGCGAATATGTCCGTCTGCGGGCAGACGTGACGCAGGACACGACCATGACCGGCGAGCTTTGCGGCTTGATCGCGACGCACTGCCTGCTTGGATGCGAGGACAGCGAACGCTATGCCGACGAATTGATTCAGACCGCCAGACGCGCGCCTGCGCGAAGCACGACGAAGCGCAAGCGCATCTTCTTTATCCACACCCTCCCGAACTGGCAGGATTCTCTCGTCCGCCTGCTCGAACAGGACGGGCGATGCGAGCTGGTCGGCTGTGATATGACGCTGGATTATCCGGGAGAACTTGACCCGGACAAGCCTTATGAGAGCATGGCGCGCCGCCTCATCGACAACGTGCAGAGCGGTTCGTCCACCCGACGGATAAACGCCGCGATTACCCATGCCAAAGCGCTGAACGCCGACGGCGTCATCCTCTTCTGCCATTGGGGATGTAAGCAGACGATGGGCATGGCGCTGCTGGCGCGGCAGAGGCTCGCGGACGCCGGTCTGCCGACGCTCGTTCTGGACGGCGACGGATGCGACAGCCGCAACGTCGCCGACGGGCAGATGGTCACGCGCATCGGCGCATTCCTTGAACAATTGGAGGGGCTTTCTTCATGATCGGATATGGCTGTAAATATACGCCGGTCGAGCTGATTCAGGCTTTCGGCGGGGAAGCGCGGCTGCTCGACGCGGAAGCGGAGGATTTTTCCGCCGCCGAGACGCTGACCCACGCCAACCTCTGCTGCCACGCCAAAGCGCTCATTCAGCAGGCGCAGGGGGAAGAAGAACTCGTGCTGACGGACTGCTGCGACGCCACACGTCGGGCGTTCGACGTGCTGGACGCGCAGAAGCCGCGCCGCTTCCTTTTTCAAATCGACCTGCCGCATGACGACAGCGGATGCGCCCGCGCGCGCTTTGCCAAAGAGCTTTGCCGTTTCGCCAAGGCATACGGCGCGTATCGGCAGAGCGGATTTTCCCTTGAGCGCTTTCTATCCGCCTGCCGGGATAATTCCCATCTTCTTCTGCCGAATGAACCGTTCATCGGCATCCTCGGCGCGCGCGTCAGCCCTCAGCTGCTGGGCATGATCCGCGACGCGTTCCCTCTGCCGGTCGTCAACCTGACGTGCAGCGGACTGCGGACGCTGGAAGAACCGCCAAAGGACGCGGCGGACTATTCCTTTGAGCAGCTCATGGACTGGTACGCCGGAGCGCTCCTGCGCATGACGCCTTGCATGCGCATGACGGATATCGCCGGACGCCGGATGCTCTACGAAAACGAGAACCTCAAGGGCATCGTCTACAATACCGTCAAGTTCTGCGATTACTATGGTTTTGAATATGCCGACCTGAAAAAGAAGAGCGCCGTTCCGACGCTCAAGATCGAAACGGATTATACCCTTGCCGCCATGGGACAGCTTTCCACGCGGCTGGAAGCCTTCCGCGAAAGCCTCGGGCTTTCCCGGACGCAAATCGTCCGGACGAAGGGGAAGAAGGGACTCTATGCCGGTATCGACAGCGGCTCAACAACGACGAACATGGTCGTTCTGGATGAACAGAAGAAGATGCTCGCCTTCGCCATCGTCCGCACCGGCCCGCGCGCGCAGACGGGCGCACAGGCGGCGCTCGAACAGGTCTGCCAAAAGCTGGATGCTTCGGCTGATGACTTCGCCGCCATCGTCGCCACAGGCTATGGGCGCTATAGCATCCCGTTTTCGACCGATTCCAGGACGGAGATCACCTGCCACGCCAAAGGCGCGCATTTTCTCAATCCCGCCGTGCGCACCATCGTCGATATCGGCGGGCAGGACAGCAAGGTCATCTGCCTGTCCGAGGACGGGAATGTCAGCAATTTCGTCATGAACGACAAATGCGCCGCGGGTACGGGGCGTTTTCTGGAAATGATGGCGCGGACGCTTGAGCTGGACATGGGCGAGATGAGCCAGCGCGGGCTGACATGGGACAAGGAGCTGACTATCTCCAGCATGTGTACCGTGTTCGCGGAATCCGAGGTCATTTCTCTCATCGCCGACAACCATACGGACAGCGACATCATCCACGGCTTGAACAAATCCATCGCCGGAAAGACCGCTTCCATGGCTGCCCGCGCCAGGGGATGCGCGCCCTATATGATGACCGGCGGCGTCGCGCGGAATCTGGGCGTCGTCCGCGAACTGGAAAAGAAGCTCGACGCGCCGCTGTTCATCAGCGAGAATCCCGATCTCTGCGGCGCGCTGGGCGCGGCGCTGTTTGCGCTCAGCGGAGAATGATTTTTCTTGCGCATCATCTATGCGCGCGGTATACTTACGAGAGAAGGAACGATTGGGGCTTTGCCCCAAACCCCACCAGGAACCTGAGGTTCCTGGACTTCCCAGTTCGCTTCGCGGCAATTTAAAAAAGCTTTAGTGAACGACGCGCATGCGCGTCGTATGTTTAAGCTTGTTCAAACCACCGCGAAACGGAGAAGGGAGTCTGGGCGGCAGCCCGACGTACCCCCATATTTCAACGAAAAGAGGGATCTCCCATGGGTCAATCATTTATCCCCGCGGGCTATGCGCCGCATCTTTCCCTGTA
>CAKTXP010000077.1 GCA_934631055.1 uncultured Clostridia bacterium | reverse complement strand
TGCTGAGGTTTTGCATGGAGGGAAGACAGCGTGGGGCGTTCATTCCGGCTGGATGTCAATGCTGCTCAGACTGTAGATAAAAAGCTATTCTCCCCCGAAGGGGGAGAATAGCCCTTTCCGCAAATGAAAGAATAGCTGAATTTTTTAATTTTGCTATTCAAGCGAAGTTTGCTGATGTCAACAAGCTGGGCAGCATGTTATGCTGCTCAGACTGTAGACAAAAAGCTATTCTCCCCCCCCCGGAGGGGGGGTAGAATAGCCCTTTCCGCAAATGAAAGAATAGCTGAATTTCTTAATTTTGCCATTCAAGCCAAGTTTGCTGATGTCAACAAGCTGGGCAGCATGTTATGCTGCTCAGACTGTAGACAAAAAGCTATTCTCCCCCGGAGGGGGGAGAATAGCCCTTTCCGCAAATGAAAGAATAGCTGAATTTCTTAATTTTGCTATTCGAGCCAAGTTTGCTGATGTCAACAAGCTGGGCAGCATGTGATGATGCTTTGATAGGAAAGCTTTGATAAAAAAGAGGAAAGGATTTTTTGTATGTTTGCTTCGTTGGCGTTTGTGTTTCTCTTTGGCATGCTGGGCGCGGCGGTGTTTGAAAGGATGCGCCTGCCCCGCATGATCGGCATGCTGCTTGTCGGCATCCTCATCGGACCGTATGCGCTCGGTCTGCTCGATCCGTCCATTTTGGCAATATCGGGGGACCTGCGCAAGCTGGCACTGATGCTCATTCTGCTTAGGGCGGGGCTGTCGCTCGATCTTGGGGATTTGAAAAAGGTTGGACGTCCGGCAATCATGATGGCATTCGTGCCGGCAACGTTTGAGGTCGCGGCGTTTGTGCTGTTTGCGCCGACCATTTTGGGGATTACCCATATGGAAGCGGCGGTCATGGGGGCGGTGCTGGGCGCGGTGTCTCCGGCGGTCGTTGTGCCGCGCATGGTGCGGCTGATGGAGGAAAAGCGCGGGACGGCGCAGGGCGTGCCGCAGATGATTATGGCGGGCGCATCGTGCGATGATGTATATGTCATCGTGCTGTTTACGACGTTTGCGCGGATGGCGCAGGGCGGCGAGGTGAGGCTGTCGGATTTTGCCGCGGTGCCCTGCTCGATCGTGCTGGGTGCGCTGACGGGTGCGGTATGCGGATGGCTGCTGAGCAGATTCTTTGCACGATGCTCGCTGAACCACACCATGCGGACGGTGGTGATGCTGGCGGTTTCCTGCCTGCTCATTGCGGCAGAAGAATGGGCGAAGGGGAGCGTCGCTTTCTCCGGTCTGCTGGCGGTTATGGGCATGGCGGTGATGATCCGGAGAGAAAGCCCGAAACCCTGCGCCGCGGCGTTTTCCGGGAAAGTGGGTCAGCTCTGGCAGGCGGCGGAGATTCTGCTGTTCGTGCTGGTCGGCGCGGCGGTCGATATTCGGTATACGATGGAGGCGGGCGCGGGCGCTGTGCTGATGATTTTGCTTGCGCTGGTTATCCGCTCGCTGGGCACGGCGCTTTGCGTCGCGGGAACGAAGCTCACCCGGCAGGAGCGGCTGTTCTGCGTGCTGGCGTATCTGCCTAAGGCGACCGTTCAGGCGGCGATTGGCGCAACGCCGCTGGCGATGGGGCTTGATTGCGGAAAGATCGTCCTCTCCGTCGCCGTGCTTGCGATTTTGATGACCGCGCCGATGGGCGCAATTGCCATGGATGCGACCTATAAACGCTTGCTGAGTGCGGACGGGGAATAAACGTCATTTTTGACGGAAAAATGCGTCCGCCTATGGTCTTGGAGCCGCAGATGGGGTATAATGGGAATAAGACCACAACGGGAGGAAAAAGAATGGGCATATCCCCGCATAAGCTCGCCCAGGCGCTGGAACTGCGAACCATCAGCGCCGCGGGCAGGGAGAAGGCGGAGAGCATCGATCAGGCGGACCTTTGCCGCCCGGGGCTGCAATTCGCCGGTTATTTCGACGTGTTCGCCTATGAAAGACCGCAGGTCATTGGAAAGACGGAGATGGCGTATCTGGGCAGCCTGCCGCCGAACGTGCTGGATGACCGGCTGACGCGCTATTTTTCCTATCATATCCCCTGCATCATCATCGCCCGCGGCATGCAATGCCCTCCGGCGCTGCTGGAACGGGCGCAGGAGAACGACGTGCCGGTCTATGGCGCGGACGAGGAAACGAGCGTTTTTTCTGCGAAAGCCATCGCGTTTCTGAGCGAAGCGCTTGCGCCGCGGCAGACCTGCCACGGTGTATTGATGGATGTATACGGCGTAGGCTTGATGATTACGGGCGAAAGCGGCGTGGGCAAGAGCGAATGTGCGCTGGAACTGATTAAGCACGGACATCAGCTTGTCACGGACGACGTGGTCGATATCTCGCGTGTCGGGCGCACGCTCTATGGCGAATCGCCGGAAATGGTGCGCGATTTCATTGAGCTGCGCGGCATCGGAATCGTCGATGTCAAAGAAATTTTCGGCATTGGCGCAATCGTTCGGCGAATCAGAATCGACTTGGTCATCCATCTGGAGCTTTGGCACGAGGGCAAGGATTACGATCGGCTGGGCAACAAGGAAAAGAGCATGGATATCCTGGGCGTGCCGCTGCCGCTGATCGAGCTGCCCGTCCGCCCCGGAAGAAGCTTGGCGACCATTGTAGAGATCGCGGCGCGCAACTGGCGGCTCAAGGCGGAAGGATACGACGCCGTGGCGGAGCTTGACCGCAGGCTGGCGCAGCACTATGGGCAGACGAGCGAGTGAGGAGAACGGGGGAACGATTGGGGCTCTGCCCCAAGCCCCGGCAGGGAACGTTGTTCCCTGCACCCTTTCTCCGCTTCGCGGCGGTTTAAATCATCTTTTCGGGACGATGCGCATGCGCATCGTATATCCATCTATATTAAAGCTGCGCGAAGCGAAGAAGGGAGTCTGAGGGGATTGGAATCACGCGCCCGCTGTGCGGGATTCAGCGTGATGGAAATCGGAAATCGTAAGAAACGCTTGCGTTTCTATACGAGTTTCCCGGACTGAAATCCCTCAGGCAGGTCTGGGATTGAAGTCACGCGCCCGCTGTGCGGGATTCAGCGTGACGGAAATCGGAAATCGTAAGAAATGCTTTGCATTTCTATACGAGTTTCCCGGGTCGGCAGCCCATCGTGACCCCAAAAAATGCTAAATTAACACCAAAACAGGGAGGCATATACATGATGTACATTGGCGTGGATCTGGGTGGAACCGGCATTAAAGCCGGCGTTGTCAACGAGCAGGGCGAGATCCTTTCCAAAGGCTCGACCCCGACGATGAAGGAGCGCCCGTATCAGAATATCATTCATGACATTGCCATGCTTTGCAAGGACGTTGCACAGCAGGCAGGCATCACGATGGACGACGTTGCGGCGATCGGCGTCGGCGTGCCGGGCATCTGCGACCCGAAGACCGGCATCATCCCCTTCTGCACGAACCTGGGCTGGCATGAAGTGCCGTTCGTATCCGAGATGCGCAAGTATTTCAATACTCCGGTCATCGTGGATAACGACGCGACGGTCGCAGGCTATGCGGAGTCCATCGCGGGCGTAAGCAAGGGAACGGATTCCAGCGTTTTCATCACGCTGGGTACGGGCGTCGGCGGCGGCATCGTCATCCATGGCAAGCCGTATTCCGGCGCGCACGGCATCGGTTCGGAAATCGGTCACATGATTATCCAGATGGACGGCGAGCTTTGCACCTGCGGCAACCGCGGCTGTTTTGAGCGCTATGCGTCCGCGACGGCGATTATCCGCGACGCGCAGCGCGCGGTGGAGAAAGACCCGAAGAGCCTCATCATGGAACGCTGCGGCGGCGATCCGGAAAAGATCAACGCGAAGATCGTCATCGACTGCGCTAAGGAAGGCGACGCGACCGCCAAGCGCGTATTTGACGGTTATGTGAAGGGCTTGGCGCATGGCATTGTCAATATCTTCAACGTGCTTGACCCGGAGGTTATCGTTCTGGGCGGCGGCGTGTCAATGGCGGGCGAATATCTGCTCAGCGCGGTTCGCGACGCAGTGAAGCCGTTGGTCTTTTTCAAGACGCTGCCGTATCCGAGCATCCAGCTTGCACGCCTTGGCGCAGATGCGGGCATTATCGGCGCAGCGCTGCTTGGAAGAGAGTGAGAGAAGGGGGACGTTTTTGGGGCGCCGCCCCAAGTCCGGGAAACTCGCATAGGGGCGCTGTCCTCTGCCTGCGGCAGACGCGCCTGCTTCGCGAACGCGCAAGCGCTCCTTACGATTTCCGATTTCCGCCACGCTGAATCCCGCACAGCGGGCGCATGGTTCCGATTCCCCGGCAGGGAATGATGTTCCCTGCACCCTTACTACGCTATCGCTTTGCGACAGCTGAAAAAATGTGCGCAAAAAAGCTATTCACCACCGCGGGAGGGGAGAATAGCCCGTGTTTCTGTATTTCAAATCAAATCGGCTTATTCTTTCAAACGAGAGAATAAGCCGATTTTACTTATGTGTGCTTTTTCCTGCTGACGGCGCTGTAAATCAGCGCAAAGCCTGCGATTAAAACAAGCGTCCCTGAAATAATGCGTTCGGAAACGATGAGCGCCAATCCTGCGACAGTCAATGCAATGCCCAAGATCCGAAAGGCGAAAAAGCGCGCCTTTCCGCGTCCGTCAAGTGATTTGATCACGCTGCATTCATCCTGAATGAACCAGACGACGCGCTCCGCCAGCGTCGGCGGGTCGCAGGGCAGAGCGCCGTCGCGCTTATAGCGGATGGCGTCGCGAATCGACGTATACACCGCCCAGCCCAGCGCGATGACGAAGAGCGGAAGCAGGATGAGCAGGAAGAGCGAGTACAGCGCGCCGCTGTCCCAGCGCTCGGCAAAGTGATAGCAGATCATCAGCATAAACAGCGCGTAGACCGGATAGCGGAACCGCTTCAGACAGATTTTGGCAAGCATGGCGGATACTCCTTTAAAGGGGGTGTCAGGCTTAAAACGAACGTTTTAGAAGTAACAATCTAAGGAATCTCTGAATAATTCGGCAGCACGCTAACGGCTGAATTTCAGCCATCTGCTTCTTACAGAAATCTCGATTTACCTCCAGTAAACCTTCGATTTCTGCAATCGCATCTGACAGAAATTCCGTTCGTTATCGCACTACCTCATTTATTCAGAGCTTTCCTAAGCAATTCAGGATATGGGGCTTTGCCCCATCGCCCCACCAAAGGGCTTTCCGAACGTTTACGGCGCCCGTTTGGCGCATCGCCCTTTGGAAACCTTCGGGCGCAAATCCTTAGATTTTTCTTGAAATATCAGGTCTATGAGCCTGACAGTACTTCAGAAAGACAGGATGTTTTGCTATTTCCCACTTCATGGATTGCAAAGCAATCCATGAAGTGGGAAATCCAAGAACCTCAGGTTCTTGGCAGGGTGCGGGACAGCGTCCCGCATCGTTTTCCCCGTCCCCCTTACCTCGGCAGCTTGAGATGGCGCGGCAAGCCGCGAACGTACTCCGGTTCGACCTCCGACTCGATGAGCGGACGCGCATAGGCAAAGAACGGCTCGCGCAGACGGTAGTTCTCCGCGTCGATGTAGGAGAGCGGCACGGTTTTTTCAAGGTTCGCAATGTCGTGAATGTCGTGCAGCTCCGTCGTGCAGAGATACGGCGCGTCGCTGACGCGCTTGAGCGCCGTCATCATGCCGGTTCTGCCCGCAAGCGCGGCGCTCGCGGCAGCTTCTCCGACGGCAAACGATTCGGAAACGTCCGTCAGGCTCGCGGCATGCGCGGCACAGCGCTGGAGGGTCGAAAGCTCGACGGCGCGGGTCTTGCAGCCCAGCTTTGCGCCGATCAGGCTGGCGAGATAGCGCGCCGTTCCACCCAGATACTTGTGACCAAACGGATCGACGACCAGATGGCTGTCCGCCAGCTCGCAGACATAGCGCCCGTCCGCGACACGGATGCCCTCGGATACCGCGATGACCAGCGACGGCGTTTCCTTCTGAATCTCCGCGACACGCGCGATGAAATGCTCAGGGTCGAACGGGATCTCCGGCAGGCAGATCATCGCCGCGCCCTCGCAGTCCTCGTCCTCGGCAAGCGCGGCTGCGGCGGTCAGCCAGCCCGCGTTCCTGCCCATGATCTCCACGACGGTTACGGACTTGAGGTCGTAGATGGTCGAGTCGCGGACAAGCTCTTTAATCGTCATGCCGATATATTTCGCCGCAGAACCGTAGCCGGGCGTGTGGTCGGTAACCATCAGGTCGTTGTCGATGGTCTTCGGCACGCCCATGAAGCGGATATCGCTTCCGATTTTGGAGGCATAGTCGCTCAGCTTGAGAATGGTATCCATGCTGTCGTTTCCGCCGACGTAGAAGAAATAGCCGATATCATAGCGATGCAGGATATCGAACAGCGCGCGGTAGATATCCTCGCCTTCGCCGACGGGCGGCAGCTTGTAGCGGCAGCTTCCCAGATAGGAAGCCGGCGTATGGCGCAGCAGGTCGAGCGCGCCCGGCGCGCTGAGCGCATCGGTCAGGTTGACCAGCTTATCCTGCAAAAGCCCCTGCACGCCGAAACGCATGCCGTAGACGGTTGGCACGCCGTGCGCCCGGCATGCGCTGAACACGCCCGCAAGGCTGGCGTTGATGACAGAAGTAGGTCCGCCGCTTTGACCGACGATCGCATTGATACCCATGAAGTGAATTCTTCCTTTCAAGTGCTTGTTGAGGTTCCTTCCGACGCTGCGCATGGCAACATTCCTATTATAGCATCGTTTATTGGCGGGAACAAGATAAAAAACAGGAGCGGCTTTATTTTATCGGAAGAATGTGGTATGATGGGGAAAATAAAAAGTTGAGGAAAAGGATACATGAAGAAGATCGTCCTGCCGCTGATCATGGCGGCGCTTTTGCTGTGGGTCTCTGCCGCGTCGGCTCAGACCGCGCAGGAAATCACAAAGGACTGCACGCTGTCCAGCGTAGGAAAAAAGACGCTGAACCATATGACGGACGGACGATACACGTCCTATTGGTCGTCCTCGACCAATCGCAGCGCCTATCTGGATATTCAGGCGCCGCAGGGAGAGAACATCGGCAGTCTGTATATCCAGTTCTTTGACAGCGCGACGCCGTTTGACGTCCAGACGCTGGATGAAGAGGGAAACTGGAAGACTCTTTTGACCTATGAAACGGGCTTCCTGGCGCAGTATGTGCCGCTGGACGCGGGATATGAGCAGATACGCATCCGTCCCAAGGACGCGGAGGGGCGGATGTTTATCATCGAGCTGCATGTCTTTGCCGAGGGAGACGCGCCGGACTGGGTACAGCAGTGGGAGCCGCCGCTTGAAAAGGCAGACCTGCTGGCGCTTGCCGCGCATCCGGATGACGAGATCCTGTTTCTGGGCGGCACGATACCCTATTATGCTGGCGAGAGAAAGATGAAGGTGCAGGTCGCTTATCTTGTGCCGACGACGTCTTATCGCAGGCTGGAACTGCTCGACGGGCTTTGGCTCTGCGGTGTGAAGAATTATCCCATCATTGGGCATTTTCCGGATAAGTACCAGACGTTCCTTTCCCAGATGTATGAGCAGAAGGGATGGAGCAGGGAAGCCGTTATACGCTATGTCGTCGGGGTATACCGCGCGTGCAAGCCGGATGTCGTGGTCACGCAGGACGTGAACGGCGAATATGGCCACGGCGCGCACCGTGCGGCGGCGGATGCGGCGCAGGCGGCGGTGACGCTGGCGGCTGACCCGGATTATCAGAACGAGAAGCTGGCGCAGACCGAGCCGTGGCAGATCAGCAAGCTCTATCTCCATCTTTATGAAGAGAATCCCATCCAGATGGATTGGCGTCAGCCTCTGGAAGCCTTCGGCGGAAAGACGGCGTTCGATGTCGCGGAAGCCGCGTTTGCCTGCCATGTCTCCCAGCAGACGACGCGCTACCATGTTGAGGATTTCGGCGACTACGACAATTCCAAGTTTGGTCTGGCGTTTACCAACGTCGGGCTGGACGAGGAGAAGGACGACTTTCTTGAGCATATCGGAAAGTAAAAATATCGGCGCAGGCGGGCAGAAATGCCTGCCTTTTTCTATATGTTTTGCTTAAATTTGTCATCGAAATTTCACCGGATTGACAAATTCTCTTGACACGAGGGTTTTTCAACGTTAAAATAGAGTTAGTCAAAGTGAAAACGTGTGCAGGTAAGGCTGTGCTGGATATTGCGCGCGGGGCGCAGGGTGCGTTTAAACTGCCGTTTCCGTGCGTTTGATACATCAAAACTTGATAGGCGGAGAGACCGTAAGGGCGCGTATCCCAAGCGGTATTGTTCCTTACGTCTAATTTGTGTTGTTTTATCGCCAGAAAATCAGGCGTCGATCTGCATACTTTTTTCGGCTTTGCCCATCTGTATTTGAAATGAAATTGAGAATCTGGCAAAGAAGGAGTGTGAAGCAGATTGGCGTTTTTGTTTACCGTATTGGCGATCATCATCGCGCTCGCGGCGGGTCTTGCGGCGGGCTACATGTACCGCAAGAATGTTCAGGAAAAGAATATCGGGCGCACCGAAGAATATGCCCGTAATCTGCTGGAGGACGCGCAGCGTCGGGCAGAGGAGAAGAAGAAGGAAAGCATCCTTGAGGCGAAAGAGGAAGTCATCCGCCTGAAGAACGAGCTTGACCGCGAGATCCGCGACCGCCGCGCCGAGGTTCAGCGCAGCGAGCGCCGCGTGACCCAGAGAGAGGAGACCCTCGACAAGAAGGCAGACAATCTCGACGCGCGCGAAACGACCCTTGAACGCAAGCAGAACGAACTCGACCGCCTGACCGCGGAAGCGCAGGAATACAGCGCCCGCCAGAAAACCGCCGCGGAGGAAGCCGAAAAGACCGCGAAGGAACTGGAAGAGAAGAGCCAGGCGGAGCTTGAACGCGTCGCGAAAATGACGCAGGACGAGGCGCGCGACATGATCGTGCAGCGCATCCAGAAGGAAGCGTATCACGACGCGGGCGTCATGGTCCGCGAGATCGAGCAGAACGCGAAGGACGAGGCGGAGAAGAAAGCGCGCAACATCGTCGCCATGGCGATTCAGCGCTGCGCCAGCGACCATGTTGCGGAGACGACGGTCTCCGTGGTGTCCCTGCCTAACGAGGACATGAAGGGCCGTATCATCGGACGCGAGGGCCGTAACATCCGTACGCTGGAAACGGCGACGGGCGTTGATCTTATCATCGACGATACGCCGGAAGCGGTCATCGTTTCCGCGTTCGACCCCATCCGCCGCGAGATCGCGAGGATCGCGCTCGAAAAGCTTATCGCCGACGGACGCATCCATCCGGCGCGCATCGAAGAGATGGTCGAGAAAGCCAAGCGCGAAGTGGACAACCAGATCCGCGAAGCCGGTGAGCAGGCTATCTTTGAGACCAATATGCACGGCATCCATCACGAGCTGGTGAAGCTGCTCGGCCGCATGCGCTACCGCACGAGCTACGGTCAGAATGTGCTTCAGCACAGCATCGAGGTCAGCCATCTGGCGGGCTTGATGGCGTCGGAGCTGGGCGCGGATGTTCAGCTCGCCAAGCGCGCGGGCTTGCTGCACGATATCGGCAAGGCTGTTGACCACGAGCTGGAAGGCACGCACGTCGAGCTGGGCGTCGAGATGGCGAAGCGCTATCACGAGTCTCCGGAAGTCATTCACTGCATCGCTGCGCATCACAACGATATCGAGCCGCAGACTGTTGAAGCCGTGCTGATTCAGGCGGCGGACGCGATTTCCGCTGCTCGTCCGGGTGCGCGCCGCGAGAGCATCGAGAACTACATCCGCCGACTGGAAAAGCTGGAGGAAATCTCCAACAGCTTCCCGGGCGTCGAGAAGTCGTTCGCGATTCAGTCCGGACGCGAAGTCCGCATCATGGTCAAACCGGAGGATATCTCCGACGAGGGAACGTATGTGCTTGCCCGTGAGATCGCCAAGCGCATCGAGAATGAGCTGGAATATCCGGGACAGATCAAGGTCAATGTCATCCGCGAGACCCGCTGCACCGAGTTCGCCAAGTAAAATCACATACCCAAAGCAGCGCCGTGGATCTTCGCGGCGCTGCTTTTTTGGCTTATAGGAAATTGCATAAAGTTTGCTCGCGTGCGTAAAGCTTTGAATCTTTACGGACTGTGGCGGAAATGCAGGCGGGCTCAGCCCGCTTTTTTGAAAAGACCAGGGATGCGCGTGAAAGGGGAAC
>CAKTXP010000076.1 GCA_934631055.1 uncultured Clostridia bacterium | reverse complement strand
CCCTGTTCGCTCACGTCTGCCATAGCCGTACACCTCAGCGGAACTGCGGGAAGCTCATCGCGTGGTAATCCTGACGCCCATACAGGCGGCGAGCTGAAAGCGGCGTTTCATCCAGCTCCTCGATGAACTCGATCTTTCCTTCCGCCCAGCGGGTGAGAATACGCTGCGTATCATCCAGTCGCGCGATCACCGCGCCCAGACGCGCGCAGATCGTTTCCCAGCCGTTGCGCTTGCGTCCATCCTCCCATTGCTCGCGCCAGACCGTCGTCATCCGCACATACAAGCCCCGCATCGTCGGCAGCTTTTCATCCGCCATCGCCAGCACAGCCGTCTTATCGCCGCGGATATACGCCGGACGCAGCGCAGTCACCCATTCCAGCTTATTCAGCGCAATGCGCAGCGCCAACCATGCGTATTCGCAGCGCGGATCATCCAGATGAGGCTCCAGCGTCTTGATTCCTTCCTCCAGCCCTTCCCGATAACCGGTCAGATCCCACATACCCTCCGTCAGCGGATACAGAGGATCACAGTAGAACAGTCCCTTGCCCGGGCGATGATCCTCGTCATCCGCATAGAAAGCGCCCATCGCGTTATAGCATGCTTTCGACAGCCCTGTCAGTCTCTCGCCCATCTCTTCAACTTCGGCGCGCGTACAGGCTTCTCCCAGCCATACATGCTCAGAATAGATCGGAAGCTGGTTGAGCGCCAGCCGGAAATCCGTTTCGGCTCCGTCGTCGCCCCACGAGGTCGCCAGAACCGTGCCGATCCCCGCTTTCAGGCAGGCGCGGAGAGCCGGATACGACGTCGCGTTCGTCTTGCGGACATGCGGCAGGATACCCGCCCATGTCCATATTCCGCCTGCAAAGACGACCTCCTTGCCCATGCGCCGATGCCCTTCCAGCATATCCGCGTAGAACTTTTCATCCGTATGATAATAATCCCAGTAGCACAGCGCCACATCCGGAATCTCCGCAACGGCAGACTCCGGCACAACGGCTTCCGGATCGTAATAATCGTTGATCTTGGAGCCCAGACGGTAGAACATGTCGCTCCACATAATGGGCTTGAACCCCAACTCCTTGCAGATATCCACGACCCGATTCAAATGGCGGGTCAGCAGCGCAAACCGATCGACTGGTCCATGCTTCTGATAATACTCGCCAAGCCCGACGCCATGCGCTTCGTCCATGCCGATATGAATGCGGTTCGTTCGGAAACAGCGGCGGAGCGTAGTCAGCGCCGCGCGGATCCATTCGTACGTTTTCGGCTCGTCGATCATCAGCACGCAGTCATTATCCTTGATTTCCCGATTGACATCCCATTGCAGGAACTGCTCCAGATGCGCCAGCGTCTGTACGCAGGGAACCAGCTCCACGCCGGAATCCGCCGCGTAATCATCCATCTCCCGAAGCTCTTTTTCCGTGTACCGCCCGCGCAGATAGCCCAGATAGGGCGCTTCCGGCACGGTATAGGTATCCTCCGTATAGAGCATCATCATGTTCAATCCGAGCGCCGCGTGCGCGTCGATCATCCGTTTGACCGCTTCCACCTTCATCACGCCGCCGCGCGACATATCCAGCATCATGCCGCAGGAAGCGATATGCCGCTTCTGATGCAGCTTTGGCACATCCCCGCCGTCCCGAAGCGCGCATGCCGCCAGAAATAAGCCTCTGCCGGCAGCCGAAAGATCCGGCGCTTCCACCGTCAAGCGCCCGTCATCCAGCGAAAGGCTCAGCTCGTCCCCGTCCTTCAGGCAGACCTCTCCCGCCCAATCGCAGCCTGCCAGCGCAAACATGCGCCGTTTCAACCCTTCAAACTTTTCGTTCATACGCTTCTCCTTCCGTTTCATCTCCACGAAATCAACTGCGGCGCTGCATTCAACGCGCTGACACGCAGCGGCGCGCCTATATGTAATTTCTCCGGCAGACTGACCGTTACCTGTCTGGTTTCGCCCGCATCCATTTCAAAAGCGTTGCCGCCGTACCGCGTTCCGATTACGGCGCATCCCGCTCCGCATTTGCTGGCTTTATTATATCATATTTTATCGTTCCGTTCATGGCTTCGATTAAATCCAAGTTTCCTTATATACTTTTTCATTCCGATTCATCCGGAAAAATGCCCCTGCAAAAAAGAAAACCGCTCATAAAAAGCAGGTGAGCGCACCTGCATTTCCGCCACAGTCCGTAAAGATTCAAAGCTTTACGCACGCGAGCAAGCTTTATGCAATTTCCTATAAAGTAAAAAGCAAGCCCCAAATCGCAAAAATTCTCGATTTGAAGCTTGTTTTTTTATGATCAGATTTATTCTTCGCTGCCCTTTGCCGCTTCAATCAGTTCGCCAAAGACTGCCGTCGTTTCCTCCGCGCTGAGTACCTTGCTGACCAGCAGATCTTTCATATAGAACTCCTTGTACTTCTGGCAGAACTCGCTCTGTGTGACCAGCGTCTCCGCGTGCGAATTGCTGAGGTTGAAATCCGTATCCGCCTTGGTGAGCATCGTCCCCTTGCCTTCGTACAGGCATATCTCCGTGCGCGGCGGGTGATACTCCGGCTTGAAAAAGTAGAGGTTGAAATACGGATTCTCTTCATGCTGCTGACGCAGATGCTCCAGAATCTGTATGCGCTCCTGCTTTTCATAAGGCGCCATCGCAAAGAAGTGGTCGCTCTGCACGCCGGTTTTCGCAAAACTCATCATCGCTTCGCGGGAGAAGATGGTGTGGGTCGCGCGGCGCTTGGTCATGAAATTCTCATAGCGCCTGAAGTGGATATCGTAAAACTTACCGATAAGCTCCTGTAACTCGTCGCCCTCGCCGAATCCCTGCTGAGGAAACCCCTTCCGCACAGAGGAAAGCAGCAGATCCGGATGGATGTAATTCATCGGCACATCGAGCTTGATATCGTAGATCGCGCGCCCGCTTTCCAGCTTGCGGAACGCCTCGGTATACGCCAGATAATCGCCCGGCGTATAATTCAGCGCGAACGCGGCTTTCAGCCGGTGCATCCTCGGCTGATCCTCGCGCATCATCCGCTCCAGCAGCGCGACATAATTCTCGTTGCAGGGATCGACGACCAGCATGCGCCGCGGGTCGATGAGCGAAACCAGATAGGAACTCTTTCCGCCCTTTCTGCCGACGCAGTGCGCGATGATGGTATTGGCGCGGTAGATCTGCTCGCGTTCAGTGTTGAACAGATTCTCCTGAATGCAGTAGCCTTCGTAACTCGGCGAATAGAACACGGGCTGTATCGCGGAAACAAAGCGGATGATATCGTCGCCACCGGTATACATGTAATGCAGGATGCTGACCTTGCAGCCCGCTTCCGGCTCAAACGCGTCCGCAATCTTCTTGAAGATGGAGCGATAGCAGCAGCCCGTCATGACAAAGCGGACGGAGCGGTTCTCCCGCGCCAGCCGCCGCATGGATTCTTCAAATGTCGTTCGGCTTCCGTCGCTGCTCCTTACGATGTCAAAAGGCTCGTCCGGCTGATTCTTCAGATCGACGTCGCCCAAAAGCCGGTGCATCGCCTGGTTGCTCATGTAGCCTGCCGCGCCCACATGGCTGACCTCCAGCGCGCGGCTGAGCGCTTCCTTCTCCTCCGGCGTCAGGGAAAGGCAGTCCGAGGCAATCAGGCTGTCATAGAACGCGGTCTGTGCCGCGGGTCCGCTCGTATCATCCAGAATTCGGAATATGCCGTTTCGGCTCTTCTGTTCCATCATGCGCGATAAAGCCGACGCAGACAGCTTCCTTTTCGCAAGCAGCTGTTTCAAACACTGCCCAAACGTTGACAACGGCTGCGGTGCGGGCGCTGCTTTCATATGCCCATTCCCCTCCCGTTTCAGATCGTTGAATGGGTTTATTATACCCCATTGGGCAGGGTTTATCAACGCGGAAAGCCGCATGCTCTGTCCATTCATTCCATCAAATCTGTTCGTTTTATTCGTTCTATATCGTATGTTTCAAATTTACACCTCCTATTTTTACAGCCATTTCAGCGTTTCTCTTTTCGATTCATTTCGCGCATTTTGCACGAATGTATAAAAACGACCGATATTTCCCATATTTCTTGGGAATACCGGTCGTTTGGATCACATGTATTTAGCGACGATAGCTTCCATCTGCGCCCAGTTCTCTTCCATATGGCGCACGAGTTCAAACTGCGTCCGAGCGCGGTCGAGATTGTGTCCCGGGCGATGCACCTTGAAATACTTATCGCCGTTCAAATGATCCGCCAAAAAGCGCATGCCGCATTCCAGCGTCATCATCTTCGCTCCCATCGGCAGCAGCTCAATCTCGCGCCGATTCAGCACCCGCCCTGCTTCGCTCAGATAGCCGCGCGTAAACGCTTCAAACATCGTCAGCGACAGCTGCACGCGGCTCAGGTCGCGCTCATCTTCCTCGGCAGTGTTCGCGCCGAAACGAATGGAATCGCCGAAATCATACGCCGCCAGTCCGGGCATGACCGTGTCCAGGTCGATGACGCAGACGCCGCGTCCGGTCTTGGCGTCGAGCAGCACATTGTTCAGCTTCGTATCGTTATGCGTTACGCGCAGAGGGATATCCCCTGCCGCCAGCGCATCCAGCAGCACATGCACCTCGCGCTCATATTTGCGGCAGAACGCGACCTCTTCCCCGACCTCGCTCAGCCGACCGGCTTCGTTGCGCGCGATGGCGTCCTCCAGCTGCTGATAGCGTGCCGGCGTGTTGTGAAAATCGTGGATTGTCTCAAAGAGCGTATCCGCCGGAAAGCTGCCGATCTGCCGCTGGAACCGCCCGAACGCCTCGCCGGACAGCTCGAACAGCTCGGGCGTATCCGGCAGGTCGCGGGAGATGGTATCCTCGATAAACAGATACATGCGCCAAAGCCCGCCTTCGGGGTCATACACAAAGTATTCCCCCGTCTGCGTCGGCACGAGCGTCAGCGTCTCGCGGAGCGGGTCGCCGCCCTCCTTCTCGATGATGCCGCGCAGATAATCCGTCACATGGACGATGTTGCTGACGACCTCCTCCGGCTTGGGGAAAACGTAGCTGTTGACCCGCTGAAGAATGAACCGCTTTTCGCCCGCCGTCACCAGATAGGTATCGTTGATATGCCCGTTGCCGTAAGGCTCCGCCGTCCATGCGCCGTCTGGAATATCAAACCGCGCGACGACGAATTCAATGTTCTTATCCATGGTCGATGTCCTTCTCTCTTTAGCCCTTGACGCCGCCGGAAGTCAGCCCTTCCGCCAGATGTTTTTCGATGCACATGAACAGGATGATGACCGGTATCGTCGCGATGAGCGCCGCGGCAAAGAGGTACTGCCATTCGATCATGTTAAACGAGCTGAACTGGGTAATGCCGACGGTGATGGGTTTGTTGGTTGGAGTCGAAATCAGCACGGTGGAGATGGTGTATTCGTTCCACGCGTTGATAAAGACGAAGATGAGCGTCGTCACGATGCCCGGCGCGGACATCGGCAGCAGGATGTGGATCAGCGCGCCGACGGTCGTACAGCCGTCGATACACGCCGCCTGCTCCATCTCAGGCGAGATGGAAACGAATGTGCCGCGCAGCAGCCAGATGGCAAACGCCTGATTGAATGCCGCGTTGATGAGCATCAAGCCGATGATGGTGTCGTTGAGATGGAGCGTGTTCATCAACTGAGAGATGCCGACCAGCAGCACGACCGGCGAGAACATCTGGCTCATGATGACGAAACCGAGGAACAGGCTGCGCCCTTTGAACTGCATGCGCGCCATCGCATACGCCGCCGGAATGCCGCAGAGCATCGCGATCGCCGTCGCACCGGTCGAGAGGATGATGGAGTTGAGCAGGAAGCGCAGCACGCCGCGGTCGCAGATATCCTTAAGGTTGCTCCATACCCACTGGGTCGGCAGCATGTGCAGGAAGTACATGTCCGTCGTTTCCGCGTTGCTGCGGAACGCCGTGATAAGCATGACATAGAACGGATAGAGGATGAATACGCAGAGGATGAGGATGAACAGATACAGCCCGCCGCGGGCAAGCGTCTTTTGCAGCTCGCCATAGCGCAGGTAAGTAATGCCGCACAGCAGCGCCAGAATCGCCGCAAACGCGATCCAAAGCACCGGACTGACGTTCACATCCAGACCGCCAAGCAGAGTCAGAATATCGTCCCCCGCCGTGCCGTGATAGAGGAAATCATTCATCTCAGCGAGCAGCGCGTCATCCTGAATATGCCCGCCGACAAGCAGATCGACCCTCCGAGAGAACGTATAGGTGACCGACCGCGCGAACTCCGGAACCATCAGCAGCGCGATAAGCGCCAGAATGCCCGCAAGCAGATAGAGGCGGCTGGTCATCGAGCTGATCGCCGCGCGCGGCATATCCAGCGTCTTGCGGCTCGCCGCGAGCAGCAAAACCAGCGCGACCGCCAGATTCAGCGCCATCATGCGCACGGCATTCGCCACGCCGACGCTCGTCATGCCCTGAGCATGACCAAAGCCGGAGAGCATCAGCGCCCAGCCCGAACGCTTGAGGCTCTGGCGAACGGTAAAGGTGACCATCGAGGTCGTCACGCCTTTTGAATTGGTGCGCTCGGTCACGCTCTCATCAACCGTGACGCTGCCGGCATCATACTGCGCGCAAACCGCGTCCACTTCGGCCTTCGCTTCCAGATACTTCTCGTCGCCGACGAACGTATTGGCACTGCGCTTGGTGAACACCGTCGTTTCAAACTTCACCAGCGGGAAGGACAGCACGGCAAAGACCAGCAAGATCGCCGCAACGCATAGCGCCAGTACGCGGCGCGTCTTTTTGTTTGCGGAAAGCTCCATTTACTCTTCCTCCTTCCGCAGGGTGATGACCATATACAGCCCCGCCACAGCGCAGAGGATGATAAAGCCGATGACGGAAAGCGCCGTCGCCGGTCCCTTCTTCTGGTCGTAGAACGCGAGCATGTACAGATAGGTGATGAGCGTATCCGTCTTATTGGCGGGCGCACCCTTGGTGATGGTGAAGATGATCGGGAAGGAGTTAAAGACATAGATGATATTGAGTACCGTGCTGACCGTCAGCGACGGACGAACCAGCGGGATGGTGACATGGAAGAGCTTCTGCCAGAAATTCGCGCCGTCCACCGTCGCCGCCTCGTAATACGCCGCGTCAATGGACTGCAAGCCGGAAAGCACGCAGAACGTGACGAACGGAATGGTGACGAAGATACCAACGCCGCACTCCCATGCGAACTCGATCTGATACGTTGCGCGCCAGTTGATCGCGTCCTTGATCATGCCCAGATTGAGCAGAACGTTATTCAGGTTTCCGTATTCATACTTGATGATATAATTCCAGATAGACGCCTGAATGACCAGCGACGTTGCCCACGGGAACACGACGATAGAACGCGCGATCTTACGTCCGGCGAACTTCTGGTTCAGCGCCATTGCGACGATGAAGCCGAACAGCGTCGAAAGCCCGACGACGGAGACGACCCACACGACGGTATTGAGCATGACCGTGCCAAAGACCGGTGCGGAAACGGCGTCCTTAAAGTTCTGCAAGCCGACGAAACCGCCGACGATGCCGGATTTGGATATCTCGCTGAACGCGAGTTTAAACACGATGCCGATCGGGAACACAACGAAAATGGTCATCAGCAGGATGCTTGGCAGCAGCCAGACATACGGCTCCCACTTATGACGGACAAGAACAGAATTCACTCCGTTACCTCCTCTTAGGTTACGACTGAGGGAACGATGGGAAACGATTGGGGCAGAGCCCCAATCGTCCCCCTCAATCTCCCTTGGCTCCGAAAACTCTCATAAAACCCGAAAAGAAGGGGGTCGGTTTCCCTGACCCCCTTCCGCCTGATGAAGCAGACTTATTTGGTGATCTTCGCCTGAAGCTCGTCCAGCAGCGTCTTGACGTCGCCGCCGGTCAGCGCGTTCTGCTCAACGGAAGCCGCGCCCTGCTTGACGTCGATCCACTCCGCCTTGGCGGTCGGATAGAACTTGCAGCCGTCCAGAACGTTCAGCCACGCCTCGAAAGACGGGTTCGCAGCGACCAGCGCTTCAACCGCAGAGTTGACAGCCGGCAGGAAGTCTTCCATGCTGACCCAGCCCACGTAGTTCTCCGGATCGTAGAAGAAGGTCAGGAACTTACCGATGGCTTCATTGCGGGCAGCCTGATCGGGTGCGCTGTCGTCCTTGAACGCCATGATGCGATCCATAACGCCGACAGAGCTGGAAGTCTTGCCCTCGTTGTGCGGGATATCGGCGACGGCGTAGTTCACGCCGGTGTAGCCCTTATCCGCGATGTAAGTCGGCAGAGAGTTCGGAGCGATGACCATCGCCAGCTTGCCCGCGCCGAACATATCCTGGAGGTCATAACGGGTCTGGGTCGCCGGATTCGGGTTGGTGTAGCCCTTGTTGTACAGACCAATCGCATACTCGAGCGCTTCAACGTTCGCGTCGGAGTTCACGGTCCAGTTGCCGTCGGCGTCCACAAAACCGCCGTCGTTGCCCCACGCGTAGTAAGCGAACGCAGCCTGACCTTCGTCCGTGGTCATGTCGATGCCCCACGGATAAACGTCGCCGCCGTAGAAATCGACCAGCGCCTGGCAGACGTCTTCCAGCTCAGCCCAGGTCGTCGGCACTTCAACGCCAGCCTGTTCGAGCAGATCCACGTTGTAATACAGCGCGCGGGCGGAAGCCAGATCCGGAACCGCCCACACCGTGCCGTCGATGACGGACTGCTCGATGAAGGACGGGAAGAAATCGTTATACAGCTCTTCCGGGCAGTAATCCTTGACCGGCATGAGCAGACCCTCGTTCGCGTAGTCCGCGAAGGAGTCCAGGTTCAGGATGTCCGGAGCGTTGTTGTTGCTGATGCGGGTGGAGACCACGGTGTAAACATCGTTCCAGGAAACGACTTCCAGATTCAGCTTGATGCCGGGGTTGGCTTCTTCAAACTTCTTGACAAAGCTCGTTCCGTCCATGCCGGTGCCGGTGAACCAGTCGTTCGTTTTCGGACCATACTGGCAGATGATGACATCCAGCGTGATGTCCTCCGCCATGCCCAGCGCTGCGCAAGAGAGCAGCATCATGAGCGCCAGCATCAGAGTCGCAAATTTCTTCATGAGAGTTTTCCTCCTCCGTGGCTTTCGCCTTTTAGTAAATCTATTATAAATGACTCAGCGTATTTTGTAAATAATGGAAGTTAAATTTTCTTATTATTTAAAAAAAGCATGTTATCACTCCATTTTTCAGCGAACAACATGCCAAATTCTTTCAATTCTTCATTTTTTAATTCATAGGAAATTGCACAAAAGCTGCTCGCGTCCGTAGAGCTTTGAAGCTTTACAGCCTGTTGCCAAAAAGCAGATGGACTCAGCCCGCTTTTAATTTCTTGCGTTCATCGCTTCATGCACCGCTTCCAGCACCTGACGGAGCGTTCGCGCGTCCATCTGCCCCGGCGCACTCGCCTCGCCCGCCGTGCCAAAGCTCAGGCAGCTGCCCATCGCTTCGCCGCATACGCGCGTCGCCGCGCCCAGCGTACCCATCGCAATGGCAATAATAGGCTGCGCCAGCTCGTCATCCGCCTGCGCGCATGCCGCCGTCAGCGCAACAACGTCCTTCCGATTATTCGGCATGACGGCAATCTTACAGATGTCCGCGCCGAGCGCCGCCATCTTTTGCAGACGGGCAAACATCTCTCCCGCCGTCGGCGTACCTTCAAAGTCGTGGTATGAGCCGATAACGGGAATCTCCACGGCGTGCGCAAACCCCGCTATACGCGCAAACGCCGCATCGCCCACGCTCAATTCCACATCCACCGCGTCGCAAAGCTTTTCCCGAACAAGCATGCCCAGCAGCTCTTCATATTTTCCTGCTTCCAGCCCACCTGCCCCGCCGTCGCGCGCCGTGCGCATCGTCGCCAAAACGGGCTTGCCCGCTTTTTTTACACGTCGGCACGCTTCGCGCAAAATACCCTGCTCCATCTCCGGCGATATGCTGTCCAGCCGCAGCTCCAGAATATCTGCCTGCGCCTGTGCCGCGCGCTCCGCCGCTTCCTCCAGCCCGCACAGGTCTTTTCCCATGACCGGCACGCAGACCTTCGGTATGCCTTCGCCAAGCACGACCGTTCCCATCCGCACGACTTGCTTTTTCATCTTTATCCCGCCCCTGTTGACCGATTTTTCCTTTATTGTAGCAAATTTCACCTGTCTTGACAAGAAAACGGGAA
>CAKTXP010000075.1 GCA_934631055.1 uncultured Clostridia bacterium | reverse complement strand
CCCGTTCGACCGGAGCAGGAATGATAAAAGCTCCTCTCCGTTTCCGAAGAGGAGCCCATTCAGTCTGTATCACTTATGATACAGGCTGTTTTTTTCATAAATCGGTTCGCAGGTCATCCGCATGCCCAGCCGCTTGAATACGCCGTCGTCCACGGAAGAGAGAATGACCGTGGAATGCGCTTCGCACTTCTTGAGCTTGTCCAGCGCCTGCATCGCCAGCATTGCGTTATGGTCGCTGGCGGCGCTGATAGCAAGCGCGACGAGCATCTCATCCGTGTGCAGGCGCGGATTGTGGCTCTTCATGTAGTCAGTCTTGAGCGTCTGAATCGTGCCGATGACGTCCGGAGAGATGAGCTTGACGGCGTCGTCGATGCCCGCAATGGTCTTGAGCGCGTTGAGCATCGCCGCAGACGCCGCGCCGAAAAGCTCCGTCGTTCTGCCGGTGACGATAGTCCCATCCGCCAGCTCAACAGCGACGGCAGGCTTGCCCGTGCGCTCGGCGACCGCCATCGCGGCAGGCACGACCGCGCGGCGCTCCGGCTCGATATCCAGCGTGCGCATCAGCAGCTCGATCTTCGCCAGCTCTTCGTCGGCGTTCTGCCCCTGGCGGACGCGGCACGCCGCCTGGAAGTAGCGGCGGATGACCTCCTGTCGGGACGCTTCACAGCAGACCTCGTCGTCCACGATGGAGAAACCCGCCATGTTGACGCCCATATCCGTCGGGCTCTTGTACGGGCATTCGCCATAAATGCGCTCGAATATGGTTCGCAGAACCGGAAAGATCTCGATGTCGCGGTTGTAGTTGACCGTCGTCTTTCCATAGGCTTCCAGATGGAACGGATCGATCATATTCACGTCGTTCAGGTCGGCGGTCGCCGCTTCATAGGCGATGTTGACCGGATGCTTGAGCGGCAGATTCCAGATCGGGAACGTCTCAAACTTCGCATAACCCGCCTTCACGCCGCGCTTGTGTTCGTGATACAGCTGAGACAGGCAGGTCGCCATCTTTCCGCTTCCGGGACCCGGCGCGGTAACCACAATGAGCGAACGCGTCGTTTCAATATAATCGTTCCTGCCATAGCCTTCGTCGCTGACGATGAGCCGGACGTCGGAAGGATAGTTGGGGATGCGGTATTGGCGGTAAACCTTCAAGCCCAGCGCGTGCATGCGCTTTTCAAATACATCCGCCGCGGGCTGACCCGCGTACTGCGTCAGCGCGATAGAGCCGACGTATAATCCGAATCCGCGGAATACGTCGATCAGGCGCGCGACGTCCGTATCATAGGTGATGCCCAGATCGCCGCGGCGCTTGTTCTTCTCGATGTCGTCCGCGTTGATGGCGATGACAATCTCCGCCTGATCCTTGAGCGCCAGCAGCATCTTGATCTTGTTGTCCGGCTCAAAGCCCGGCAGGACGCGCGACGCGTGGTAATCGTCGAACAGCTTGCCGCCAAACTCCAGATAGAGCTTGCCGCCGAACTGCGCAATGCGCTCGCGGATGTGTTCGGACTGCAATTGAATGTACTTCTGGCTGTCAAAACCGATTTGATTCATGGATTCTCTCCCATTCTGCGGGGCAACCCGCCCGCTTCACACAGAAAACAGGCATCTGTTCAGACGCCTGCCAAACCTCTTCGATTCTTTAGTATACCAAACTCTTTTCATGCTTTCAAGAGGAAACTTGCTTCATTTTCTTCCCAATTCTCCACATCACCTGCCCAAGCTGCGGACAGATGACCATCATGAGTATCTTTCCCTTTTCCCGTATCAGCCAATTCGGTATACGAAGGATTGCCCCTCTATGATTCCGTGCTTTCCAAATCAATTCATTCAGCTTTGCATCATTGGCATACGGACTGTGCGCCATGCGGTAATATACATGTGCATAGACAAAAACCAACTTTTGTTCAACCGACTTTTTAAGCGCAGTATACCCCTCCCCGCCAAAATTCTGAACCAGTTCGTATATCCGTTCCCATGCCTGCATTTCCGTACTTCATTCGCTCTTCATTTGAGAGATTTTTTATCTCTTTCAAAATATCGTTATAAATCGGCTTTTCGACGGCAATGCTTACGATCAAGTCTGCCTGGTTTTCTTTTCAAAGTCCGCTCCAATCCTCCATATATACCGTCCAAACGTGGGGCAGATCATCATGAGCATGGCTTTTCCCTTTTCTTTTTTTAAACAGTTTGGCATATGCAGGATCGTTTCCCAGCAATTCCTAATTTTGGGAACCAATTCCTTATGCTCTTTTTTATCAACATAGGAACTGTGTGCCATCCGATAATAAAGATCTGCATAAACACATGCGAGTCTTTCCCGACACGTCTTTTCAAACATATCCCCTCTGTTTTGGGCAAGCGCGCATACCTGTTCCCATGCGTCGATCTCCGTAAGCTGCTTGATAACAAATTTCTGGTTGGTCGCGGAATTTGGACGCACCCAATACGCATAAAGTTCACACGGTACGCACGCATATCTTTCCACTTTCAGCAGCACCTGCGTAACAAACAGCAGATCTTCGCCAATGACCAGATTCGTCGAAAAGCGTATATCCCGAATCAGTTCCGCCTTTACCATGATTCGCCAGCATTGAAAACAGGCTTCCTCTTCCCACATGGAACAATTTTTCAATTCGACTGCGTAGGTCTCCGGCTTCTCTTTCGGAATATCGAGATTCTCATTCAACCGCTCAATCTTTTTATAAAAACAGCAAGCCACGGATAAACCGCTCTGTACGACTGCATCATGCAGCCATTCCAGATAGCGCGGCGCAACCCAATCATCCGGATCGACGAAGCAGACATACTCTCCTTGCGCCTGTTCCAGCCCCATGTTTCGAGCAGAAGAAACGCCGCCGTTTTCCTTATGAAAAGTACGGATACGCGCGTCTTTTCGGGCGTATTCCTCCATCACCCGAGCGCATCCATCCGGCGAACCGTCGTCGATCAGCAGCAGCTCAAAGTTGGAATACGTCTGCGCAAGCATGCTGTCCAGACAGCGCGGCAGTTCGCTCTCTACCTGATAAATCGGAACGATTACAGAAATCAGACCTTGTTTATGTCTTTCTTCTGTACCCCCCCCCGCATATTTTTCACCCCTCATTTTATTACATTTGTTCTTACGTCGCGTATTCTCTTATATAACCTTGGAGCAAAATAAAACATACCTGCTCTGCACAGGCTCTTAAAGCTCAAGCGTCCCCGTTTAAACAATTCCTTCAGCTCTCTGCGGTGAAAAGCGCCATAGCCGCTTTCGTTTCAGACGCGTGCCGTTCCTTCGGGCTTAAATCGCAGTATATTCCATAGAGATTATACTTCTCAACGTTGTAGACCGGAATGATGATGCTGAGTTTCATCTAGCGTCCAGTTTTTCTTTCACTATGTTTCCAATTTGGTTATTTATATTCTTTTTTTAATTAGTTTCATTATACATCGTTTGGTTGTTGAAATCAATACGATATTTTGAGTATATAAAAACAGAACGCCCCGAAACCTCGGAGCGCTCTGCGCTTTATGGAGTTGATTCGACGACTGTCTTAGTACATTTCCTTGACTTCGACGTCCTTGTAGCGCGGCATACCCGTGCCAGCCGGAATGAGCTTGCCGATGATGACATTCTCTTTCAGACCAACAAGCGGATCTTCCTTGCCCTTGATAGCGGCTTCGGTCAGCACGCGCGTCGTCTCCTGGAAGGAGGCGGCGGACAGGAAGGACTCGGTCGCCAGCGCCGCCTTGGTGATGCCCAGCAGGATACGCTTGGCAACAGCCGGACGGCCGCCGTTCATGATGGTCTTTTCGTTCTCCTTCTCGAAGTGGAAGATATCCACCATGGAGCCCGGCAGCATGCTGGTGTCGCCCGCATCCTCGACGCGAACCTTGCGCAGCATCTGATGAACGATGACCTCGATGTGCTTGTCGCCGATGCCAACGCCCTGGAGACGGTAGACCATCAGAACTTCCTTGAGCAGGTGTTCCTGAACAGCCTTGACACCCAGGATGCGCAGCAGATCGTGCGGATTGATCTGACCTTCGGTCAGCTCGTCGCCCGCTACGACGCGGTCGCCTTCCTTCACCTTCAGGCGGCTGCCGTAGGCGATCGGATACGCCTTCATCGTGCCGTCGTCGCTGGTGATGATGAGTTCGCGCTTCTTCTTGTTCTCGCCCAGCGAGATGACGCCGGAGATCTCCGCCAGCATCGCTTCGCGCTTCGGCTTGCGCGCCTCGAAGAGTTCCTCAACGCGCGGAAGACCCTGCGTGATATCCTTTTCGGAAGCAACGCCGCCGGTATGGAAGGTACGCATCGTCAGCTGCGTGCCAGGTTCGCCGATAGCCTGCGCGGCAACGATGCCGACAGCTTCGCCGATATTGACATAGCCGCCGTGCGCCAGATCCTGACCATAGCACTTGACGCAGACGCCGGTCTCGTTGCGGCAGGTCAGGACAGAGCGGATCTGCACAGCCTTGATGCCGCAGTCGATGATGGCGTTGCCCTGATCGTAGGAGATCATCTCGTTGCACGGTACGATGACCTCGCCCGTCAGCGGATTGACGATATCCTCCGCAGCAACACGGCCGACGATACGGTCGATGAGCTTCTCAATCGGGTCGCGCTCGGAGCCAATCGCGGTCACGGTGATGCCGCGGATCTTCTCGTGGCGGCTCGCGAAGCAGTCGCGCTCGCGCACGATAACTTCCTGAGAAACGTCGACCAGACGGCGGGTCAGGTAGCCAGAGTCAGCGGTACGCAGAGCGGTATCGGACAGCGCCTTACGGCTGCCGTGAGAGCTCTGGAAGAATTCAAGAACGGTCAGACCTTCGCGGAAGTTTGCCTTAACCGGCATTTCCAGCGGGCGGCCGGTCGGGGATGCCATCATGCCGCGCATGCCGGCGAGCTGAGAGACCTGAGAGATAGAACCACGAGCGCCGGAATCGGTCATCATACGGATCGGGTTGAACTCATCCATATGATCCATGATCTTGCTCTTGACGTCGTCGGTGGTCTTGCTCCAGACCGCAACGACGCGGTTGTAGCGCTCTTCGTCGGTCAGCAGACCGCGCTTGAACAGCTTTTCGACCTTGCGAACCTGACCCTCGGCTTCTTCCAGGATCGGCTTCTTCTCCGGCGGAACGATAACGTCCGCAACGGCGACGGTGACCGCGCCGATGGTGGAGTATTTGTAGCCCATCGCCTTAACATTGTCCAGCACGCGCGCGGTCTCCGCGACGCCATGCTTGCGGAAGCACATGTCAACGATCTGACCGAGCTGCTTCTTGCCGACCTTCATGTCGATTTCCAGCGCAAACATGTCGTTGAGCGTCTTGCGCGGCTTGAAGCCCATATCCTGCGGCACATTGCTGTTGAGGATGAGGCGTCCCAGACAGGTGTCGATGCGCTTATAGTAGATATTGTCGCGGTTGCCGCCGGTGATGTTGTTCTCGGCGAGGTACTCGGAGGAGACTTCGCCTTCCCACTTGCGGGCAATACGCACGTTGATGCGGCTCTGCAGGTCGATCTGACCGCACAGATACGCCATCATCGCCTCGTCCTCGTTGGCGAAGCAGCGCCCCTCGCCCTTCGCGCCCGGACGGATGCAGCTCAGGTAGTAGCAGCCGATAACCATATCCTGAGACGGAGAGATGACCGGCTTGCCGTCCTGCGGCTTCAAAATGTTGTTGGCGCAGAGCATCAGGAAACGGGCTTCCGCCTGCGCTTCCATGGACAGCGGAACGTGAACAGCCATCTGGTCGCCGTCGAAGTCCGCGTTGAACGCGGTACAGGCGAGCGGATGGAGCTTCATCGCCTTGCCCTCGACCAGGATCGGCTCGAACGCCTGAATGCCCAGGCGGTGCAGCGTCGGCGCGCGGTTCAGCAGAACCGGATGCTCCTTGATGACGCTTTCGAGGATGTCCCATACGCGGGTCTCGCCGCGATCCACCATGCGCTTGGCGCTCTTGACGTTGTGAACGATGCCGGTGTTGACCAGGCGCTCCATGACGAACGGCTTGAACAGCTCCAGCGCCATGCCCTTCGGCAGACCGCACTGATGCAGCTTGAGTTCAGGACCGACGACGATAACGGAACGACCGGAGTAGTCAACGCGTTTGCCCAGCAGGTTCTGGCGGAAACGTCCCTGCTTGCCGCGCAGGAAGTCGGAAAGGGACTTGAGCGCGCGGTTGCCGGGGCCCGTGACCGGACGTCCGCGGCGGCCGTTGTCGATCAGGGCATCGACCGCTTCCTGAAGCATGCGCTTCTCGTTGCGGACGATGATATCCGGCGCGCCGAGTTCAAGCAGGCGCTTGAGGCGGTTGTTGCGGTTGATGACGCGGCGGTACAGGTCGTTCAGGTCGGAGGTCGCGAAGCGGCCGCCGTCCAGCTGAACCATCGGGCGCAGATCCGGCGGCATGACCGGGATGACCTCGAGGATCATCCATTCCGGCTTGTTGCCGCTGGAACGGAAGGCTTCCACGACCTCAAGACGCTTGATCGCCTTGGCGCGCTTCTGACCTTCGGTCTCGCGCTCGCGCTCCTTTTCAGTCAGCTCGGCGATCTCGGTGCGCAGCTGTTCGCTGAGCTGGTCGAGGTCGAGCTTCTGGAGCAGCTCGCGGATGGCTTCGGCACCCATACCTACGCGCAGCGGCGCTTTGCCCATGCCCAAGTCTGCGGTATAGCTCGGCGCGGTGATCTGCTGGCGATACTCCGTCTCCGTCAGGATGGCGTTCGGGCGCAGCGCGGTGCAGCCGGGGTCAAGCACGATATAGGAAGCGAAGTACAGTACTTTTTCAAGCGCGCGCGGGCTGATGTCCAGCAGCGTGCCCATGCGGCTGGGGATGCCCTTGAAATACCAGATGTGGCTGACCGGGGCAGCCAGCTCGATATGACCCATGCGCTCGCGGCGAACCTTGGAGCGGGTTACTTCTACGCCGCACTTGTCGCAGACGATGCCCTTGTTGCGCACGCGCTTATACTTGCCGCAGTTGCACTCCCAGTCTTTGGTCGGTCCAAAGATGCGCTCGCAGTACAGGCCGTCGCGCTCCGGCTTGAGGGTACGGTAGTTGATCGTTTCCGGCTTGCTGACCTCGCCATGAGACCATGCGCGGATCTGCTCCGGGGAAGCCATGGAAATCTGAATGGAAGACAGGTTTGTCAGTTCCGACAAAGGGGTACACTCCCTTCTCTATATCAAATCAGACCGCCGCCGCGCGCTCGGCGCGGCGGGGCAGTGTTACGTCTATATCCCGAAACGGACAATTACTTGTCGTCCAGGTCGTCCAGGGAGATATCCTCGAAGCTGGGCACGTCGTCAAAGTCAAACACATCGTCGTCGGTGTCGAAGTCGTCTCCGCCATCCTCGTCCTCCGTGTCTTCCGCCTCGTCGGCGTCGGCGTCGGCGGCAGGCGCCGCTTTGCTCTCGCTCTCCTCGGCGTCGTTCTGGCTGCGGTCAAAGCCTTCGTCCTCGTCCTCAAGCTCCTTGATGACGATCTCGTTGTGATCGCTGTCCAGAACCTTGACGTCCAGGCACAGGCTTTCGAGTTCCTTGATGAGAACCTTGAAAGACTCCGGAACGCCCGGCGCCGGAATGTTCTTGCCCTTAACGATGGCTTCGTAAGCCTTGACACGGCCCACGATATCGTCGGACTTGACCGTCAGAATCTCCTGAAGGGTATTGGCTGCGCCGTAAGCCTCCAGCGCCCAGACCTCCATCTCGCCGAAACGCTGACCGCCGAACTGCGCCTTGCCGCCCAGCGGCTGCTGGGTCACGAGGCTGTACGGGCCGGTGGAACGGGCGTGCATCTTATCGTCAACGAGGTGATGCAGCTTGAGGTAGTACATGTAGCCTACGGTAACGGGGTTGTCAAACTGATCGCCGGTGCGTCCGTCGTAGAGGATGGTCTTGCCATCGCGGCGCTTGCCGCCGGCTTCCAGCGCGTTCTGAATCTGTTCAAAGGAAGCGCCGTCAAAGTCAGGCGTCGCGACGCGCCAGCCCAGCGCCTTCGCCGCCATGCCCAGGTGCATCTCAAGAACCTGACCCAGGTTCATACGGGACGGAACGCCCAGCGGGTTCAGCACGATCTGAAGCGGCGTGCCATCCGGCAGGAACGGCATGTCCTCCTGACGCAGAACGCGGGAAACGACACCCTTGTTGCCGTGACGACCTGCCATCTTATCGCCGACGGAAATCTTACGCTTCTGAGCGATGTAAACGCGAACCATGCGGTTGACGCCCGGGGCAAGCTCGGCGTGATCCTTGCGGTCAAACACCTTGACATCGACGATGATGCCTTCCTCGCCGTGCGGCACCTTCAAAGAGGTATCGCGAACCTCGCGCGCTTTCTCGCCGAAGATTGCGCGCAGCAGGCGTTCTTCCGCGGTCAGCTCGGTCTCGCCCTTCGGGGTGACCTTGCCGACGAGGATGTCGCCCGGATGCACCTCCGCGCCGACGCGGATGATGCCCTCGGCATCCAGATCGCGCAGCGCATCGTCGCCGACGTTCGGCAGGTCGCGGGTGATCTCTTCCGCGCCCAGCTTGGTGTCGCGCGCTTCGCACTCGTACTTCTCCAAATGGATGGAGGTAAAGACGTCGTTGCGAACCAGCTCTTCGGAGAGCAGGACGGCGTCCTCGTAGTTGTAGCCTTCCCACGTCATGAAGCCGATCAGGATGTTGCGTCCCAACGCGATCTCGCCGTGATCCGTAGACGGGCCGTCCGCGATGACGTCGCCCTTCTTGATCTTCTCGCCCGCGGAAACGATCGGGCGCTGATTGATACAGGTGCTCTGGTTGGAGCGCGCAAACTTGATGAGCTTGTAGGTATGGGTCTCGTGCAGCTCGTCCTCGATGACGATCATGTCAGAAGAGACCTTCTTAACGAAGCCGTCCTCGCGGGCGCGCAGGCAGACGCCAGAGTCCTTGCCCGCCTTGTACTCGATGCCGGTCGCAACATAAGCGGCTTCCGGACGGAGCAGCGGAACAGCCTGACGCTGCATGTTCGAGCCCATCAGGGCGCGGTTCGCGTCGTCATGGTCAAGGAACGGGATCATCGCCGTCGCGACGGAGATGACCTGGCGCGGAGAAACGTCGATATAGTCTACGCGGCTCGGCTCGACGCTCTGAACGTCGGCGCGGACGCGCGCGGTGATGCGGTCGTTGACGAACGTGCCGTCCGGATTGAGCGGCTCCTTCGCCTGCGCAATGTAGCAGCCGTCCTCCTCGTCCGCCGCGAGATAAACGATCTCGTCAAGGACGCGGGGCTTCTCGCCGCTGTGGTCGATCAGGCGGTACGGCGCTTCGATAAAGCCATACTCGTTGATGCGCGCATAGGTCGCCAGAGAACCGATCAGACCGATGTTCGGTCCTTCAGGCGTCTCAATCGGGCAGATACGCGCATAGTGAGAATAGTGAACGTCTCGAACTTCGAAGGACGCGCGGTCACGGTTCAAGCCACCCGGACCCAGCGCGGAAAGACGGCGCTTGTGGGTCAGCTCAGCCAGCGGGTTCGGCTGATCCATGAACTGAGACAGCTGGGAAGAACCGAAGAACTCCTTGATTGCCGCGGAGACCGGACGGATGTTGATGAGTTCCTGCGGCTTGACCTCGCTCTGGTTCTGCACGCTCATGCGCTCGCGGACGACGCGCTCCAGACGCGCCAGACCGATGCGGATCTGGTTCTGGAGCAGCTCGCCGACAGAACGCAGACGGCGGTTGCCGAGGTGGTCGATATCGTCGGTCAGACCCACGCCGTACGGCAGGTTCAGCAGGTAGCTGATAGACGCGACAATATCGTCGATGAGGATGTGCTTGGGCATGAGCGCGGACAGGTTCTCATGGAGCAGGCGAATCTTCGCCAGCTCATCCATGCCTTCCTGCTCAGCGGTTTCCAGCAGCTGCTTGAGGGTCGGCAGGTGAACCATCTCGTTGATGCCCGCCTTCTCGATCTCCTCTTCGGTCAGCCACGCGGCAGCATCGACAAAGTTGTTGCCGATGACGCGCACAACGCGATCCTCCAGGCGCAGATAGATGTCGTTGACACCCGCGTCCTGAATCTTCTTGGCAAGCGGATCGGTCTTAGAGCCCGGAATGCGCTCGCCCGCCGCGATCAGCACTTCGCCGGTGGTCGGATCGATGATGTCCTGATCGACCACATGACCGCGGATACGGGAAGCAATCGCCAGCTTCTTATTATACTTATAGCGGCCCACGCGCATCATGTCATAGCGCTTGGGATCAAAGAAGGTCGCGTGCAGCAGCTTCTCGGCGGAATCGACCGTGCCGACTTCGCCCGGACGCAGGCGGCGATAGATATCCATCAGGCCGCTTTCCTTGCTCTTGACCTCGTTGCCGCCGCGGGTGCGGCGGGTGCCGTCGTCGCCGCCGTCGCG
>CAKTXP010000074.1 GCA_934631055.1 uncultured Clostridia bacterium | reverse complement strand
AACGTCGTCGCAACATGCTGCTTCATCCTGCGCACGGCTTCATAGCCGCGTTCTACGTCCACGCCCGCGTCTTTATAGGTAACCATCTTATTCCTCCATGTCCTTCATCTCGCCCGTTTCCGGATCGATGGGATAATCGCCGTCAAAGCATCCCGTGCAGAATTGGCATCCCGAACCCGCAACCGTCTTGAGCAGATCCGGCAGGGACAGGAATTTCAGGCTGTCCGCGCCAATGAATCGGCAGATCTCCTGCACGCTGTGTCCGTGACCGATGAGTTCTTCGCTCGTCGCCGTGTCAATGCCGAAATAGCAGGGATTCAGCACCGACGGCGACGAAATGCGCATGTGAACCTCTTTCGCGCCCGCCGTCCGCAGCATCTCGACGATCTTTCGGCTCGTCGTTCCGCGGACGATGGAATCATCCACCAAAACCAGCCGCTTACCGCGCACATTGCGGGTCAGCGCGTTCAGCTTTGTCCGCACGCCCAGCTCGCGCATGCCCTGTTCCGGCTGGATAAATGTCCGCCCGACATAGCGGTTTTTGGCAAGTCCGTCGCCGTAGGGAATGCCGCTCTGCTGAGCGTAGCCCATCGCGGCGGCAAGCGCGCTGTCCGGCACGCCGATAACCATGTCCGCCTGTACGTCGTCGTCCATCGCCAGCCGCCTGCCCGCCTCCACGCGGGATTGATAGACGTTGATGCCGTCGATGACCGAATCCGGACGCGCAAAATAGACAAACTCAAACAGGCAGAGACGGCTGCGCATCGGCGTCTTGACGCGCGTAGAATGGATGCCCTCTTCGTCGATGACCACGATCTCGCCCGGCTGAACGTCGCGCACGAATTCCGCGCCCACCGCGTCAAGCGCACAGCTCTCGCTCGCCAGCACGAAGCTGCTCCCGATCCTGCCCAGACAGAGCGGGCGGATGCCATAGGGATCGCGGATGCCGATGAGCTTATCCTTCGCCAGCAGAACGAGCGCGTAACTGCCGCGGACGACGTTCATCATCGAGCGGATAGCTTCCAGAAGCCCCTTGCTGCTCTCCCGCGCGATCAGGCTCAGGATGACCTCCGTATCGACCGTCGTCTGGAAGATAGCGCCGTCGTCCTCCATCTGGGTGCGCAGGGCATCCGCGTTGACGAGATTGCCGTTGTGCGCCAGCGCAAGCATGCCGATCTTGCATCGGGCGACCAGCGGCTGCGCGTTGATAACGTCCTTGCCGCCGAAGGTCGAATAGCGCACATGTCCGATGGAGATGCGCCCCGTCAGCCCGCCGAGGATCTCTTCGTCGAATACCTCCGGCACAAGTCCGAGATTGCGATAATGCTTGATGCCTTTCCCGTCCGCGACCGCGATGCCCGCGCTCTCCTGCCCGCGGTGCTGCAAGGCAAACAGCCCATAGTAAGCGGCTTCCGCCGCGTTGATGTTCTCATCCTGCGCGTAAATACCGAATACGCCGCAGGCTTCCTCCATCCGGTCTCCGCGTTCCTTGATATCCGTCATGCTGCCTCCCGCGCCGTCAATCCGCACATTCTTCGGCAATCTGCCTGTCGTCCTCTTCAATAGCTTTTGCCATCTTCTCGCGATGGGCAAGCAGCTTCTCCGCCAGGATGGGATACTTGATGGAGAGGATCTGCGCAGCCAGATACGCCGCGTTGTCCCCGCCGCCTACGGCGACCGTCGCGACCGGAATGCCCGTCGGCATCTGCACGGTCGAAAGCAGGGAATCCAGTCCGTCCATGAACGAAGACTTGACCGGAATGCCGATGACCGGCAGGGTCGTGTGTCCGGCGATGACGCCCGCCAGATGCGCCGCCTTGCCCGCCGCGGCGATGATGACCTCAAAGCCGTTTTCGCGCGCATTCGCCGCAAAGGACGCGACCTTCTCCGGCGTCCTGTGTGCGCTCGCCACATGGACCTCGACCTCGATCTCCATTCCATGCAGAATATCCACGCATCCCTTCAGGGACTGCCAATCGCTCTTTGAACCCATAATCAACGCAGCCTTTGGCATGAAAGACACACCTCCAAAAAGAATTCATCCCTAGTATAGCAAGACTTCCGCCCGTTTTCAATTGAATTCCAGAACTTATTTTCTGTTTTTTTATTTATCGTTCGGATTTTTATTCTTTTAAAAGGCTCTATCCGCTTGAAAGAGCTGATTTCCGGCAGATTCTCCGTACTTTCGGCAGGCGCCTTGACGAAACGCCCCGTCAGGAAATCAAACGCTTCGCAAATATCAAAAAAACGTTTAAACCCGTTTCCCCCATGCTTCCCGCTCACAACGCTGCGGCAGAAGCATGGACGCCTGCTGAAAAGGACTACCCTTCCGCCATTCAGGCGGAGGATAGTCCTTTTTCTGTGCCTTATGCGATTTTCTCAGGGACGCGTCTTATCCGTTCTTTCTCTTCCTTCCCGTCGCCGCCTTCACGAGCAGCAGTACAATCTCCACCGCCGCGAATCCGGCAAGCAGACGGAGATTGATATAGGTGAAGAGTTCGTCCATGTGGTTGGTGGTATCCACTTCAGCGCCGCTGGCGTAATAGCCGCTGTTGGCGACCGTATAGAGGATATTTTTGCTGGCGCGCCGCATATCGTGAACCAGCGTTGTGCGCTTCTTGCTGAGCTTGTTGGAATCATACGAGCCAAAGCCGAGCATCAGGTCTGCGCCGTTTCGGATGCAGTTATCCGTAATCATGTAGCCGTAAGAGCCGTCATAATCCGAAATGACCATGCCCTTGAAGCCCCATTCCTCACGCAGCACTCCGTTAAGCAGAGCATCGCTGGCGCAGGCGGGCTGCGTTCCGATCCAGTTATACGCGCTCATGACGGCGATGGACTTCCCCTGATACTCTCTGAGCGCCAGTTCGAACGCCTTCAGATAGCCCTCGCGCATCGTCTGTTCATCCACCCAGGTCAGCAGCATCGCCGTGCGGTTCAGCTCCTGATCGTTGAGGGCGAAATGCTTGACGTAGGCATAAACGCCGAACTGCGAAGCGCCGAGGATCTGGCGGCTGGCAAGCCTTCCGGAAAGCACGGCGTCCTCAGAGAAATACTCGAAATTGCGCCCGCTGAACGCCGAGCGATGGATGTTGACCGCCGGGCCATACCATCCGAAATTCTCCGCCGCGGCAAATTCCGAACCCATGGACACGCCGATTTCATAAGCGAGTTCCTTGTTCCACGTCTGCGCCATCAGCACTTCGGAGGGATAGGTCGTTCCATATGCGCCGGTCATGTAGTTGTTCAGTCCCGCAGGACCGTCGCTGTCGGAGGTCTTGATCTTGCCGACGGACGCGATTTCCGCGGTACTCCATCCGCCCTGATTGATGAGGGTATCCATGTCCTTCCAGCTGAGCTGGTCGAGCAGCAGATCCCACTGCGGATCGTCGTATTCCAGCCCCGTCATATCCGCAAGGGTCAAACCGTTCTGCGCGTCGGTCGTCGGCGCGGTATCGCCGTCGATCTCAAAAGCCTTGCTGGAATAGCCGCTGACCGTGTTCGCGGCAACGGCGTTGCGCGTCGCGTCGTCCATGGCATAGGCGCTTTCTTCCGGCGCGGCGCAGGCTTCCGCATAGTTGGCAAAGCCATCCGCGCGGGAAAGCACGGTATGCGTGCCGCGCGCGCTGTCAAAGCGGTTGACGGCTTCCTCGTCATAGCGGATATCCGAGGCAACGGTAAACGTTCGGGCATCGCAGACCGTATGCGAATCCGAACGGACGGAGACCGCGTATTCGCCCGCTTCGAGGATATATCCGCCGCCTGCGACCTTCACGCCGCTGTAATCGTAGCTCGCCATATCCCGCTTATCCAGCGAGAAATAGATGAGTTCCGACGCGCCGGGCTGAATGACGCTCGTCTTGGCGAAGTCGATGAGGTTGACACTTGCCTTTTCAATGCCGCCGTTCGTATAGGGCGGCGTATAGTACAGCTCGATGACGTCGCGTCCGGCAACGCTGCCCGTGTTCGTAACGGAGACCGTCAGGGCAAGGGTATCGCCGTTATCGGTCATGCTGTCAATCTTCTTTTCAAAGGTCGTATAGCTCAAGCCATAGCCGAAAGGATACTGCACATGCTGGGCGTAGTCGATCACGCCGTCATCAGCCGCCGTTTCGTAATACTTATAGCCGATATAGATGCCTTCCGCATAGTTGACAAAGCTGACCGCGCCCTGATAGGTCGCGTCCTCCTTGAGGATCTTCTTTTCCAGATCGGCGAGGTTGTTGTAGACGTTCAGCCCGATATTGCGGATGGACGGCGTATCCAGCAGATCATAAACGAACGTATCCGCCGTTCTGCCGGAGGGGTTGACCGCGCCGCTGAGGATCTTTCCGACAGCTTCAAAGCCCTTCGCGCCTGCGGCGGGCGCAAGCAGAACGGCGTCCACGCCGTATTCATCGACCCAGCCGAGTTCCATGCTGTTGCAGCTGTTGACGATAACGATGACCTTATCAAACGCGTCGCAGACCTTTTGGAGCATCGCTTCTTCGGTATTGCTCAGTTCCAGATAGCTTTCGCCCGCGTCGAAATCGTCATAATCGCCGTTGTTGGTATAGGTCACCTTGGTATAGGGGTAGGTCTCCGGCGCAATGGACACATTGGCTGAAACGTTATACGTTCCGTCGATGACGGATTTCATATCCGTCGGCAGGTCGTAGTTCTCGCCGCCGCCGCGCGCGATAACGACAACCGCGGTATCCGAAAACGCCTTCGCTTCTTCCATAATCTCGTCGGTATACGCCTGCGCGGTCGGTTCGGGCAGGGTCAGGTTCTGACCGAACATATCTGCCGCGGGGCGCTCGGCGGCATAATCGCGGTACAGGTCAATGAGCGTCTGGTTATAGGTATATCCCGCGTTGGTCAGCGATTGCAGGATATCCACCGCAGGCGCGGCGGAGGATGCCGACGAGCCCGTGCCGCCGACATAGGGCTGAGTCGCCGCCCAGCCGAACACATTCACGTTTTTCGTCTCTTCGGAAAGCGGAAGCGCGTTGTCGTCGTTTTTCAGCAGGACGATACCCTCTTCGCCGATGCGCTCGATGGTTGCAAGGCTCTGCGCGACGGTATCCTCCGCCAGCTCGACTTTGGACGCGTTCATATACGCCGATATTGTCGCCTTGAGCGGGCCGTAGCAAAGCGCGTTGACGCACAGCGCCACCGCCACCAGAAACGCGACGACCGACTGACAGCGCACAAACCAGCGCCAGCCTTTTTTGACTCTGCTCTCCGCGACAAGGGCGATCAGCAGGATAATCAGCGCCAGCACGATGGCGAGCAGGTAATTGCTCGACGCGCCGAGGTAAACCAGAATATCCGCATAGCTGACGCCCATTGGAAGCAGATAGTTGGAAAGTATATTTGCCAGAATTTCCATGATTCAATCATCACCTGTTTCTCTCGGAATAAAAAGGAGCGAAGGCTTCCTTTGCACCTTCGCTCCCCTTCTCTCTGTGCTTACTTGACAGGCTGGGTTTCCGGTTCGGTCAGCGCAGGCACATTGTACTTGGCAACGCGCTCATCATTGATGACGCCGGACCAGTTCAGACCGTAGGCAAAGTCGTAGGTGTTGCCATCGGCATCCGTGTAAGGTTCCGTATCGCGCGGCACGTCTTCCAACTGTGCTTCCACTGCCGCCATGTCCTTAGGCATGACCACCGGCAGCAGTCCCTGCGGCTCATAGTTGCCGGCAACGATTTCAAGGAACAGCGTATCGTCAATATCGAAGCCTACAAGAATCGAATCAACTTTGTCCTCAAACTCGTTTACACAGAACGCACCCGTCGTATTAACCGCTACAACCACAGGCTTATCTCCCATATTCTCCGCGGCATAGAGGATTGCATCCAGATCGCTTTCATAATTGCTGGTAGCAGTCTTTCCGTAATACGAACGATTTTCTTTGGTCAGATTCGTCGTTACGCCGTAGGGAGTTTGCAGATTGCTGACCAACATTTTGCCCGAAATAGACTCGCTGCGAACGCCTTCGGAATTAGCGGTATACTCTCGATACTGAAGCGTAATCGGGATATATTCCTGCTTTTCGCTGTCGTATCCGGAAGTAGTGCGCGGGGAATGCGCGATAACCAGCGCGAAATCGCACTTCTCCAGCTCTTCGGCAGAAACGCGCTGGATATCGTTCGCCGTATAAGTGGGATTTCCCTGATCGTCTGCTTCGCCGGTGGGTTCCAAAACCGTATCCGTGACTACGTTGAAGTAGCGCTCTGCCGTTTTCAAATCCACGGGCAGATTCCAGGAAGCATAGGTAGCGAACATATAACCCAGCTCCGTCGGCGTATACATCATAGGAATGTAGACGGTAGGCTTCGTTTCCGCTTCTTCAGCCTGCTTAATGACGCCGTCATTCTTCAGCATAACGATAGACTTAAGATTCGCTTCTTTATAAAGCGCCTCAGTCGCTTCATCATTCATGATTTCCGAAGTTTTTGCCGATTCCAAATAAGGATTTTCGAATTTACCCGCTTTGAAGAAAGTCTTCAAAATGCGGCGGGCAGATTCCTGAAGACGCGTAAGCGCAGCTTCTTCCCCAAGTTCTTCAACCAGCATCGGCCATACTTCCGTCATATAGGCAGAAGGATCGGTATCGCCGCCGATCATATCCACGCCAGCCAGAACCATCTTCAAGCGGCGTTCAGCAGGCGTCCAGTCTTCCGTTCCGAAGCTCTGAGCGCTGAACAGCCAGTCTGTGCAAATCAGCCCGTCATAGCCATACTGATCTCTCAAAATAGAGATTTTATATTCGCTGCAAGCGGAACCGACCAGTTCGCCATAAGATTCATCATCGGAATAAGCGATAGACATAGACAGCATCGTAGCGGCAGCTTCTCCTGTCAAGCTGTCCAGCTGCAACGCTCCATCCACAAACGGAATCAGCGACGTTTCAAATTGATCGCCGGGATACACGTTATACGCGCCCGCATCGCTGTGGGATTCGCGTCCCGCTTCACCCTGACCGTCACCGGGGAAATGCTTCATCATTCCAATAATGCTGTCTTCTCCCCAGCCAAGGTCATTGCCTTCATCATCATAAGTTGACTGAAGTCCGCTGATGATAGCGTTTGCAATATCTCTGGACAACGCCGGGTCTTCGCCATAAGTACCTGTGATTCGGCTCCAACGAGGTTCACTGGCCAATTCAATAGACGGTCCAAGCTCCGTGGTAACGCCCGTCGCACGATACTGTTTGGCTTGAGCTTTGGAAATTTCCAATGCCAGTTCCGTATCAAACGTCGCACCAATCGCCAGATTGCCCGGCGCGCCAAAGGTCTGGGGATTCGTCGCAATATTCATCGGAATGCCATACTGCAAACTCTCCGCATACTTTTGACCATTGTTGCTCATCTTTGCAATCGTAATCGCCGGATAGCTGGTCGCAAAGCTCAGGAAAGAGAAGACGCCTTCATCCATTTTTTCATAAATGCTATGCGCCTGACCATTGTCATACGCTTTGCTGCCGTCGTTTTCCATCGTAAAAATATCGGAATACATCATCAGACCAAAGCATTCTTCATTGGTCAGCTGTTTAGCCAAGCTCGCAGCCCGCTCTTCATCCGTCAGCCGCCAATCCTCGTAAGCATCCAATTCTCCGTCTTTATCCAGATCCTTAAACGCATATCCGTCAACCGTCAGGATGGATACGCCGGAATCCGGGGAATAGCCGAGGGTCTTGCCACCCTCCTGCGTGATCTTGATCCAGCCGTCCTTCGTCTTTTCTTCCACCCATTTCGCGGCGGATTCCGCCAGCGACGCGGGCGCGAAACTGCCGATCATCAGCGCAGCCGCGCACAGAGAGGAAATCACTCGCTTTTCGATCTTCATGTCTTCTTCTCCTTTGCTTTGTTTTCGTCGATTGAAGGAAAGCCGCTGCAGCCGGTCTTTTCCTTGAAGCTGAATGAAGGATATCATTTTGGCCGGTAAAATTCAAGCGCTGCGACACGGTTGGTATTCTGGATAACATAATCGGTAATCCGGCATCTTTTTTGGTCATTTCATCTATCCGTGCAGGGAATTCACGGTTTTTCGTTGGTTGACAAGCACAAATCACTTGCATATAATTGAAGCAATCAAATTGTTAAGCAAGGGTGTTGCCTTTATGTTGATCAGTGTCGCCATCGTCGAGGATGTTCCGGAGACAATCGAGCAGTTCCGCAAATTTTTCAGGCGGCTTTCCGACGAACAGCCGGATTATACCTTCCGCCTGTCCTCTTTCGGCACGGCGGATGCGTTTCTGGCGGCGTATCAGCCGGTGTATGATCTGGTGATGATGGATATCGAAATGCCGGGAACAAACGGCATGGACGCCTCTTACCAGCTTCGCAAAATGGATACGAGCGTCGCGCTGATGTTCGTAACAAACATGGCGCAGTTCGCGGTCAAGGGCTATGAAGTCGATGCGTTTGACTTCGTGGTCAAGCCTGTGACCTATCCGAATTTCAAAATGAAGATGCAGCGCATCCTGCTCAAGCTGAGCAGGCGCGCGACCAAATCCATCCTGCTTAATCTGCCGGAGGGCGCGCGGCGCATCCTGCCGTCGGAGATCGTCTATATCGAAGTCTCCGGACACGACGTCGTTTACCATACCTGCCACGGCACATATAACGTTTACGGCACGCTTAAGGCGGTTGAAGCGTCGCTGGACGCGCGGCAGTTCGTCCGCTGCAACAACTGCTATCTGGTCAACCTGAACTGCGTCGTCGGCGTACAGGAGGACGAGGTCGTCCTGAAGGATACGCGCCTGCGCATCAGCCGCGCGCGCAAAAAAGGATTCATGCAGGATCTGAACAACTATCTCGGAGGCAGCATGTAATGAGCATCATCTCCTACATGTCGGTGTATAAAATCGCGTTTTTCCTGACGCTGCTCATCGCGGAAACGCGGTTCATGAAAAACGTCAAGAAGCGCTCCTTCTTTCCCCTGCGGCTTGCCATCGGACTGGCAGGCTTTTTCGTTCTGGCGTGGATCCAGCCCAACGTGCTGGAGACCGTGCATCTGTCGCTGATGTTCGGCTCGTTCGCAGGCTATCTGATTTTGATGAACCGCTTCATCTGGGAGCTGGATTGGAAGAGCTGCATTTTCTTCGCCGTCACCGGTTACAGCATGCAGCATACGGCGTCCATCATCTACGGCATGATTACCGCGTTCATGCAGCAGAATTTCGTCACCCTCTCCATCAACCCGTACAGCACGGCGGCGGCAAAATTCGACCTTTCAACCATTCTCGTCTTCGTCGAGGTCTACGTCGTCGTCTACTGGATCCTGCTGGCGGCGTTCGGCAAGCGCATCCGCCAATCCACCGATTTCAGCATCAAAAGCCCGAAGCTGCTGGGTGTGGCAAGCATGATGCTGCTGGTCGAGATCGTGATGAACTCCTGCATCATCGCCGAGCAGAACAGCAGTCATCTGCCCTATGCCTATTATAATTACGGCGCGCTCGCCAACCTGCTGTGTACGCTGTCCACCATGATCATCCTGTTCAACCTGCTGATTCATAAGACGCTGGAAGACGAATTGGAGCTGGCGCAGCGCATCTGGCATCAGGATCAAAAACAGTACGATATCGCCCGCGAGACCATCGACATGATTAACGTCAAATGCCACGACATGAAGCATCAGCTTCACGAGCTTCGGCACGCGGTCGCCATCGACCCGAAAGCCCTGCGCGAGCTGGAACAGAATATCGAGATATACGGCGCCATCGCCAAGACGGGCAACGAAGCGCTGGACGTCATCCTGACCGAAAAGAGTCTGTACTGCCAGAAAAACGGCATCCAGATCAGCTCCATCATCGACGGCGAGAAGCTCTCCTTCATGCAGGATATGGATATTTATTCCCTGTTTGGCAACCTGCTGGATAACGCCATCAATTCCGTCATGAACCTCGACGCGGAAAAACGCTGTATCGGGCTGAACGTCAAGGCGCATGGCGCGCTGCTGTCCATCAACTCACATAATTACTATACCGGCGACGTTCAGATTCGCGACGGACGCCCGGTCACGACCAATTCAGACGTCCGCTATCATGGCTTCGGTACGCGCAGTATGATGCTCATCGTCAATAAATATGGCGGTACGATCGACTTCATCGCCGAAGAGGGGATATTCAATGTCAATATCCTGTTCCCGCTGAAAGGGGATAGCTGAACCGAAAAGTATGTTCAAACCGCCGTAAAGCGAAGAACACAAAAAGCGAGGGCTGCTCCGTTTTCAGAAGCAACCCCCGTTTTATTACAAAATATATGACATAATCAGAAAATCAAGGCGCTGCGAAATCCCCTCGCGACATAAATATGACATCATTGGACGTTCAGAGCGCGAAAAGAGGGCTGCACCTCTTTCAAGCTGCAACCCTCATTTTTCAAACAATATCTGAATTTCTTACTTGCCGAAGTACCGCTTGAGCAGACCCGCGAACGCCTTGCCATGGCGGGCTTCGTCGCGCGCCATCTCATGCACGGTGTCGTGGATCGCGTCGAGATTATACTGCTTTGCCAGCTTCGC
>CAKTXP010000073.1 GCA_934631055.1 uncultured Clostridia bacterium | reverse complement strand
CGCTGGGCATCGAGCGCGCGACGGTCAACCCGCGCGCGACCGAGCATATTCCGGATATCATCGCGCTGATTCAGAAGCTCATCGACAAGGGGCTGGCGTATGCCTGCCCGAATGGCGACGTTTATTACAATACGCAGGCGTTTGCGGGTTATGGCAAGCTCTGCGGTCAGAACCTTGAGGACTTGGAGAGCGGCGCGCGCATCGACGTCGATCCGAACAAGCGCCATCCGATGGATTTCGCCGTCTGGAAGGCGCAGAAGCCGGGCGAGCCGGCGTGGGAATCTCCGTGGGGCATGGGTCGTCCGGGCTGGCACATCGAATGCTCGGCGATGAGCATGAAGTACCTCGGCGAAACGCTGGATATCCACTGCGGCGGCAAGGATCTCGTTTTCCCGCATCATGAGAATGAGATCGCTCAGAGCGAGGGCGCGACCGGCAAGCCGTTTGTCCACTATTGGATGCACAATGGCTTCATCAATGTGGACAATCAGAAGATGAGCAAGTCGCTGGGCAACTTCTTCACTGTCCGCGATATCGCTAAAGAGTTTGACCTTGAAGCGGTGCGCATGTTCATGCTCAGCGCGCAGTATCGCAGCCCGATCAACTTCTCCCGCGAGATGATCGAGCAGGCGAAGGCATCGCTCGACCGCCTGTACACTGCGCGCGATCACTATCTCTTCCTGCTGGAAAACGCGAAGGATGGCGAAATGGGCGAGAAGGAACAGGCGCTCATGGAGAAAGTCAAGGCGGCGCGCGAGGGATTCGACGCGGCGATGGACGACGACCTGAACACCGCGGACGCGCTGGGCAATATGTTTGAGCTGGTGCGAGCGGCGAACGCGGCGCTCGACGAGAACAGCCCGAAGCAGGCGATTCAGGCGGTTCTGGATGCGCTGAAGGAGATGGCGGGCGTATTCGGCATCCTGACCCGCAAGGCGGACGACGGCGACGAGAAGGTCAAGGCGCTGCTGGAAGCGCGCGCAAAAGCCCGCGCGGAGAAGAACTGGGCGGAGAGCGACCGCCTGCGCGATGAAATCGCTGCGCTGGGCTATGTCCTCAAGGACACCAAGCAGGGACAGCAGGTCACGAAGGCGATGTAAGGGGAGAGAGGGGAGAACGTTGGGGCGCCGATCCAAGCCCCGGCAGAGGGAATGATTCCCCCCTGCGCCCCTCGCTGCGCTATCGCTTTGCGATAGCTGGACAGAATTTGCATATTTACTGAATTTAGACACGTTCTTTCTGTATGAGAGAGGACGTGTTTTTTTATAGCCCTATCCGTCACCTGCGGTGCCACCTCTCCCTCTGGGAGAGCTGCCCCGAAAGGACTGAGACGGCTTGAAGAGAGGCAAAACCCCAATCGTCCCCTTCCGCCATTTGTCGCCCATCGTGTCGAATGGGCGCGAGAAATCACGCCTTTTTGCGGGAGTGAGCGACAGGAGAACATACGCCCTGTTGTTATAATTGACGCCATGAAGGAAGGACAGATTTTCCTGCTGGACGTGCTGCTCGACGGCGCGATGCTCCTGCTGGCGCTGCGGTTCGCCGCGCTGCCTATCCGATGGAAGAGGGTTGCGCTCGCTTCGTTTTTGGGCGCGGGCGCGGCGTTTGTTTCGGGCGGGCTGCCTGCCGCTGTGCGTATGGCGCTCTGGCTGCCGGTCGCGATGGGGATGATGGCGCTCGCGGGCGGCCGCGCCGCGATGCGAAAGCCCGTCCGCTCGGCGCTGCTGCTGCTCTGCGCGGCGGGGCTGATGGGCGGAACGGCGCAGGCGCTGGGCGGCGCGCTCGGCTCCAAAACTGCCGGGCTTCTGCTGGGCGTCTCCGCCGTTTTTGTGCTTGCCGCGGCGGCGAATCGGGCGCGCAGGGCGGGACAGGCGGTTTCGTTCCTGCAAGTTACGGTGCGCTGCGGCGGGCGGGAGATACGCTTTGACGCGCTGGTGGACAGCGGAAACTGCCTTCGCGATTATTTGACGCAAAAACCGGTGATCGTCGCGCCGGAAGCATGGGTCAGACAGCGCCTGCGTCTGAAAGAAAAGGCGCTTCGCCCCATCTTTGCGGATACGGCGGGCGGACGGCAGATGATGTGGTGTCTGGCGCCGGACGAGATACGGATAACCGAGGGAAAAATAGAGAGGACAGTTTGCGCGATGCTGGCGCTTTCGCCGGGGCTGCGGGGGAACGCACCGGCACTTTTTCCGGCGTCGCTGCTTCAAAGGGACGGAAAAGAGGGGGCTTGAGCATGGAAAAGCGGAACAGACAGACTTCGCACGGCTGGGGTTGGCACAAGACGCGCCCCGCGCTGGCGATCATCAGACCGGAAGGCACGGTCGCCTATATCGGAGGAAGCGATACGCTCCCCGCGCCGCTGACGCGAGAGGAAGAGCAGACGCTTTTTGCGCGCATGGCGCTTGAACCGGACGCGGCAAGGCAGATGCTCATCGAACACAACCTCCGGCTGGTGGTCTATATTGCCAGAAAGTTTGAGAATACGGGCGTGGGCATCGAGGATCTCATCTCTATCGGCACGATTGGGCTGATCAAGGCGGTCAAGACGTTCAACCCAACCAAGAAGATCAAGCTGGCGACCTACGCGTCCCGCTGCATCGAAAACGAGATCTTAATGTTCCTGCGCAGGACGAGCCGACAGAAGCTGGAGGTCTCGCTGGATGAGCCGCTGAACACGGACTGGGACGGAAACGAGCTGCTGCTTTCGGATATCCTCGGCACGGAGGGGGATATGGTTTACAAATCCATCGAGGAAACGGTCGAGCGGCAGATTTTGGCAAAAGCGCTTTCTCGGTTATCCGTGCGGGAAAAGGAGATCGTGCGGCTGCGCTTTGGGCTGGGCGGCTGTCAGGAGAAGACGCAGAAGCAGGTCGCGGACATGATGGGCATCAGCCAGAGCTACATTTCGCGGCTGGAAAAGCGCATTCTGATGCGGCTGCAGAAAGACATGGTTCAGATGGGGTAAAGGAGGGGAAGTTTGGGGGCACTGATCCGGGAAACTCGCATAGGGGCGCTGTCCTCTGCCTGCGGCAGACGCGCCCGCTTCGCGAACGCGCAAGCGCTCCTTGCGATTTCCGATTTCCGCCACGCTGAATCCCGCACAGCGGGCGCGTGGTTTCAATCCCCAAGCCCCGCAAGGGAACTAAGTTCCCTTGACCTTCTATTACGCTATCGCTGCGTGATAGCTGAGCATATAGTCTTTAATGCGTACAGGTTTTCATTTATCGCAAAGCGATAAATGACTGTAAAGTGGATTTAAACCGTCGCGAAGCGAAGATGGGGTCTGGGGACTGGTCCCCAGACAGGGTTTGGGGCGGTAGCCCCAAGCGTACCCCTTAAAGCGGACGTTCCGAAGGGAGCGCCCGTTTTTTCCGTGATATAAGGTTGAATTTGAAAACAGAGGGTGATATAATAATTTATTCCGTCCGGTGGCGGGGCTGCATGAGATCAACGACCATCTGGGGCATAAGGCGGGCGACGGCATGTTCTCTTTCCGGCGCTGAAGGAATACGAGAGGGAAAGGGTCAAGGACAGCTGGCGCGCTGAGTTCGACAAGCTGTTTGACTGCGATGATGTGAAGCGGCGCATTGCCGAGGAGGGCATTCTCTATCTGACCTGCCAGAAGAAGGACGATACATGTTCGGCTTCAGGGGATGAAGTACATGGAGGACGGAAACAGCGAGAAGAACACCGACCTGCTGATGGGGAGCTTCGCCAACACGACGCAGAGTGGAAAGCACGCTTGACAGCGGCTGCATTTCTGCGATAGAATGACGAGGTTACGGGGGACGGTGGGGGAACAAGGTTCCCCGCACCCTATCTTCGTTTCGCGACGGTTTTAATATGCTTATCATCCATATATCGCAAAGCGATAAATGAAAGTGGGAAATCCAAGAACCTCAGGTTCTTGGCAGGGTTTGGGCAGAGCCCCAAACGTTTCCCCGTCACCCCGTTACCTTGGAGGGAAAAAGATGTTGGATTATCTGCGCACGCTGTTCAGCGAGCCGCTTGCCTTCTTCGATCAGGCTGTTTTTAGAATGCTTGCCGTGCTTATCGGTCTTTGCTGCCATGAATGGGGGCATGCCTACGTCGCCTACCGCTGCGGCGACGATACCGCCAAGCGCGCGGGACGCATGACAATCAATCCCCTGCGCCACCTTGATCCGGTCGGCACGATTTTGATGTTCTTCGTCGGCTTCGGCTACGCCAAGCCCGTGCCGGTCAACCCGTATAATTTCAAAGGCGACCGCAATAAGGATGATTTCCTGGTGTCCATCGCAGGCATCACGGTCAATATGATTCTGTTCATCCTGTTCACCTATCTGGCGGCGCTTTGCAGCGCGTTCATGTGGAACGCCGATTTCGTCAAGTTCAACGGGCTGAGCAAGGTCGTCAGCTATGAGTATAACGCGGTCTGGTCGGTCATTTCCGGCAGCGCGAAGGCGGATTTCGGCGCAGTCATCGAGCGCGCGTGGCTCATCCCGTTTGTTCGTCTGTCGGCGTATACGGCGCTGGTCAACCTGAACCTTGCCGTGTTCAACCTCATCCCCCTGCCGCCGCTGGACGGCTACCATGTCGTCAACGACCTGATCTTCAAAGGACGCTATCAGCTCAGCCAGAAGGCGTTCCGCATCGGCATGCTCATCGTGCTGGTTCTTTCCGCACAGGGCATTCTGGGCAGGATCATCAGCTGGGTGGTCTATCCCGCGCAGGGGCTGCTGCTTGCGCCGATCCGCGCGATCTGGGGGTAAGGCATGTATTACGTTTCCCTCAAGCAGTTTGAAGGGCCGCTTGACCTGCTGCTCCACCTCATCACCAAGGCGAAAGTCGATATTAAGGACATCTTCGTTTCGGAGATTACGGAGCAGTATCTTGCGTCGATGGGCAGCGTGGACGAGCTGGATATGGATACCGCCAGCGAATTCCTGACGATGGCGGCGACGCTGCTGGAGATCAAGTCCCGCGCGCTCCTGCCGCGCCCGCCGGAACCGACGGAAGAAGGGGAGGAAACGCCCGAACAGGCGCTCATCCGCAGGCTGGAGGAATACAAGCTCTATAAGGAAAGCGCGGGGCGCATGAAGGAATTCGAGCGCGCGGCGATGCAGATCTTTTCCAAACTTCCGGAGGAATACCCGCTTCCGCCGCAGGCGGTTGAGCTGACGGGGCTGTCGCTGGATGGGCTTGTTCGCGCGCTGGAACGCATCCTCGCCCGACAGACGCGCGAGGGCGACGAGCCGGGGCGTGTGTTCCGCTCGATCACCCGCGACCGGTTCAGCATCGAGCAATGCGTATTCAACCTGACCGCGAGGCTGAAAAAAGGTCCCGTGCTGTTCAGCGACATGCTGTCCGACGACGTGACGCGCGACGAGATCGTATCCTACTTTTTGGCGATGCTCGAGCTGCTCAAGCTCGGCAGGCTGCACGCCCAGCAGGACAACGTTTTTGACGATATCCTGATATTACCCGGCAGGAGAGATGAAGATGGAGAAGATGGAGAAGGAGAACCCGACGGCGCAGAGCAGTCCGGAGAATCCGCCGGAGAACAATCCGGAGAGCAGTCCGGACAAGCCGGAGCTGAATGAGCGCGTAGGCATTGCGGAAGCGATTTTATTCGTTACGGGCAACGCAATTGAGAAGCGCGAGATGTGCAGCGCGATGAACCTGACCGAGCAGGAGCTGGATGAAACGCTCGACGAGCTGGAAAGCGGCTATGATTTTGACCGGCGCGGTCTGCGTCTTTTGCGATTCGGTCAGCATGTACAGCTGGCGACGCGTCCGGACTATGCGAAATACGTTGAGAAGCTGCTTCAGCCTGTGCAGAAGCAATCGCTGTCGCAGGCGGTCATGGAAACGCTGGCGGTCATTGCATATCGTCAGCCGGTGACGAAAGCGGAAATCGAATTGATTCGCGGCGTGAAATGCGACTATTCGGTGCAGACGTTGGTCACGCGCGGTTTGATTGCGGAAGTCGGGCGCAAGGATGCGCTTGGGCGGCCGATCTTGTACGGAACAACGGACGCGTTTTTACGTCATTTCTGTCTGAACTCGTTGGCGGACTTACCGGAGATCGACTTTTCTGCGCTCGCTGACCGCATTGCGGAAGCGGAGGCGAAGCAGGCGGCGGAGAAGCCGCATGCCGATCCGGTGGAAAAGCTCGCGCAGAACATAGCGCAGGAAGAGAACGAAGGGTAACGGGGAGAACGATTGGGGTTTCACCCCAAACCCCACAAGGGAACTGAGTTCCCTTGACCCTTCGCTACGCTGTCGCTTTGCGACAGCTGATGATAAGCTGATTTAAACCGCCGCGAAGCGAAATGGGAAATCCAAGAACCTCAGGTTCTTGGTGAGGTGTGGGGCGAAGCCCCACGCGTAACCCCAAAAATAAAAGGAGAGTGTACATATGAAGAAGTTTTTGGAGGACTTCAAAGCGTTTGCTATGCGCGGAAACGTCATCGACATGGCTGTCGGCGTGATCATCGGCGCGGCGTTCGGAACGATCACTACGTCGCTGGTCAACGATATCTTCATGCCGGTCATCGGTGTGCTGACGGGCGGCATCAACTTTGCCGGTCTGTTCTTCGCGCTCGATGGACAGAGCTATCCGTCCATTGAAGCGGCTGCGGCTGCCGGCGTCGGCACGGTGAACTACGGTCTGTTCATCCAGAACGTCATCAATTTCATCCTGACGGCGTTCTGCATGTTCCTCGTCGTCCGCGCAATGAACAAGGTTCATAAGAAGCCCGAATCCGCGCCGGTCAAGCCTAAGCGCATCTGCCCGTTCTGCAAGAGCGAGATCGCCGATGACGCGACCCGCTGCCCGCATTGTACGTCGATGCTGGAGAAATAAGGGAAATAAGGATAACGCCTTCCTTTTTGGAGGGCGTTTTGTTATAATCAAATCAGGGAGGTGCCGTGATGAGCAAGCAGATTTACAGCCAGACGGAAATCGAAAACATGGTTACGCCGCTGCTGAAAAAGTACAGAGCGGCTTATGCGCTTCTCTTTGGCTCCTATGCCCGAGGGGAAGCGAACGAAAGTTCGGACATTGACCTAGTCGTTGTCGGTCGAGAGGATTTTAAACCGTTGGATGTGTTCGCAATTGCTGAGGAACTGCATGAGAACAGCGGTAAGCCGGTCGATGTATATGAAATCAGAGAAATTAAAAAAGATTCGCCATTTTATCGGCAAATCATGGCGGAAAGTGTGACACTGCAATGATGCAATCGGATAGACAGAGAATCCTCAAGATGATTGAAACAGGTCGAAAACTAATGGAGTATGTTGCGCGGCAGGGGATAACCGAGGAAGATGTGGAAAACAGCTATTCTGTTCAGTGGACGATTACGACACCGCTTTATAATATTGGGGAGCATACCTATCAGCTTTCTAAGACATTGAAAGCGAAGTATCCGGATGTCCCATGGTCGCAAATCGCAGGTATGCGGCATCGGCTGGTGCATCAATATGAAGATACGAATTGGAGAATCATCAGTGTTGTGATTTTTGAAGAACTGGGAAAATACATAGACCAGCTTGAACATATTTTGCCTGAAATATCAGAAGAGTGAGAGAACAAACCCGAGCTGCAAATTCTGCTTTGCAGCTTTTTATATGCCTGTGAATGAGCGAATCTAGAAACAGAGATACAAAGAGAATAATGTTCTTTACAGTCTTTCGTTGTTTTACTGCGGTTTCAATTATTTCTTAACGAATGATGCGCATCATATGCCTGAGTTGATTAAAACCAGCGCGAAGCGAAGATGAGGTTTGGGGCGGCAGTTCCAACATAACCTTTCCCGTCATGTGCGTTGCCGCTTCCGCATACCATCGGCGGGAGGGATGAGGATGAGGTTGATTGCCTTTGGCGGGGACGCAAGAGTGCGCGGCACATTGAGCGCAGCGGAAAATGCCGGATGGGAAACGCTGCATATCACGGGAGATTATGCGGGGGATATCCCATCGGCGGACGCGGTCCTGCTTCCGTGGGCGCGGTCGTTCAGGGAGAATGAACTGGTCGTGCAGCAGGGGGAAAAAAGCATGACGCGCGAAAGCGTGCTGGCGAAGATACCGCCCTGTACGGCGGCGCTGGTCGGCGGCGATGTCCGCGATGAGGAACTGCCGCAGGTCGGCAGGGTCATTCGACCGGACAGGGACGAGGCGTTCCTGCGGTTCAATGCGCGGTTGACAGCGGAGGGCGCGATGATGACGCTTCTGCGCGTGCGCAAACGGGCGCTGCTGGCGTCAACGGCGGTCATCACGGGATACGGGCGCATTGGGCAGGAGATGACGGCGCGCCTCTGCGCGATGGGCATGTTTGTCATCGTCTGCGTGAGGAGCGAGGAGCAGATGCGCCGTGCGCATGCCGCGGGCGCGCACCCCGTGCCGCTGAGCCAAATCGCGGCGGCGTGCAGGCAGGCAGACGTCGTTGTCAACACGGTTCCGGCGCATGTGCTTGACGAGGAAGCGCTTGCAGCCATGGGACGGGATACGCCCATCATCGAGCTGGCGAGCCCGCCATACGGGCTGGATATGCAGCGCGCGGTTCAACTCGGCTTGCAGGTCTGCGTGGAGAGCGGCTTGCCGGGGCGGTATGCGCCGATGGACGCGGGGCGCGCGCTGTTTGACGCGCTGATGCGGGGCATGACGGCGGTCGAAGAAAAGGGGGAAAAGGCGGATGAGTGAACTGCGCATTGGATTTGCCATCACGGGGTCGTTCTGCACGTTCAAGGCGGTCTTTCCACAGATGAATCTGTTGGTAGAGCATGGTTATCATGTCATACCGATCATGTCTGAAAACGCCTACGGTACGGACACGCGGTTCGGCAGCGCGGCAGATTGGGTCGCGCAGGCGGAAGAGATATGCGGGGAGAAGGTCATCCACACCATTGCGCAGGCGGAACCCATCGGACCGAAGAAGCTGCTCGACCTGCTGATTATCGCGCCCTGCACGGGCAACACGCTGGGCAAGCTGGCATGCGGCATTTATGACACGGCGCCGACGCTGGCGGTCAAGAGCCACAGACGGAACGGGCGGCCGGTATTGATCGCGGTATCGACGAACGATGCGCTGGCGGGCGCGGCGGCGGGTATTGGGCTGCTGATGAATCGGAAGGGCGTTTATTTTGTGCCGCTTGAGCAGGATGATTTTCGGGCGAAGCCGACGAGCTGCGTGGCGGATTTCACGCAGATCCTGCCGGCGGCGGAGGCGGCGCTGGAGGGGCGGCAGATACAGCCTGTCATCTTTTAAGGGGAGACGATGGGGCTGCCGCCCCAAACCCCGCCTGAGGGATTTCATCCCTCAGACTCCCTTCTTCGCTTCGCTGCGGCTTGAATAAGCTTTATCGAACGATGCGCATGCGCATCGTATGCTTAAATCAATTTAAACCGGCGCGAAGCGAACCGGGAGGTCCAGGAACCTCAGGTTCCTGGCAGGGGTTTGGGGGCAGCGCCCCCAAGCGTATGCCCCTCGTTGTTCTCTTCGGGAAGAAAAAACGGAAGAAATTCGTCTATTTACAAATCCGTGGACTATACTGTACAATGAACGAAAGAGGTGAATGGATTTGAAACGATTTCTTTGCATGGCGATGCTCTGCGCGGTGATCCCGGCAAGCGCATGGGCGGAGCTTGATGTACATATGACGACCAAAGAGCAGGGCGGCAGCACCCTGACGGTTTTTGATGCGCAGGAAAAGACGGGCGAGACTGCCGGAGAAAACGGCGGCGCGCAGGACGAGGTCAGCCAAGCCGAAGAGACGGCAAACGTGCAGATCGAAACGCATTTTGCGCAGAAGAAAGCGGAACAGCTGCTTTCGCGCGCGGGCGCAAACATTCAGCAGAGCGGCGAATGCTTTGTGAGCGGCAATCTGGCGTCGCTGACGCTCGTCTGGAACGGCACGCAGGCGGACGGGACGAACGGAAGCTCGACCAGCGGACTGGTGCTTGACCTGACGACTGGCGAAGCCGTGCGGCTTGAGCAGCTTTTTGACGACGCTGACGCGGCGTTTGCGGCGATGGAAAGCATCATTTCCGACAGCGTACTCAGCGAGCTGAGCGACTATATGGAATACGGCGACCTGCTGCCGATGCCGACGGATGACTACGCCATCGACGAATATGGGTTGACGGTGTTCTATCCGGACGACCGGTATCGCTATTTTGACGAGAAGAATGGCGCGGTGCAGTTCGCATGGTATGAGCTGGCGGAATATATTGGGGAGGACAGCCCTGTGTATGCGCTGGCGCATGCGGAAAAGACAAAGGATGAGCTGGAAAAAGCGGTCGCGGAGGGCAGACTGCCCGGCGCAATGGAATCCGTTTCGCTGGGCGAAAAGCTGGGCGACGTATTGGCACGGTTCACGCTGCTGACCGACCCGGATTATACCAACGATTCGCAGGTCTATCTGTTTGAAGAATCCGAACTGCGCGGCTGGGCGGTGGAGATTCCCAAATATGCCGAAACCGAAGAGGATGAAACGCCCATCTCGGCGATTCGCACGACGCGCGCGGATGTCTGCGGGCTGACTGTCGGCGTCACGACAAGGGAAGATATCGCCGCCATGCTCGGCGAGCCGAAGGAAACGCGCGCCTATGACGAGGACGCGGCGCGGGACAGGATGCTTCCGGCGGGAGAGAGCCTTTTCTTTGAGCTGGGCGGAAAAATCTTGCAGACGCATGTGGATCAGGACGGCGTGCTTGCGGGCGTGATCCTGCGCGAAGCGATGCCCGAAGAGCTTTACTGAAACTGGGAAACGTGCTATAATAATCTGCCTAGGTATCGCTTAG
>CAKTXP010000072.1 GCA_934631055.1 uncultured Clostridia bacterium | reverse complement strand
ATTTCGATTTATATCCATATTCCGATGTGCGTTAAAAAGTGCGCGTACTGTGATTTCACGTCTTTCTCCGGAAGACTGGGAGAGCGGGACGCGTATACAGATGCCGTCTGCCGCGAGGTGCGCGCGCAGGCGGCTTTTTTCGGCGCAAGGCGGGTGAATACCGTATTCTTCGGCGGGGGAACGCCGACGCTGATGACCGGCGCGCAGATTCGGCGCATCATGGATACGCTGAGGGCGTGCTTTGACCTCACATCGGACGCAGAAGTTACAATGGAGGGCAACCCGGGAACACTGAGCGCGGAAAACCTGGCGGCATACCGCGAGGCGGGCGTGAACCGGCTGTCGCTGGGCGTACAGAGCCTTGACGACGGACTGCTTGCGGGCATTGGACGCATCCACACGGCGGCGCAGGCGAAGCAGGCGGTACGGATGGCGCGGGACGCCGGATTTGAAAACCTGAACCTCGATCTGATGCTCGGTCTGCCGGGACAGACGGCGGCGCAATGGCGGGACACGCTTGAGCAGGCAGCCGCGCTCGGATCGGAACACCTGAGCTGTTACAGCCTGATCCTGGAAGAGGGGACGCCGCTGTACCGTCAGGTTGAAGAAGGAACGTGCGCGCCCTTGCCGGACGAGGACGCGCTCTGCGAGATGGACGACATCACGGAAGCGCTGACGCGGCAGGCGGGCTATGCGCGGTATGAAGTATCCAACTATGCAAAAGCGGGGCGGGAATGCCGCCACAACATCGTCTATTGGGAATGCCTGCCGTATCTGGGCATCGGATGCGCGGCGCACAGCGATATGGATGGGCGGCGGTTCTACAATCCGAGCAGCTGGGGAGATTACTTCAAAGCCATCGAGCGGGCGGAACGACCGGCGGAGGGCGGCGATTCGCGCGAAGAGCGGATGTTTGAGCGGGCGATGATGGGGCTGAGGATGGTTCGAGGGATGGACGAAGTTCGGTTTGAGCGGGATTTCCACGCGCGTCCGGAAGAGATATGGAAGAAGAGCCTTCCCAGACTGATGCGGGAAAAGCTGATGGAGCGCGGAAACGGACGGCTGTACCTGACGACGCGCGGCATGCAGGTGATGAACGCGGCGCTGGTGGAGATGCTGGAAGAAATAGAAGGCTGAATCTGCTTCAAAGATACATTCGGGCGTCCCAAACCGGCATGGGACGCCCGAATTGTCGTATGTGCGGTTTGAACGTTTTGACAAAGGACAGGAAAAGTCAAAATTATCAAAAAAAGTTATGTCAGGGGTGTTGACAAAACCGGCTAAGCGTGGTATCTTTATCACGCTGATTAGCACTCGACAAGCTTGAGTGCTAACAACGACGAAAAGCCGAAAGGAGGAAAGCGGGAATGGATCTCATTGATCGTAAGTATCGCATTTTGCAGGCGATCATTGACGACTATATCCTGACTGCCCTGCCGGTCGGTTCCAGAACGATCTCCCGAAAATATGAACAGAAGCTCTCCTCGGCGACCATCCGGAACGAGATGAGCGACCTGGAGGAGCTTGGCTACCTCGATTCTCCGCATACGTCCGCCGGACGCATCCCGTCGTATAAAGCCTATCGGCTCTATGTCGATCAGATGATCCATCCGATGCCGCTGAGCCATGAAGAAAGCGCTTTCATAAAAAGCTGCTTTGACCACAGGATCGGGCAGGTGGAGGAGCTGAGCGCGAGAATCGCCAAGGCGCTCTCGAGCATGACACATTACACGACCGCCGTGCTGACCCGTGCGCCGAGCGAAGAGCAGATGCTCAGCCACTTGCAGCTCGTGCCGATCTCGGACAAAAGGCTGCTGCTGGTGCTGGTGACCCAAAGCGGAGCAGTCCGCCAAAGCGTCATCGACCTTGAGAAGCCCATCGCGCCGGATGCGCTCTATACGGTATCCCGCATCATCTCAAGCGAGCTGGAGGGATGCCCGATGAGCAGGCTGCCCGCAGAGCTGACCCGCCTTGCACAGGGCGGAGAGGAGGACATGCGGACGCTGCTGGGCGCGATTGCCGCACAGCCGCCCGAAGAGGACGGCGGCGTCGGTTCGCTGGTCGTCGGCGGGCGCTCGAATCTGTTGAGTTTCCCGGAGTATTCCGATGTGGACAAAGCAAAGGAACTGCTCAGCGTGCTGGAAACGCGGGAAAAAGTCGTTTCCCTGCTCTCCCAACAGGGGGAGATGGAGATCTCCGTCAGGATCGGTCCGGAAACGGGCATGGAGGAAACGAAGGATTGTTCCATCGTGACGGCGAGCTACCGCCTGAACGACGGCACGGTCAACACGATCGGCTTGATTGGTCCGACCCGAATGCAGTACGGCAAAGTGCTTGCGGTACTCGGCGAAGTCGGAAAGTCGATCACGGAGCTGCTTGACGGGCAGAATGAAAGCCATGAAAAACAAGAAAAATAAGAAAAACAAGAGCCGGAAGGAGCAGACGGAGCGCACGCTCGGCGAGCGCTTCAAGGAAGCTGCCGAAGGCTTTAAGGAAAGGGCGAAGAGCATGACGAGCGAAGAGCAGGCGGCGCAGGCGCAGGAGCCTGAGCAGCCGGAGAAGCAGCAGCCTGAACAGGATGCGCCGGAGGTAGATGTCAAGGCTTTGCAGGCTGAGCTTGAAAAGGCGAAAGCGCAGAGCGACGAATATCTGGATCTGGCGCAGCGCAAGCAGGCGGAGTTCGCAAACTACCGCCGCCGCACCGAGGGCGTCCGACAGGAAGCCTACGACGACGGACGCAGGGACGCGATCAGCCAGCTGCTGCCGGTGGTTGACAACCTTGAACGCGCGCTTGCCGCGGCGGGCGAGGAAGAGAACGCCCTGAAGAGCGGCGTGGAGATGGTGCTTCGCCAGACCCGCGACGCGCTGACCAAGATGGGCGTAGAGGAGATCGACCCGCAGGGACAGCCGTTCGACGCGGAGCTGATGAACGCCGTGATGCAGGGGACTGCCGAGGAGGGCGAACCCGGCACGGTGTGCATGGTGCTGCAAAAGGGCTACAAGCTCGGCGAGCGCGTCATCCGTCACGCGATGGTCAAGGTGGTTGCGGGCTGAGCCTGAAGCCATCTTCCCCATATAAATCATAAATCAATTTCCAAACTTTTTTCTCTATCGAGAACAGGAGGAACCATATATGAGCAAGATTATCGGTATTGACCTTGGTACTACGAATAGCTGTGTCGCCGTTATGGAAGGCGGCGAACCCGTTGTTATCCCGAACGCTGAAGGCGCGCGCACCACGCCGTCCGTCGTCGCGTTCACCAAGACCGGCGAGCGTCTGGTCGGTCAGGTCGCAAAGCGTCAGGCTGTGACCAACCCGGATCGCACCATCATCTCCATCAAGCGCGACATGGGCACCGACCGCCGCATCGGTATCGACGGCAAGGACTACACGCCGCAGGATATCAGCGCGATGATCCTGATGAAGCTGAAGTCCGACGCTGAGGCTTACCTCGGCGAAACCGTAACGCAGGCGGTCATCACCGTTCCGGCGTACTTCTCTGACAGCCAGCGTCAGGCGACCAAGGATGCGGGCCGCATCGCGGGTCTGGAAGTCCTGCGTATCATCAACGAGCCGACCGCGGCTGCGCTGGCTTACGGCCTTGACAAAGACGATTCTCACAAGATCCTGGTCTATGACCTTGGCGGCGGCACGTTCGACGTCAGCCTGCTGGAGATCGGCGACGGCGTCTTTGAGGTTCTTGCCACCAACGGCAACACCCACCTTGGCGGCGACGACTTCGACCAGCGCATCATCGATTACCTCGCGGCGGAGTTCAAGAAGGAAAACAACATCGACCTGAAGGCGGATCGCATGGCGCTCCAGCGCCTGAAGGAAGCCGCTGAAAAGGCGAAGATTGAGCTTTCCGGCGTAATGAGCACCAACATCAACCTGCCGTTCATCACGGCGGACGCAACCGGCCCGAAGCATCTGGATATCACCCTGACCCGTGCGAAGTTCGACGAGCTGACCCGCGACCTGGTCGATGCGACCGTCGCGCCGATGCAGAACGCGCTGCGCGACGCTGGACTGACTGCCAATGAAATCGACCGCGTTATCCTGGTCGGCGGTTCTACCCGTATTCCGGCGGTGCAGGAGGCTGTCCGCAAGATGACCGGCAAGGAGCCGTACCGCAACATCAACCCGGACGAGTGCGTTGCGATCGGCGCGGCTATCCAGGGCGGCGTTCTCGGCGGCGAAGTCAAGGACGTTCTGCTGCTGGATGTTACGCCGCTGTCCCTGGGCATTGAGACGATGGGCGGCGTCTTCACCCGCCTGATCGACCGCAACACCACCATCCCCTGCACGAAGAGCCAGATCTTCTCCACCGCGGCGGACGGTCAGACCTCTGTTGAGGTTCACGTCCTCCAGGGCGAGCGCGAGATGGCGGCGGGCAACAAGACCCTCGGCCGCTTCCAGCTGACCGGCATTGCGCCGGCTCCGCGCGGCGTACCGCAGATCGAAGTTACCTTCAACATCGACCGCAACGGCATCGTGAACGTTTCCGCGAAGGATCTTGGCACGGGCAACGAGCAGAAGGTCACCATCACGTCCAGCACGAACCTCACCGAGGACGAGATCAAGCAGCGCGTCAAGGAAGCCGAGCAGTATGCGGCTGAGGACAAGAAGCGCAAGGACGAAGTCGAGACCCTCAACCGCGCGGACAGCATGATCTTTGAAGTGGATAAGCAGATCAAGGAGCTGGGCGACAAGCTGAGCGCCGAGGACAAGGCGACCGTTGAAAACGAGCTTGCCGAGTTCAAGAAGGTTCGCGAGACGAACGACGCCGAGCAGATCAAGAGCGCGATGGAAGCCTTCACGCAGAAGGTCTACGCGGTGTTTGGCAAGATCTACCAGCAGCAGGGCGGCGATCCGAACGCTCAGGCGGGCGCACAGAACGCGGGCGCGAACAACGCCTCTTCCGACGGCGCCTCTGACGCGGACTACGACGTCCACTAAAAACCAGAGAATAAACCTTAAGTAAAGCGCTGAGCCGCCGTCACTATGTGGCGGCGGCATCGCGCGGTTTATGGAAGATAGGCGGTGACTGCTGTGGCAGATAAAAGAGACTATTACGAGGTGCTGGGCGTAGCCAAGGGCGCTTCGGATGACGAGATCAAAAAGGCTTACCGCAAGGCGGCGAAGTCCTGCCATCCGGACCTCCATCCGGACGACAAAGAGGCTGAAGCACGCTTTAAGGAAGTCAACGAAGCCTACGAGGTACTCAGCGATCCGCAGAAGCGCGCACGCTATGACCAGTTCGGATTCAACGATCCGACCATGGGCGGCGGCGCGGGCGGAAGCGGCTTTAGCGGTTTCGGTGGATTTGAAGATATCTTTGATATGTTCACCGGCGGCGGTTTTGGCGGCTCAGGCAGCCGCGGCAGGAGCCAGAACGCCCCGCAGCGCGGAAGCGACTTGCAGTATAACCTGACGCTGACCTTTGAAGAGGCGGCGTTCGGCTGCCGCAAGGAATTCAAGTTCCAGCGCAACGCGGTCTGCGACTGCTGCAACGGTACGGGCGCGAAGGCTGGCACACAGCCCCAGACCTGCCCGACCTGCGGCGGCACGGGTCAGCAGCGCGTGACGATGAATTCTCCGTTTGGTCAGGTGCAGACGATGCGCACCTGCCCGACCTGCGGCGGCAAAGGCAAGACCATCAAGGACAAATGCTCCAAGTGTTCGGGCAGCGGCTTCATGCGCGTGACGCGCACGGTGACGCTGAACGTGCCGGCGGGCGTAGACGACGGGCAGAACTTCAAGACCATTCCGGGCGAGGGCGAACCGGGGCGCAACGGCGGACCGGCGGGCGATCTGTACATCACCTGCACGGTGCGTCCGCATAAAATCTTCAAGCGCGACCGGTATGACCTGTACTGCGACGTGCCGGTATCCTTCACGCAGGCGGCGCTGGGCGGCGAGATCGACGTTCCGACGCTGGGCGGCACGACCAAGTACAACATTCCGGCGGGGACGCAGGAAGGCACGTCCTTCCGCATCCGCAGCGAGGGCATTCAGCAGTTCCGCGGCAACGGACGGGGCGACCTGTTCTTCACGGTGCATGTCGAAGTGCCGAAGCATCTGGGCGAGAAGCAGAAGGAGCTGCTGCGCCAGTTTGAGGATTCCCTGAACGGGCGCGAGTATGAGCGGCGCAAGAGCTTTGGCGACCAGGTCAAGAGCTACATCCGCGACAATGCCGAGCGGTTCAAGGAAAAATTCGAGAAGAAATAAGCCACAGGGAAAGCGGGACGCGCATTTTGTGCGCCCTCGCTTTTCTGCGTCTAAAGGGGACGCTTTGCGGGGACGTTTTGAGGGGACGTTTGGGGCTTTGCCCCAAGCCTCACCAAGAACCTGAGGTTCTTGGATTTCCCACTTCATTGATTGCGATGCAATCAATGGGGAAGCGCGGCGGCTTGAACAAGTTTCACATCAGCTATCGCGGCGCGATAGCGTAGTGGAAGGTCAAGGAAACTCAGTTCCCTTGTGGGGTTTGGGGCAAAGCCCCAACGTTTTCCCCACGGAAAGGTTTCCCACTTCATTGATTGCGATGCAATCAATGGGGAAGCGCGGCGGCTTGAACAAGTTTCACATCAGCTATCGCAGCGCGATAGCGTAGTGGAAGGTCAAGGGAACTCAGTTCCCTTGTGGGGTTTGGGGCAAAGCCCCAACGTTTTCCCCACAGAAAGGAATACGATGGATTGGTTGGAAGCTGTGGTGCATACCACGACCATGGGCGCGGATATCGTCAGCGAAGTGCTGATGAACGCAGGCGCTGTCGGAACGGCAATCGAGGATAAATACGACGTAACGTCCAGTAAGAAATCCGACGGCATGTGGGATATGATCGACGAGGACGTGCTCAAGCATATGAGCGACGACGTGCTGGTCAAGGCATATTTCAAGAGCGACGCGAGCGCGGCGGAAACGCTGCATCTGGTCGGCGAAAAGCTTGCCGATATCGCCAAGATGGATATGGGCTTTGATATCGGCAGCCTGAAGCTGGATACGCAGGGCGTCCGCGAGCAGGACTGGGCGGAAAACTGGAAGAAGTATTATAAACCCTTCCGCGCGGGCGAGCATCTGGTCATCAAGCCGAGCTGGGAGAAGTATGAGGAGAAAGAGGGCGACCTTGTCCTTGAGCTTGACCCCGGCATGGCGTTCGGCACGGGTACGCATGAGACGACGTTCATGTGCATGGAGCAGCTTGAAAAGTATGTGACGCCGGGATGCCGCGTCATCGACGTCGGCTGCGGAAGCGGCATTCTCGGTCTGGCGGCGGCAAAGCTCGGCGCGAGCGATGTGCTGGCGATTGATTTGGATGAGCTGGCGGTTAAGGTCGCGGCGGAGAACACGCAGAAGAACGGTTTGCAGGATATCGTCCGCGTTGCGCACGGCGACCTGCTCGAAAAGCGCGATGAGAAGGCGGACGTCATCGTCGCCAACATCATTGCGGACGTTATCTGCTACCTCTGCGGCCCGGTGAAGAAGCATCTGCTGGAAGGCGGCACGTTCATCTGTTCGGGCATCATCAAGGAGCGTGAAGAGGACGTACAGCGCGCGCTGGCGGCGGCGGGCTACACGGTCTGCAACCGGCTGGCGAAGGGCGAATGGGTCTGTCTGGCTGCAAAACTGGCGTAAGGAGAGAAGAGCATGCACCGTTTTTTTGCGGATGAACGCGGCATTGCGGACGGCATCGCCTATCTCAACGCGGAGGACGCGGGGCATGCGCTGCGCGTTTTGCGGCTGGAGGTCGGCGACGAAGTGGAGCTGGTCTGCGCGCCGTCGCGCTATCTGGCGCAAATCGACGCGGCAGAGGACGGCGAGGTTCGCCTGAAAATCGAAAAAGAGCTGCGCGGAACGGAAGCCGCTACGCGCGTCACGCTCTATCAGGGCTTGCCCAAGGCGGACAAGATGGAGTGGATCGTGCAAAAGAGTACGGAGCTTGGCGCGTTTGCCGTTGCGCCGGTCGCCATGAGCCGATGCGTAGTCAAGCTGGAAGGCAAGGATGCAGCGAAAAAGACTGAGCGCTGGCAGAAGATCGCGCGGGAAGCCGTCAAGCAATGCGCACGGGTGAACGCGCCGGAGGTCAGGCTGCCGCGAAAGCTCTCTGCGATGAAGGAAGAGCTGAATGCGCTGGATGTGCTGATTGTTCCATGGGAAGATGCACGCGACGGAAGCATTGCCCAATGTCTTGCGCCGTTGGCGGACAGGGAGAGCGTCAGCGTCGGCATTCTCATCGGTCCGGAGGGTGGCATTGCGCCGGAAGAAGCCGATTGGCTGGTTCAGGAAGCCGGCGCAAAGCTGGTGACGCTCGGGCCGCGCATTCTGCGCACGGAGACAGCCGCCATCGCGAGCCAGACCATCGTGATGGCGCTTCGCGGGGAAATGGAATAACAGTCGGGGCGGCTTTTAAGCAAAGAAGGCTTGAAAGACGCCCCGGCTTATTTTATAATAAACGGGTAAAAGGGGCGATGGGGTACGTTGGGGATCTGACCCGGGAAACTCATATAGAAACGCAAAGCGTTTCTTATGATTTCCGATTTCCGTCATGCTGAATCCCGCACAGCGGGCGCATGACTCCAATCCCCAATCGTTCCCTCAACCGTCCCCAAAAGGAGAAGAACATTGTCAGAACAGAAAACAGTCGCCTTCCATACCCTTGGATGTAAGGTGAATCAGTATGATACGCAGGCGATGCGCGAACGATTTGAACAGGCGGGCTATCGCACGACCGAATTTGACGAACAGGCAGATATCTACGTCGTCAATACCTGTACGGTCACGGGAACGGGCGATAAGAAGAGCATGCAGATTATCCGCCGATGCCATCGCCAAAACCCGCTGGCGCAGATTGTCGTCACGGGTTGTCTGGCGCAGCGCGCCGCCGACGAGTTGACGCTTCCGGGCGTCCGGCTCGTGCTGGGAACGCAGAGACGCGGCGAGGTCGTGCAGCTGCTTGAACAGGCGATGGCACAGGATTGCACGCTGGTCGCGGTCGAAACGCTGCGCAAAGCGCCGTTTGAGCACTTGACCGTCCATGCCCACGAGGGGCATACCCGCGCGACGATGAAGATTCAGGAGGGCTGCGACCGCTGGTGTACCTACTGCATCATTCCGTCGGTGCGCGGCCCGATCCGCTCCCGACCGGTTGACGAGATTCGGGCGGAAGCCGAAAGCCTTGCGCAGGCGGGCTTCAAAGAAGTCGTGCTGACGGGCATCCATCTGACCAGCTACGGGCGCGATATGAAGGACGGCACGACGCTGCTGGACGCGATCCGCGCGGCGCATGATGTGCCGGGCATCGAGCGCGTTCGGCTGGGTTCGCTGGAACCGGTCGTTGTGACGGAGGAATTTGTCGCGGGCGTTGCGCAGATGCCGAAGGTCTGCCATCAGTTCCATCTGGCGCTGCAAAGCGGAAGCGATACCGTGCTTGCCCGCATGCACAGACGCTATACGAGCGGCGAATTCCTGACTGCCTGCGCGATGCTGCGCCATGCGTTCGAGGATTGCGCGCTGACGACCGACGTGATGACCGGTTTCCCGGGCGAAACGCGGGAAGAATTTGACCAGACGAAGGATACATGCACCAAGGCGGGCTTTGCGCGCATGCACGTTTTCCCGTATTCCGAACGCGAAGGTACGAAGGCGGCGCTTATGCCGGACAGCGTGCCGCGGCATATCCGCGAGGAACGCGCCCGCGAACTCATCGCGCTGGGACGCGTGCTGGAAAAAAACGCGCTTCAGGCGCGGGTCGGTAAGGAAGAACAGGTTCTGGTTGAAGAAATCGACGACGAAGGATTCGGCGTGGGCTATACGGGCGGCTATATGCGCGTTCGCGTGAAGGACGGAAAGCCCGGCGAGGTCGTTCGGGCGAGGATTAACAACGCGGACGATGAAGAACTGACCGGCGAGATGATTTGATTAAGGCGATTCAGCTTTATCTATCATTTATCGCAACGCGATAAATGGATGTCCAGCTTGTTCAAACCGCCGCGAAGCGAAGAAGGGAGCCTGAGGGATGAAATCCCTCAGTGGGGTTTGGGGCAAAGCCCCAAGCGTTTTCTCTTAATCATAAACTATAAAAGGAGCGATAGATATGAACGATTGCCTTTTCTGTAAGATTGCCGCGGGCGAGATCCCCAGCACGAAGGTCTATGAGGATGAAACGACGCTGGCGTTCCGCGATATCAACCCGCAGGCGCCGGTGCATGTGCTGGTCATCCCTAAAAAGCATGTCAGCGGCTGGTATGACGCGCAGAATGAAAGCGACGCAGAGCTTGCCCACCTGATGCGCGTGGCGGCGATGGTTGCCAAGAGCGAGAACATTGTCGAAAGCGGCTTCCGCGTCGTCTCTAACTGCGGCGAGGACGCCCAACAGACCGTCAAGCATCTGCATCTGCATGTTCTGGGCGGCAAAAAGATGGATGGTCAGATGGCTTGAGTGTCCGGCTTCCCCAAAAAACAAAAGAAATACACAAAAGTTTTGACGAAAAGCTAAAATGTGGTTGACGAATCGGAACTGTTGCGCTATAATTAGCTGTACGGTACTCCATTGACGGCTGATTTGACGCAATGGATCGTCGAATGTTGAGCCGAGGGGAGGGATACTAGATGTCTGAGATCCGTGTTCGTGAGAATGAATCCCTGGAAAGTGCTCTGAGGAGATTCAAGAGGCAGTGCGCGCGTTCTGGCGTTATTGCTGAGGTCCGTAAGAGAGAGCATTACGAGAAGCCCAGCGTGAAGCGTAAGAAGAAGGCCGAGGCGGCCCGCAAGCGCAAGTACTGATTCACAAAATCGCCCTATCGCAAGATAGGGCTTTTTTTCTATCCTTCGGTTTGTTTTAAGACGAATTTATAGTGTGCTGTATCTAAAAGCAGGTGTTTTCAAAACGCCGCCGTTTCAATTGTAGA
>CAKTXP010000071.1 GCA_934631055.1 uncultured Clostridia bacterium | reverse complement strand
CCGAAACCGCTCCATCAAGCTCGAATTGACCAATACCGGCATCTATCAGGTCATTGCCATGCCCGTCGTCATCGAGGGGCATGCCCTCATCCTGGAACTCATCTCCCGCTCGGACACGGGCGTCTGGTTCAATGAGCAGGGCAAAGAGCTGCTGCTGGAAAAATACGGGCGCGATTTCTATACCGACAGCCTGACCGGCGCATACTGCCGCCAGTATTTTGAAGACCAGCGCAGTAATTTTGAAGATTCGGACGGCATCGTGATGATCGACGTCGATCACTTCAAGCACGTCAACGATACCTATGGTCATCTCGTCGGCGACGTCGCGCTCAAGAAGATCGCAAGCGCCATCCTGTCCTGTATTCGCAGCTCCGACACGCTGATCCGATACGGCGGCGATGAATTTCTCATCCTCTTCCCCCAGATTCAGAAGGAAGCGCTGGATCGAAAACTGCGCTATATCCAGAATGCCGTCAGTCACGCCGTGGTCGATGATTACCCCGATATCCATCTTTCGATCAGTATCGGCGGCGTTTTCCGCGTTAAACCGCTGATGGAAGCCGTCCGCCAGGCGGATCAACTCATGTATCAGGACAAAGCCAGCAAAGGCATGCTGCGTTGACGTTCATGCGCAGGCTGCTTTTATCGATATCCCCGCTCAGGAAAGGAAGAAATCATATGACTCTCGAAGAATTTTACGCCCGCATCGGCGGCAGCTACGCCGACACTGTGCGCCGCCTGTGCAATGACGCGCTCGTTTCCCGATTTGTGATGAAATATCCTGCGAATCCCTCCTTTGACGAGCTGCGCGCCGCGCTCGATACGTCGGATTGGACCTCCGCTTTCCGCGCTATCCATACGCTCAAGGGCGTCGCTCAGAACCTCGGCTTTGACCGCCTGTACGCCGCCAGCGTACCGCTGACGGAAGCGCTCCGCGGAGACAAACCGCTTGAGGATCGTTCGCTCTTCGATAACGTCGAAACTGCGCATCAGGAAATCCTGAATGCGATTGAAGAGCTGAAAGCCTGATGAAAGCCGCTGCGAACGACATATAAGCTGAATCCCTCCATTGCTCTACGAGCTAGGAGGGATTTTACATACCTATGTAATTATGCAAAAAGATACGTTGGGGCTACCGCCCCAAACCCTGTCTGGGGACCAGTCCCCAGACCCCATCATCGCTACGCGACGGTTTAAATCATCTTTACCGAACGACGCGCATGCGCGTCGTATGCCTAATATGATTAAAGCCAGCGCGAAGCGAAGAAGGGAGTCTGAGGGATGAAATCCCTCAGGCAGGTTTGGGCGGCAGCCCAACGTACCTATAACAAAAAACGGAGGATTTCTCCCCCGTTATTCCTGTATGATCCTTCTCGGCTTCGCGATGCAAAGCCGACGAGCAATCCGTTTTCCGAATCGCGCTTTCAGCGTTTTATAACACAGCTTCATCATGCAGGGACGGCTGCTGACGTTGTGCGCATCCGACGCCGCATAGTCGATCCATCCTTTTTCAATGACGTAATCAATCCACAACTGACTGAGCCAGCCATGCTTTTCGCATATCGTCGCGGCGTTCATCTGCATGCGCACGCCGTAATTGCGGCGCAGATTATGCACGCGCCATACCGCCCGCAGGCATCTGTACCGCTCAATATGCGCAAATATCGGTCGATATCCCGCTTTTCTCAATTTGGTTGCTGCCTGAACCAGCAGCTTATACGGCGCCTGCGGCGTGAATTCAACCAGCACATACTCGGTCTCAGCGAGCGTCGGTATCCTTCTCATCCGAAGCATATTGACCGTTTCCGGCGTATAGAGGATCTCTGAGCCGGAAAATATCTGAATCGGTATCCCCGCCTCGGCGCACCATGCGCGTATCTCATCCAGCCGCTCCAAATAGATATCCATGTAAAACGGCTTGCGACCCGGTTCAGCATGCGGCGTCGCAATGATGTACCCGACACCATTGCGATACGCCCGCTCAAGCATCTGTATCGTCTGCTCTATGCTCTGCGAACCGTCGTCCAAGCCGTATACCAGATGATGATGGATATCCACGATGCCGTGGAAAGAATTATTCATCTTCCGATTTTCCGTAGTAACCCGACTTATAATAGTGGTTGTAGTAGCTCTTGTTGTAATACTTCTTCGCGCTCAGGCTTTCAAACGTCACCTTGTTGATGACACAGCCAAGGATCGGGCAGCCGGACTGCTCCAGCTGATTCTTGGCTTCGACCAGTTCGCGGCGGCGGGTCGTGTTGTAATTGACGATCAGAACGCATCCGTCGCAGCGGCGCGCGATCTCCGCCGCGTCGATGACCAGACCGACCGGCGGCGTATCGACCAGAATGAGGTCAAACTGCGGCGCCAGATGGTCAAGCATTTCGCCGAAATACGGCGTATCAATCAGCGTCATCGGAGATGTGATATCGCGACCGGCAGGCATGATGCACGCGCCGTACATATTGGTCTCATAAATGCAGTCGTCCAGATTGCAATGACCTGCCAGATAATGCGCAAGACCAAGCATCTCCCCCTCCGTTTCCATGCGGAGACGGGAAACGATGTGCGAGCGGCGCAGATCCGCGTCAATCAGCAGAACACGCTTGCCGCGCTTCGCCAGATTATAGAGAACGTTAATCGAGATATACGTCTTTCCCGCGCCAGCCATATAGCTGGTGAACGCGATGCGCTTGCAGTTTCTTCCGGAGAAAGAGAGATTCGTGCAGATGGTGTTGATTGCTTCCGTTCCGGAGTAATCCGGTGCGGTAAAACGCTTGATGGTTGCCTTTCTCACTTCTGCTCACTCTCCTTATTGCTTCGCCGGTTGGTAGAACCCTGCCCCTTTACAGCCGCTTTCTTGGTCTGCTTGGGCATCACGCCCAGCGTCGGCAGCTGCACATACTTTTCAATATCGTCGCTGCTGCGCAGGCGGTCATCCATCAGGAACTGCACGACGATGATGCCGCAGCTCACGACCAGCCCCAGCAGGAAGCCAAGCATGATATTCCTCGTCTTATTGGGGGAGGAAGGCGCGCTCGGAAGGAGCGCCTCTTCAAAGACGTTCGGCTGCTTGGTATCCATCTTGACCGCGATGAACTCGCGCGCAACTTCCGCATAGGTATCCGCAAGGTCTTTGGCTTCCTGCGGATCGGTGGAAACCGCGCTGATGTACAGGATTCGCGTGTCGCTCGGGTTGGTGACGCTGATCATTTTTGACAGCTGATTATAGCTGTAATCCAGCCCCAGCCGCTCAAGCACCGTCTCATGCACATGCCAGTTGGAAAAGACTTCCATATAGTCGGTGGTCAGGTAATTTCCGATCTGAAGGTCAGAAAGGTTGATCGCCGAATCATTGGAATTGACCACATACAGCTTTGAGGTCGCCGTATATTTCGGCGTGACCATCAAAAACGTATATGCGCTGGCAATGACTGCGCCAAGGATGCAGCTCAAAACGATAATCGCCCATTTTTCGATGAGACGGTACATCAGCTCGACCAGATCGATCTCCGTCGATTCGGAAACGTTCTGCTGAGCCTCTACTTTCTTTTTATCCGCAGTATTCTGCATCGCTGACTGACGCTGCTGCATGCTCATTCTCCTATCCTTTATCTTAGCGGGATTAAGCCCGCATACACAGCATGTATGCGAGCAACGGGTATAATGTGTACTTTTCGCTCTGCGGCAAACCAAAAAACGCAGAGCGCATCACTCTATGAGATGCGCTCCGCAATAACTATTACTCGCTGAGAACAGCCATAGATACCGCAACAGCATCGTTGATCTGCGCCAGAACGTCCGCCGGGAAGACAACGCACAGGTCGCCGTTCTCAAGCGCTTCCGCACCGAGAACGACCCACTCGACGATGTACTGTCCGTTCGCATCGCGCTGACCGTTGTACAGACCGACAACGACCGCGACCTTCTTGCCCACTTCGTACTTCGTGGTGAAGGTGAAAGTGATCTTCGCATCGCCGCCGATATTCTCATAGCCAGTCAGCTTCAGCGTGACAAACTCATTCAGATTGAGCGTTTTCAAATCAAAGTCAGCGCCAAACAGCTCAGCCAGCGCTTCCTGCGTCTCGGTCGGGAAGTAGGAAACAACATGATTTCCGGCAGTCACAACATGCGTGTAAATCTTAGCGATCTCGCTGGTCACTTCATCGGAATCCTCGGCAACTTCCAGATTCCAGTTCTCGGCAACGGTCGTCGTGCCGTCTTCATTCACGGTCGCAACTTCCTTTACCTGGGTCACGTCCGTCGTCGTCTTGCTCGGAGTCGCGGCGAACGCGGTAGACATGCTGAGCGTCATCAGCGCAGCAGCAAGAGCCAAAGCCATCTTTTTCATAAATAAGTTCCTCCCCTGATTTAACGGATACATCTTTATATTCTGACCAATCTCACTGTTCATCCTGCCGCGTATAAAACGCGCTGAGGACAAAATCCACAGCAGATTGACTGTCAGCATGGAATTCTACAAACCCATCGTCGCCGAGGGTATGCTCGCCGGTCAGATATTCGACCGGCTGAACCTCGTAATGATACGCCTTATTGATTTCGTTGATCATCCGTCCGCGAACCATGTTGGTCGTCAGGTACGGCAGGAGCGTATCCAGCATTTCCGAAGCAAAGCTCCCATCCTCCGAGAGCCTCTCCCGGATGAGCGGAACCGCCGCGTCCATAAAAATACGCTGGCGACCCATGCGCGCCTCGTTCGTTCCGTCCGCCATATTCATGCGGCTGCGAACAAGGAGCTCCGCCTGCTGACCGGTCAAGGTCAGCGTCGTGCCTGCGGTCATCGTCGGGTCAGACGATGTGAAATCGTCCAACAGCGTTACGGTCACGCCGCCCAGCAGATCGTTCAGCACGCCGACGCCGTCCACCGGTATCTCGACATACAGCTCGATGCTCTGCCCGCCGAGAAGCGCCTGAACCGACGCAAGCGTATTCTTGCATCGCTCCTGCTTGTCAACGCCGTAGCCATGCGCCAGACAGATCTGCATATCGCGCGAACCGGCTTTGTTTCCGAATATGCCCAGCACGTTGACCGGCACAATGGTGTCTCGGTCGATCTGCAATTGCCGAACGGTCTTCGCGTCGTGGTCAACAACTGCCAGCAGCAGGAAATCCGCCTGACCGCCGTTGCGATAACCTTCCGATACTTCGTCGGAACGTCTATCCGTGCCAATGAGCAGAACCGTCGTCATGTTAAGCTTCTGCGCATACGTCACGCCGTCCACCTCGATGGTCGGAATCTGTCCAAAACCGTCGCTCATCTGCCCGCGCTGCTCCTTATACCGGCTCAGTTCCCATTTTCTTCCGAGAACATAACCGCCAGCCAGCAGCGCCACGATCAGCACGCCGACAAACACAGCGCGTATTTTCAAATTTCTTCCGCGATGTCTGTCATGCTTCATCCGACTCACCCTTGGTCTCTCAGCCGCCTATACTGCGCCCGATTCTTTACGATGTACTTTGTTATTCTATCCTGTTTTCCTGTTTCTGTCAATAGCATTCGGGCTTTCTTTCAAAAAATAGCACAGTTATATTGCGTTAATTGTGCACGTTTAGTACCGCATATTCTGCATCGTTTTGTCATACAGTTCGCGGTCAAACGTGGCGAATGTGTCCTTCGTGCTGTTCTTGACGCGGTACATCGCGAAATCGGCGTGTTTGATAAGCTCCATCATGTCCTCGCCGTCCTGCGGATACCACGCGATGCCGCCGGATACATGGATGCGCGTCGTTACACCGTTGGGCAGGTCGAACCGGCTGTTCCGGATGCCGTCGATAAGCTGTTTGATTGCCTGCTCGACCTCTTCCTTCGTTTTGTAGCCGCTGAAAAGGATGTTGAATTCGTCGCCGGATACGCGCGCGCAGAGCGCCGTTTCCGGAATGCTGCGCCGGAAGCAGGTCGCCGCTTCGTGAATATATCGGTCGCCCCACTCGTGTCCAAACGTATCGTTCGTGTGCTTGAGGTTGTCCAGATCCATCATCACGACGGCGGCATATCCCAGTTCATCGGGCTTGTCAAACATTCGTCCCGCAAATCGGTAGAATGCGCGCCGGTTGTACAGCCCCGTCAGCAGGTCGTAGTCGCGCTCCCGCTCGATGTGAATACGCTCGATCGTCGAGGCCGTCACATCCTCCGCCATGACGATAACTCGGTTATCGATTCGCGTTTCCTTTAATCGGACGTATCGTTTTTCGCCCATTTCGTCCCGAACGCAGACCAGCGCGCCGCCCGCTTTCTTTTCCACAAGCGAGACATCGCCCAGCACTCTCTCTTTAATCGCGCGTATCTGCCCCAGCGTCGCCTTTTTCGGGTCGATCTGCGGGACGCCCAGCAGTCTGAAGAAATTGTCCGTTACAAAGACAGGCGATACGTCCCGCTTTTCCGTCGCATCGAATTCGCATCCGCCGATGTCCACGCTTGCCATATCCAGCATCCGCAGAAAGCGCGTCGAGGTGTTCACGGCGTCACGGCTCAGGCTGGCAAACGCTTCCGCAAAGTGATCGACTTCCTGTATCCCCGTTTCGGACAGATGCGGGATGCTCGCCGCGCCATTCTTCGCGCTGTCATCCACTTCGAGCGACAGCCGGCGTATCGGCTTGGCAATAAGCTGCGCGATGACCAGGCTGCCGATCGTGCCGAACAGGATTATCAGCGCCAATCCGGCGTTGCCCATCCTCTTCATCGAATCCGAAAACGCATAGAGGTTTTTCTCCGGCGCAACGCCCAGCAGGAACCACTTATCCCCATCGAACGGCGCATATAGGCTGTAAATCGTCAGCCGCTTTTTCTGTGCGACCCATTTCTCGCCGTTCAGCTCGAACGCATAGCTCCTGTCAGCACTCTTTTCCAATTCAATGGTATCGCCCCTGCGCAGGCGCGTCTTTCCGCTGGCGACCTGAACCGTCGCCGTCGTTCCGTTCATCAGCGCCATCAGGTAGCCGCCGTCCAGATTGTCACCCAGCTCCTGATAGGGCATCATCATGTTCATGTAGTCGTCCAGCATCTCGATGCCGATCACGCCGTACACCGTTCCGTCGTCCAGAATGAGCGGAATGGAATACGTCAACCCGGACGGCATGCTCGACTGCGCCGAGCTGCTCCAGCATCCGTAATCCTTCATTTCATATTTTTCCTGCGCGCTCTTCGCCGCCATGTAAGGGCGGGTAAAGTAATCGCCATAGGGCGTGTTCGCGCCGAACTCATACCGCGCGCTCCATCCCGTGTCGGTCGAGATGTTCATCGTCTTGACCAGCTCGATGGGCGCGCATTCCAGCAGCAGGTCGGAATACTGGTTGATCGTGTTGACGGTCGGGTCGAGGTCGCGGATATGCAGACCTGTTTTCGGCACGGCATCCTCCGTCAGGTCTGATGTGCTGAAAATGATGTAGATGCCCGTCGCCTTGACGCTGTACAGGGTCTCGATGGTCTTTTCCGCAACCGTTTCGATCAGTTTGAAAGCCTCTTTGGAACAGCTTTCCAGCGTATCCATCGAAAGCTCGCCCGCTGCGCAGAGCCGCACGGTCTCGTCGTTGATCTCTCTGGCAAGCTTTTCGATATCCGACCATCGTTCGGTCATGTCGCTTTCCAGATAGTTGGCGCGGTTGACGACCATCTGGCTGAGGATGGAACGCTCGTTGCTGTTCAGCTGCGAATAGACGCCGCTGAGAACCGACACGCCTAAAACGATGGCTGCCTCCAACAGCGTCAGGATCATCAACGGCTGCAACACTGTGCGAAAGACCGTCTTCCCCTCCCTTTTCTTCCCGCTCTTCACGTTCATCCTCCGTCCGCCGTTTTTTATTCTCCGATGATGCCCGCCAGTTTGTCCATCATCTGCGTATACCACGCGTCAAAGTATTCTTCCGTCATCATCGGCGCGCAGGCTTCCTCCAGCGTTGCCCCCTGCCCCATGGCAGCCACAACAGACTCTCGGTCTGCTTTTGCCAGATCGCTCATGGAGTATTCCAAGACCTTGCGCGCCGCCATTCCGCTGCTGAATGCCTTCGCCGTGTACAGCGTGTTGTCCTTGACCATCTGCATCGCCGTTTCAAGCGCCATGCGGATAGAAGCCTTCATGCTCGGACTGCTCTTTTCGATGTGCGCCATGTCGGTATACTCCTTCGTCACAGGCATGTAGCCCGAACCGACGGAGAATTCAATTGCCCAGTCGCTCTGCGTAAACCACTTGAGGAAACGCACCGAGGCTTCGATTTCATCATCCGACTTTTTGAGGACGACCATGCCCGCGCCCTGCTGAACGGCGACCTTCTCCCCGCCCTCAAACTGCGGCGCGGGATACGTCTTGATCTCGATGGCGTAGCTTTCTTCGTCCTCTGTCGTCACGCGATCCGGGAAGAATGTCGCGCCCGAAGAAGAGCCGACGAACGCAATAACGTTGCCCGTCTTTAAATCGTCGCTGCGGAAACGGCCGGATGCCGCAAAATATCCCTTCACATACGGCACATAGTAGTTATCCCACAGCTTTTTCGCCACATCGCGCGGCAGATCGACCGTCGCCTTGCCATTCTCAACCGTGAAGATTTCATGACCGAGCTGCTTCGCACCGATAATCATGTAGTTCGCCATCGCGTCGCGTCCGAACAGCGCCTTGCCGTCGTTCTTCTCCGGAGTCAGGCTGTCCGTCCACTCATAGTAGCGCTGCGCAGCCGCCGTCACACCCTCGATGGTCTCCAGCTCGCTGGTCTGCGTGCCGGTTGCTTCCGCGAACTTCTGCCAGTCGGTATCGTTGACGGCGAGAAGCTCCGTCGCCTTGGCGACCGGGAAAACCTTGATGCTGCCGTCGTTGTTGAAATCGCCCTCCGTCAGATAGCTCTGAATGTAGGCTTCCTTTTCCTTGTCGCTCAGATACGGGCTGATATCCGCAACCATGCCGAGCGAATCCAGTTCATACGCCGTATCGGAATAGGCGGAGAAGATGTTCGGGATCTCCTGCGCGCCGAGCTTGCCGCGAACAGCGTTCATCACGTTCTCTTCCACGTCGTTGACCGAGCCAAGGCTCATCGCCGTCACGGTGATCTGGTTCGCCTTGCCTTCCGTGGCGTTGAAAGCGTCCACCGCTTCGTTGAACGCGCGGAGCTGATCGCCGTTGTAATACGTCCATACCGTCAGCTCGACCGGCTCTTTTGCCGCCTGTTTCTCCAAACAGCCCGACAACGCAATCGCCGCGCCCAGAAGGCACAACGCCGCCGCGCAGATCTTTCTATTCTTCTTCATTCTTTCATCCATTCTTTGTGATATGTAAAAACTTCCCCTCTTTAAATTATATCACCTTGTTCCTGTCAATTCAACGCAAATATAAAAACAGGCTGCAAACAAAAACAGCCTGTTTCTCTTTTTTGCTTACCACCTGTTATTCTCTTTGACGACGAATGCGCGGTAGATGGCTCGGACGGCGTTCTCAAAATCCAGATTATCCACGCCGACGATGATGTTCAGCTCGCTGGAACCCTGGTCGATCAACCGGACGTTGATGCCCGCCTTCATCAGCGCGTTGAACAGCCGCGCGGAAATGCCCTTGGAGCGGACCATGCCGCGGCCCACCGTCGCGATGAGCGCCAAGCCGGAATGAATCTCCACCGCGTCCGGCGCGCAAAGCTCGTGGATGCGCTGCATCAGCTTCTCTTTCTTGCCCGCGATGGCGTCCTCATGGACGACGACGCACATCGTGTCGATGCCGCTGGGCATATGCTCAAAGGAGATGCCCTGCTCTTCCAGCGCCTGAAGCAGTCTGCGGCCAAAGCCGATCTCCGAGTTCATCATCGCCTTTTCGACGTTGATGATGGCGAAATCCTTATGACCCGCAATGCCCGTGATGACATATTCGCTCTCGTAGTCCTCCGCCTCATAGCAGATGACCGTTCCCGGCTCGTCGGGATGGTTTGTGTTGCGGATATTCGTCGGGATGCCCGCGATGCGCACCGGGAAGATGGCGTCCTCATGAAGCACGCTTGCGCCCATGTAGGACAGCTCGCGCAGTTCGCGATAGGTGACATAGCGGATCGGTTCCGGGTTGCGGACGATGCGCGGGTCTGCCATCAGACAGCCGGAAACATCCGTCCAGTTCTCGTATACGTCCGCGCTCACCGCGCGGGACACGATTGCGCCGGTGATATCGCTTCCGCCGCGCGAGAACGTCTTAACCTTGCCGTGCGTGTCGCAGCCATAGAAGCCCGGCACGACCGCATGCTCATGCCCCGCCAGAAGCTTGCTCAGCTCCGCCTGCGTCTTGTCGCTGTCCAGACGCCCTTCCTCGTCGAAGAAGATGCCCTTCTGCGGGTCGATGAAATCCCAGCCGAGATAATCCGCCAGCAGGATGCCGTTGAGGTATTCGCCGCGGCTGGCGGCATAGTCCGCGCCCGCGCCGAGCTGAATATTCCGGCTCACCTCGTCCAGATACGCATCAAGATCCACTTTCAGCCCAAGCTCGTCGGCGATGCCGCGATACCGTTCGCGGATCGTATGGAACGCCTGTTCAAAGTCGCTGCCGGAAGCAGCCAGGCGGTTGCATTCATAAAACAGATCGGTGACTTTGATGTCCGCGGCGCTGCGTTTTCCGGGCGCGCTCGGCACAACGATGCGCCTGTCTGCGTCCGAAAGCAGGATATCCCTGACCTTTTTGAACTGAGCCGCATCCGCCAGCGAACTTCCGCCAAATTTCGCTACTTTCATTCCCATTTCGGAAGCCCTCCGATTTCTTCTTTTTCACGCCGGACGGCTGAAAAACCGCCCGAGTCCTGTATCGACATAGTTTTAGATAAGCAAATACCATTCTAAAGAATGTGCAGCGTAAAGTCAAGCATAATTCGCTTTGCGCCGCGAAATCTGCGATATTTGACAGGAATCGCCGCAAAAATTCGCATCAGCTCCAAAGCAGCTCTGCCCTT
>CAKTXP010000070.1 GCA_934631055.1 uncultured Clostridia bacterium | reverse complement strand
TTGGGGACTCTGCCCCAAACCCCGACAGGGAACTGAGTTTCCTGTACCTTCCACTTCCTTTATCGCTCCGCGATAAAGGGTACTTCATCTAAGTTTCCGTATTTATTATACGCCATCCATCATCATCTTGTCAAAACGGCTTTTAACCAGTCAATCCGCTTTCGCTTATAACGAAATTGCCCTTCCCTCGTTCATGTAGAAGCATAAAAGCCGGAACAGCAAAAGAGCGCGGAGCCAAGCCCCGCGCCCCAGCGGATGAACCGCATTAAATCGCGTTGTATTCCTTCAGGAACTTCTCGATGTCCGTCCCCTGAATCTTCTTGAGCATTTCCTTGAGGGCAATGCGCTCGATGAACGGCAGATCCATGTCGGTGATCTTCTTGCCGTCGCGCAGCTGCACGGTCGCGTTGATAAGGTCGCGCAGGTCATAGGTGCTGCCCCAGACCTCCGGAACGCCGCGGTCAACGTTGAGCAGCGTGTACACGGCTTCCATACCGGTGCGCATGGAATACTCGGTCGTGAAGATGGTGTCGCGAGGCGTCTCGGCGAACTGACCGAGGAACGCGAAGTTCACAGCGCCCTTCGGCACGATGTCCGGACGGTCGCCCTTGGCGCGCGGCATGAAGAACGCGTCGATGTACGGCATCATGACCGGCACGGTATTGGCGCTCTTCTCCGCCATCTCCTCGATCTGATCCTCCGGCACGCCGATGTGGTACAGCCACTCCATGCAGATCTCCTTGCCGGTGCAGTCGCGCATGGGCTTCTTGATGTAGTCGCCCGGCTTATCGGTGAACAGCGCGTAGACCCAGACGCACAGCTGGTTCTTCGGCTGGTCATGGAACTGCTGCTGGCGGTTCAGCGTCCAGCTCATCAGCCAGTTGGAATCCTTCACGGTGACGATACCGCCGGTGACGGTATGACCGGTGAACGGGTCGCGCTTGCAGATCTTCTGGATATACGGCGGAATCTTGTCGTCCAGCGTGGTGATGGTCGCGCTCTCCCAGTTGGTCTGCTCCGCGTCGTAGATGAACTTATCCGGATGACCGAAGCTCTCGTCCTGCGCCGCGATTCTCTTCCAGAGATCCCAGCCGTTGCCCGGCTTCAGCTCCGGATCGAACTTCGCCGCTTCGTTCTGGCTGCCGATGGAGCTGTTTTCCACGCAGCCGCCGTTGGTGATGAACAGCAGGTCGTTCTCGGTCAGGTTGATGGTGTTCTGCTCGCCGTCGCTCTCGACCACGATGCTGCTCGCCTGCTTACGCTCGCCCTTGATGTCGAACTTCACATCCACGACCTTCGTGTTGTAGAAGAACTGAACGCCGTGCTTCTTGAGGTAGCTGGTCATCGGCAGGATGATGGACTCATACTGATTGTAGCGGGTGAAGCGCAGCGCCTTGAAGTCCGGCAGACCGCCGATATGGTGGATAAAGCGCTTGATGTAGAGCTTCATCTCCAGCGCGCTGTGCCAGTTCTCGAAAGCGAACATCGTGCGCCAGTAGAGCCAGAAGTTGGAGTTGAACACTTCGTCATCGAAGAAATCGGTGATGCGCTTGTCCTGAAGCTGCTCATCCGGCGTGAAGAACAGGTGCATGATCTCCATCGCGCCCTTATCGCTGATGGCGAACTTGCCGTCGGTATGCGCGTCCTCGCCGCGGTTGACCGTCGCGCGGCACAGAGAGGAATTCGGGTCTTCCTTATTCAGCCAGTAGTATTCATCCAGCACGCTCTGACCCTCATGCTCGAGGGACGGGATATCGTGCAGCAGATCCCACATGACCTCGAAGTGGTTATCCATCTCACGGCCGCCGCGCATTACATAACCGACGTCCATCTTGCGTCCGTCGCAGGCGCCGCCGGCGACCGGATCCTTTTCAAAGACGTGGATATGCTCGCCCTTCATCTGACCGTCGCGGACGAGATAGCATGCCGCGGTCAGCGCCGCCAGACCGGAACCGATGATGTATGCGGACTTGCTGTCCACGCCTTCCGGCTTCTTGGGATGAGAGAACGCTTCATAGTTGCCGCTGCTGTAATACATAACCGAAACCTCCTTAAATTTCAAGGCGATGTATCCGGGGGAACGATTACCCAGCCGGTTGTTTGCATCGCTCATTTCCTTTTGATGATGTTATTGTACCAACTTCCCTTATCTTTTAAAACGGGCAGAAAAAAAGCCGTGTCCGTTTTTCAGACACAGGCTTTGATTTGGAGGATTTTCGGACACTTCAGGGAAAGTGTGGGAAAAGGGAAGAACGTTGGGGCGCTGCCCCAAACCCCGCCAAGAACCTGAGGTTCTTGGATTTCCCACTTCCGCTTCGCGGTATGCCGCGAAGCCATGTGGAGGGTGAAGGGAACTCAGTTCCCTTCTGGGGTTTGGGGCAAAGCCCCAATCGTTCCCCGTTACCCCTTCCGTACCTTGCGGAACAGCCCGCGGTTCGTCGTCCGGCGCGCCAGCGCGTTGCCCAAGCTCTGCAAAATAAAGACGATGACCAGCAGCACCACCACGCAGACATTAACGATGTCCGGATGGTTCTGATTCTGTCCGTAGTTGATGGCAAAACTGCCGATGCCGCCCGCGCCGACAGCGCCCGCCATCGTCGTCAAACCGATCAGGCTGATGGCAGTCACTGTCGTCACGCGGATGAGTTCTGGAACGGCTTCATGCAGATATACGCGGAAGATCAGCCCCAGCGTGCCGGAACCCATGCTGCGCGCCGCCTCCACCTTGCCCTCGTCCACGCCCGCAAGCGCGACCTCAACCTGACGCGTATAGAACGGCACCGTGCCGAACACCAGCGGCAGAATCGCGCCCTTGACGCCGATCGCCGTGCCGACCACGGCGCGCGTTAGCGGGATAAGGAAAATGAGCAGGATGATGAACGGAATAGAGCGGAATACGTTGATGATGACGTTCGCGATCTGATAGACGATGATGTTCTCCCGAACGCCGCCCTTGCGCGTAATGACCAGCAGCACGCCGAAGAACATGCCGATGACGAACGCGATGATGCCCGCCTTGGCGAACATCTCAAACGTCGCCTGAAAACTGGTGAAGAATCTGTCCCGATACGCATACAGGTTCGGGGCAATCTGCTTGATAAACTGCTCAAACGCTTCCATCGGCGATGACCTCCGTATACACATGGTTTTCGTTCATGTATTTCAGCGCAGCCTGCACTTTTTCTTCCTCGCCGCCCAGCAGCGCGATCATGCCGCCGAGGGGATTATCCTCCAGCACCTCGACATTCGCCAGCACGATGTTGACGTCCACGCCGAAATCTCGGGAGATGGTCGAGATGACATGATCGCCGACGCATTCCCTGTGGAACGTCAGGCGGACAAGCTTCTCGCGTGCGGCAGGCTTGACCAGCGTGCTGCCCTCTTCCATCAGCTTGTGAACCTTGCTGAGCGCCGACGCGGAAGAAACGAACTTGCGGGTGATTGCCGCGCGCGGATGCGCAAAGATATCGTATACGTCGCCTTCTTCGACCACGCGCCCATTCTCCATTACGGCGACGCGGTTGCAGATGGACTTGATGACTGCCATCTCGTGCGTAATCAACACGATGGTCAAACCGAGTTTACGGTTCAAGTCGCGCAGAAGATTTAAAATAGCTTCCGTTGCATCCGGATCGAGTGCGCTCGTCGCTTCGTCGGAGAGCAGCACCTTCGGGCGGTTCGCCAGCGCGCGGGCGATAGCGACGCGCTGCTTCTGTCCGCCGGAAAGCTGGGAGGGATAGACGTTCGCCTTCTCGCGCAGATCGACCAGATCCAGCAGCTCAAACACGCGTGCGGATATCTCTTCCTTCTTCATGCCGGTGTATTGCAGCGGATAGGCGATGTTTTCAAACACGGTCGAACGATCCAGCAGGTTGAAATGCTGGAAGATCATGCCGATGCTCCTGCGCATCGCGCCGAGCTTCTTTTCGGTCATCTTTTTACCCCGCGCGTCGTAGGCGCATCCGTTTCTGAGCGTGATGTCGCCGGAATCGCCAATGTTCAGCGTGCCGCTGTCCGGCGTTTCGAGCAGGTTCAGGCAGCGCACGAGCGTCGATTTGCCCGCGCCGGAATAGCCGATGACGCCGTAGATCATGCCGTCCTGAATCTCAAGGCTGACGTTGTCCAGCGCGGTCACATCGCCGCTTTTCAGGCGGAACACCTTGTTCATGTTCCCGATCTTAATCATGGGGTGATCCCTCTTTCCTCTTTCAATTAGACAGGAAAAGCCGGTACCGCCGTTTTGCGGGCAGTACCGGTCGAAAAGACGTAAGCTTACTTGGCTTCTCCGGCGGCTTCCTTGATGGCGTCCACAGAGTCATACTTCTGGGAGTACAGCGCCAGCGGAGCGATGAGCGTATCGCCGACGACCGTCAGGTCATAGCCGTTGACAGCGGCGTCATTGTTGAGATATGCCTTATGCTGGAAAGCGTTCAGGTCGATCTCGCCGCTGTTGAGTGCTTCGTTCGGCAGGTTGTACGCGTCGAACTCCACCAGCTCGATATAGATGTTCGCGCCCTCGTCGTCCAGAACCTTCTGGACGGCGCGCCACTGGTCGTTGTTCGCGCCGCAGACGCCAACCTTCACGACGGTCTTGCCATCCTTGGAGGACTGATAGCCGACCAGATCCGCCACATTGTCCTCGGTCACGGTGAACTCGGCATCCGCGTCATACTCAAACGCCGGGAAGAACGTCTCGTGATAGTTGACCAGCAGGAACTCGGCGACCAGCTGCGTGTGATACGCATCGACGATGGTCTTGTAGGTCTCGTTGTCCTTGTCCGCAGTACGGGCGACGATGATATTGACGTACGGGTTCTCGCCATTCTCATCCTGCTTCTCGATGAGCAGCGCGTCGCGGGACGGAACCAGACCATACGGCACGGCGTAAGTGCCATTGATGGTGGACGCCGCGAAATCACCCAGCGTAGAAGGCAGCGTGTTCGCCGCGACCGGAGTCACCTCGATATTGTAGAGGTACTTGGTGATGTCCTTGATTTCCGGCGTGTAGCCCGCCGCCGGATCGACCTCGATGAGACCCGCGCTTTCCAGCAGCTTGATGCCGCGGGAGAGGTTCGTGCCGTCATCCGGCACGCCGATCTGAAGGGTATCCGCCAGCGCGGCGGCAGAGGCAAGGGTCAGCGCGGCAGTCGCGGCAAGGGCGACGATCTTCTTAGCAATACTATTCATAAATGGTGATCTCCTTTATATTCTGAAAATGTTGTTTGAGATGGTGAAGCAGCCAGTCAGCACATTCGGCTGTTGCTCCCGCCCGGATGAAACAGCATGTTCAAATCCTCCCGTTCGGTGTTTGGCGATCGTTTTCCGATCCGATGGATGTATTATACGAAAGATTGCGCCAAAGGTCAAATCCCCATTTCCTGCCGCCAGTCATAGCCTAAAGCTATGGCAAAGCGTTCTTTTTCGGTTTAAGCGATAAAAAGAGCAGGGGGGAGAGACGTTGGGCTCCGCCCCAAACCCCGCCAAGAACCTGAGGTTCTTGGATTTCCCGTATATGGATTGCTTCGCAATCCATGAGTAAATTCAAACTTAAAAAATAAAAGCCCCTTATTCCTGCTATGCAGCAATAAGAAGCTCAAATGATGGAATGACCCGTTTATCGCAAAGCGATAAACGAAGTGGAGGGTGAAGGGAGCTCAGTTCCCTTCCGGGGAATCGGAACCATGCGCCCGCTGTGCGGGATTCAGCATGGTGAAGATTGGAAATCGCAAGGAGTCAGAATGACGTTCGCGAAGCGGGCGCGTCTGCCGCAGGCAGAGGACAGCGCCCCTATGCGAGTTTCCCGGACTTGGGGCAGCGCCCCAACGTAACCCCAACGTAACCCTTAGTCGTCCGCGGAAACCGTCGCTTCCGCCTTCGGCTTGATGTCGCCCGCTTCCGTCAGCGCAATGCGCGTCAGCGCCGGACCGACCAGCTCGTAGATGAGTACGCCAAAGAGAACAATGTTGCGAACCATCGCGCCGTCCGCGCCCAGCGTCTGCGCGACCGTCACCGACATGCCCAGCGCAACGCCCGCCTGCGGCAGCAGCGTGATGCCCAGCCATTTCTGTACCTGCGGCGGGCACTTCATAAGCTTCGCGCTCAGGCTCGCGCCAAACCACTTGCCGAACGAACGCGCCAGAATGTACGCCGCGCCGATGATGACGACGGACATGTTCGAGAAAACGTTCAGCTGAAGTTCCGCGCCGCTCAAAACGAAGAACAGGATATACAGCGGCGCCGTCCACCGATCCGTCTTGTCCATGATCTCCGCCGAGAAATCGCAGACGTTGCAAAAGACCGTACCCAGCATCATGCACACCAGCAGGCTGGAGAAGCCGATCTTCACGCCGCCGACCTCGAACTCCATCATCGACAGCGCAACCGTCAGGATGACGAACGTAATAGACAGGGACAGACGCTTGCTGTTGGATTTGAAATACTTTTCCGCCGCGGAGAAGATGCTGCCCATCACAAAGCCGAGGACAACGGACAAGATGATCTCCAAGATCGGCTCGACGAGGATGCTCGTCAGGTCGTAATGACCGTAGTTGATGGCCTTCGCCACGCCGAAGCTGATGGCGAATACCACCAGACCCACGGCGTCATCCAGCGCGACGATCGGCAGCAGCAGGTCGGTCAATTCGCCCTTCGCCTTGTACTGGCGCACGACCATCAGCGTCGCGGCAGGCGCGGTCGCCGTCGCGATAGCGCCCAATACGATGGCGTCCGCAATAGACATCGCGTCGCCAAGAACAAAGAAATGCAGCCCGATGAGAACCAAATCGACCATCAGTGTCGCCGTCACAGCCTGACAAACGCCGATGACGGTCGCCTGCTTGCCGGTATGGCGGAGCTGGGATAGACGGAATTCGTTGCCGATGGCGAAAGCGATAAAGCCCAGCGCCACGTCATTGAACAGGCTCAGCGCCTTGACGTCGTCGGTCGTCGGGAAGCCGAGTCCCTGCACGCCGAGACGTCCCAGGCAGTACGGACCGATGAGAATGCCCGCGATCAGGTAGCCCGTGACCGCCGGGAGCTTCAGCGGCTTGACGAATCGGGAAACCAGCAGACCGGCGCAAAGCGCAATGGCGATGCTAAGAAGCGTTTCCATGATGATAACCTCTCTCTTTTGTTTTTCCTTGCTTTACCGGGATATTATATCACTGACCCGTTTCTAAAAACAGGGAAAAAACTGCCTGAGTTTTGAGGATTTTTCCGTTGTTTTTTGGTGGTTTTTTCACTGAATGGGCGCATGCTCGGCATCGCGCGTCCCCCGCTCTTCCTCATGCTCTTTTCTTTCCGCTGATGCTCTTCACGCCGATCTGCCAGACGCTTACCCGCTCAACCATTTTCTCGTCAAACGTAAACGTCTTTTCCCCTGACCTCTCTGTCCCCGCGTCTCATTTCTGCTCCTCCAGCTTTTCGCATCCGCGGAGCATCGCGCTTCTGGAACGCGGATTCCGCTCGACCTCTTCCTTGTCCGGCTTCACGCCGCCCCCGCCCAATACGCGGACGGCCGGCTTCTTGCCGCAGATGCAGACCGGTATCTTCGGCGGGCAGGTGCAGGGATTCGCCAGCCTTCGGAAGGTCTGCTTAACGATCCTGTCCTCCAGCGAATGGAAGGTCAGCACGGCGAGATGACCGCCCGGATTCAGCAGCTCGACCATATCTTCCAGCGCCTTTTTCAGCGGGTCAAGCTCGTCGTTGACCGCAATGCGGAGCGCCTGGAACGTGCGGCGCGCGCTGTGCCCGTTGTCCTGCATGCGCACCTTTTTGGGGATTGCCGCGTCCACGCACGCAACCAAATCGCCCGTCGTTTCCAGCGGCTTCTGCGCGCGATGCTCGCAGATGATCTGCGCAATGCGCACCGCCCATTTTTCTTCCGCATACTCGCGCAGGATGCGCGCAATCTCCTCCGCGCTCCATGTGTTGACGATCTCGCGCGCGGTCAGCGATTGATCCTGATCCATGCGCATATCCAGCGGCGCGTCGGCGTGATAGGAAAAACCGCGCTCGGCGGTATCGAGCTGATAACTGCTCACGCCGAGGTCGATCATCATGCCGTCGATCTTCTCCACGCCGCGCTCGGCGAGCAACGCCTTAACGTCGTGAAAATTCCCCTTCACGGCGGTAAAATTGCCCGCCGCGCCGAGCCTTTCCGTCGCCGCGGCAAGCGCGTCGTTGTCGCGGTCAATGCCGTATAGATGACCCGTTCCGTTCAGGCGGCGCAAGATCTCCGCGCTGTGTCCGCCGCCGCCGAGCGTTCCGTCCACATAGATCCCGCCTTCGCGGACGTTCAGCATATCCACTGTGGGCATGAGCATGACGCTCACATGTTCAAATGACATGAGCAAACTCCTTTTCATGGCGCAGCAGCGTGCGCACTTCTCCAATCAGATACAGCGAACCGGCGCAGACGACGTTGCCCTCCGGACCCGCAAGCCTGTGGGCTTCCGCCAGCGCGTCCGCCGGATCGGGGCATGCCGTCGCGCGCACGCCGCAGGCTTCAAACTCGCCCGCCAGCTCTTCGGCAGGCATGGCGCGCGGAATGCTCGGCTGGGTGCAGACGACGCTATGCACGCGGCTCGCCAGCCGCTGACACATCTTGTTCGTTTCCTTATCGCGCATCATCGCGCTGACCAGCACAGTCTTTTCCTTCGGCATCCACTTGTCCAGATAGGCGCACAGCGCGCGGACGCCGGGGTCGTTATGCGCGCCGTCCAGCAGCACGCGCCCGAAGTATTCCAGCCGTCCGGGCCAATGCACATCCGCCATGCCGCGGCGAACCGCATCCGCTGAAATTTTAAAGCCCTTCTTTTTGAGCGCCAGCAGTGCGCCCAGCGCCGCGCAGGCGTTATCCGCCTGATGCCGACCGCAGAGGGATACCTTTAGATTCGGCATCCGCTCGCCGCCAAAAGCGACGTCGAATGTAATCTGCTTCTGCTCTTCGCGAATATTTTCGGCGGTCAGCTCGATAACGGGCAAATCAAGCCCTTTCGCCGCCGCCAGCAGCACGCCGCGTGCTTCCTTTTCCTGCCGCCCGAGAACGACCGGAACGCCGCGCTTCATGATGCCCGCCTTTTCCAGCGCAATTTCCGAAAGCGTATTGCCGAGTATCTTCATATGATCCATGCCGACCTCAGTGATGACGCTGACGGCGGGACGGATGATATTCGTCGGGTCAAGCCTGCCGCCCAGTCCGACTTCGATAACGGCGACGTCCACCTTCTCTTCTGCGAAGCAGGTGAAGGCGAGCGCCGTACCCAGCTCAAATTCCGTGACATGCACGCCTTCTTTTTCGCATGCCTGCACTGCCGTCCAGACCTTTTCGACCAGCGCCGCCAGTTTTTCCCCGCTGACAGGCACGCCGTCCAGCCGAATGCGCTCATTATAGACCTCGATATATGGCGAGGTATACAGTCCGGTCTTACAGCCCGCCGCGCGAAGGACGCGCTCGATCATCGCGCAGCAAGAGCCTTTACCGTTTGTTCCGGCGACATGCACCATGGTCAGTTTTTCCTGCGGGTTGCCGAGCTTCGCCATCAGGACGCGCATATTTTCAAGACCGTTTTTCGTTCCGGTCGGATAGACGCTGTGGATTCTTTCGATTGCTTCCTGTTCCGTCATAGGATGACCTCCTTTTTTGGGGATACGTTGGGGATACGTTGGGCGCCGCCCTAAGTCCGGGAAACTCGCATAGGGGCGCTGTCCTCTGCCTGCGGCAGACGCGCCCGCTTCGCGAACGTCATTCTGACTCCTTGCAATTTCCAGTCTTCACCATGCTGAATCCCGCACAGCGGGCGCATGGTTCCGATTTCCCGGCAGGGAACCTCGTTCCCTGCACCCTTACTACGCTATCGCTTTGCGATAGCTGATAATAACCCTTTTACTACCCATAGTTTAACACGGAATCCCACGCTGTGCGACATCTTTTTACACACACACCAAAAAATCGCCGCCGAACTTTCGACAGCGATTTTTAGTCACGTTGATAAACGGTTTACATATTCTTCAGATCTTCGATGCGCGCGTTCAGCTTCTCCAGCTTATCGCGGGAGACCGCCAGCTTCTCGCGCTCCTGCTCGACGAGCTGCGCCGGAGCTTTACCGATAAAGCCGGGGTTATTCAGCTTCGCTTCGCCGCGCTCGATATCGCGCTGCACGCTGTCGCGCTCCTTGGTCAGGCGCGCCGTTTCCTTGGCGACATCGACCAGATCGCCCAGCGGGATGAACAGCTCCGCCGCCTCGCTGACCGCGGAAACGGTCTTGGCGGGCGCTTCCTCGTCCCTGCCGAGAAGCTGCATGCCGCTTGCCCACGCAAGGCGTCCGAAATACTCGCCCGCGCATTCCATGGCATGCTCCCAGCCGGTCTTCGGGCGCACGATCAGATGCGCGCGGCGGCCGACGGACACGTTCATCTCCGCACGCAGGTTGCGCACCGCACGGATGACATCCATGACGCCTTCCATCTCGCGCTCTTCCTCCGGGAAGGAGAGTTCCGGCTTGACCTGCGGCCAGTCGGAAAGCATGATGGTGCCTTCCGTACCGGGGATATAGCGATACACCTCGTCGGTGATGAACGGCATGAACGGATGGAGCATCTTGAGCAGGCTGATGAGGACATAGCGCAGCACAGCCAGCGTCGCCGCACGGCCCTCGCCGTTCAGGCTGACCTTCGCCAGCTCGATATACCAGTCGCAGAACTCGCTCCACGCGAAATCATAGATCTTCTGCGCCGCCAGACCGAGGTCATAGTCCTCAAAGTGTCCGCTGACCTCGCGGATCGTCTCGTTCAGGCGGGTCAGAATCCACTTATCGGCGGCGGAGAGCGTCTTGCCCTCCAGCGTTTCAACCTCGTCGCCCATGTTCATCAGCACGAAGCGGCTCGCGTTCCAGATCTTGTTAGCAAAGTTGCGCGCAGACTCGACCTTATCGGTGGAGAAGCGCATATCGTTTCCCGGGCTGACGCCCATGACCAGCGAGAAGCGCAGCGCGTCCGCGCCGTACTG
>CAKTXP010000069.1 GCA_934631055.1 uncultured Clostridia bacterium | reverse complement strand
ATCATGATGTCCAGCACCTCCTGAACCATCTCCGGGTCAAGCGCGCTCGTCGGCTCGTCAAAGTAGATGACCGGATTCTTCATCGTCAGCGACCGCGCAATGGCGATGCGCTGCTGTTGTCCGCCGGACAGCGTCGTCGGATAAACGAATGCCTTCTTTTCCAGCCCGACCCGCCGCAGGTTCGCCATCGCCAGCTCTTCCGCTTCTTCTTTCGGTACTTTCTTGAGCTTGATAGGCGCCAGCGTCAGGTTCTCCATCACCGTCAGGTGCGGATACAGGTTGAATTGCTGAAAGACCATCGAGGAATACTGCCGGTTCAGCGCCGCCCGCGTCTTGTGTGTCATCAGATGCCCGTCGATGTAGACCTCGCCCTTCGTTACTTCCTCCAATCCGTTCATGCAGCGGATCAGCGTGCTTTTTCCCGAGCCGCTCGGTCCAATGATGACCAGCTTCTCGCCCTTCGCGACTTCCAGATCGATGCCTTTCAGCACTTCCAGATGCCCGAATGTCTTATGCACGTTCTTCAGCTTGATCATCTCTAAAACACTCCCGTCGTCGTTGACGCGCGTTCCTGCACGCATGATTTTGCGATTTGAATTTTTAAATTTCAAATCCTGCATCGAATCTCATATATCCCTGTATATTCGCTCTTATTTCCGTTTATTCTGCATTTTTTGTTTTCTTTTGATTCGACGTGGCGATAGTATATCATGCTGTTTTCGATTTTGCAATAACAATTTTATAGATATTCAATTTTTATTCTTTTTTGCGTGTTAATATTTTTACGTTGAATAATCCGTTTATTTAAAATTCATTATTTAAAAAGACCGTCCGCTTTCGCAAAGAAAGCAGAACGGTCTTTTGACTTTTGAATTGTCGGTTCTGTCCGCGCTTACTGGATGCCGAATTTCGCCTTCATGTCCTCCGTCACTTCCGCGCCAATCTGTTCGGCTTCAAATACATAGCGCTCGTACAGCGTTTCCGGGCGCGCGGGCGCGCCGCAGGATGCGCAGGGCGTCAGCTTTTTGAACTCGTCCTTCTCCAAATCGCCATAGGTAAAATCGCCCGTCAGCGGCAGGAATTTCGATTTGACGCCGGAGCAGTTCTCGTCGATGTGATAGTTGCTTCCGCCGTTCGGATTGCGGTAGAGCTGCAAACCGCTGTCCGGCAGTTCCGGCTCATACATCTGCCGCCCCTGATCGTCCCAGATAAAGACCTTCGTCCTGTTCTCCAGGTTGTTCCAGAGCCACTGCATGTTCTGCCCCTGCGCATTGGCGCGCCGCTGAATGCGGATGCAGCCGTGGCTCGCCTTCATGCCCAGCTGCGCTTCGTACTGCGTATAGATGCGCGTTCCGTCCGCCGCCGTGTCATGCAGCACCTCGTGGAGCAGCGTACCGCCGTTGATTCGGATGGCGAAGCGTCCGATGGTGCCGCCGCCCGCGTTGAAATCGCCGACCTTGCTCACCGTGATGTATTCGCCCGCCGGAGATTCGTTGTAGGGCTGCTTGGCGTTGTTCAATCCCGTAGATACGTCCAGCTCGCCGATGATCGCGCCCGCTTCAAAGATGTACATCTTCTGGCGCAGCTTATCCACCAGCAGCGCATATTTGCTCGACGGCGTTGCCTCAAACAGGATGCTCTTTTTGACATAGCCCTGTATCTTCTTCGCGTTCAGGGATTCCATGTGTTCGTTATCCGTCTTGGTTCCGTCGTTGGAATAGGCCTCGATGAGGACATACCCGTCTCCGTCTGTGTCCTCTTCCAATACATGCACGCCCTGGCTCTGCCCGTGCAGCTCGCCCGCGCAGTTCTGCTCATACGGCTTGCGGTCGCCGCCCGGCGTATTCGTCGGATAGACGTGTTCCGTCTGCCCGACGTCCATTACCGTGATGGGCTGCATCATCAGATCCCAGATTGCCTGCTGATGATCGGGGTCGGTCAGGTCATACGCGTCCGGATCCATGTCCCAGAAGCTCGTCGCCTGCGGCACGGGCTTCTTTCCGTCCTCCGCCGCCGCGACAGCGGCCTGCTCGGTCTGCGGCCCGTCCCAGCTCTGCACTTCCTGCGCATCGTCAAGCAGGCTCAGGTCGAGCGTGTTCGCCTGCGCGCTCTCCTCGCTGTCATAGATGTGCAGCGAAAGGAGCTGCTGTTCGCTTTCCTCTCCCCAGTAGTTGCGCAGCTGAACCATGAGCATATAGTTGCCTTCCGGAACGGCGGTGTCGTCCGCCTTCATGCCGTCCCATCTGATGCGTCCGGTTCCCTCTTCAACCTGCGCCGTGCCAAGCTCACAGACAAATTCGCCGGTATCTCCGCTGTACAGGCGCATTGCCAGCGTGCCGCCCTCCGTCGTTTCAAAATCGAAGTACCATCCGTCCTGTCCGGAGATGAGTTCCGAATCATCCGCCATGATGTTCGTCAGCTCCGGCGCGGCAAGCGCGCACGCCGCCGTCAGCAGAAGCACCATCAAGGTGAGAAAAAAGAAATGCTTTTTCATGTCAAACCCCGTTTTCATAAAAAGAAGCTGCCGCGCCGCCCTCCACGCCCCTTCGCGCAACTCTCCCCAAGGCAAGACAAGAGCCGCAGGCTCATGAAAGCCTGTAACCTCTTGGCTGTCCCTTTGGGAGAGCTGTCACGAAGTGACTGAGAGGGCACCTCTGCGCAGCAGCCTCTTTCGTAATTCATTCCTTAGCCCGGCAGATCCAGAATATCGCCCGGCGCCGCCGTCACTGTGATATCTGGCGGAGGCGTTACGGTCGAGAGCGAATAGAGCTTTTCAAGCGTCTTTGCGCCCGCGATGCCGTCCACATCCAGCCCGTTGTCCTTCTGGAAGGCTTCGACTGCCGTCTTGGTCGCCGTGCCGAAGTTGCCGTCCGCCGCGCCCTTAAGGTATCCCAGCTCGGTCAGCGCTACCTGCATCAGCTTAACCTCCACGCTCTGGTCGCCCTTGCGCAGCGTCTTATAGGTGACGGTCGTCGTCTGCTGCACGGGTTCCGGCGTCGGCGTGATCTCGATGTTCGGCGTCGCGGTCAGCACTGGCGCAGGCGTGTTCGTCGCGCCGAATACGATAAAGTTGTTCTCGGGCGTCTCCTGAACCTGCTGCTGCGGCTGCGGCGTGTTGATGGTCGTCGGCGTGCCTGCCGTGAACATCGAGCGCACGATCATCGCGATAATCAGCACCAGGATCAGGATCAAGCCGATTGCGATAATCATCGGCGTGCGATCCTGACTGCGTCGGCTCTGCCTGCTTCCCTTGGCGTATGCCGTCTTGGTGTTCTTGCGGGGCGCGCTCTTCTGCGCCGGACGGGGCTGCTTCTCCTCGCCGCTTCCCGATTCGTCGCGCTCAGGCTTCACGCCCGCCAGATTCGCATAGCACAGCGGGCAGATGTTCGAGCCGTCCGGGATCTTATTATGACAATGGGGACAAAACATGGTCAGCCCTCCCTTGGTTTCCTATTCAAACCGGCATGCCGCCGATTTCATTTCCGACAAAGTAACGCATATTCTTCCGCCGTCATCGCGGAAGGGTTTCGGAAAGATCTGCGCAGCGGGCGGATATCCTGCCAACTGCATTACAAAACTTCCTCATGATTAGTATAAACCACAATCAAACCCAATTGCAAGCCCTTTGGCAAATTCGCGTCTGTCTAAAGATATGACGGCGTATACCGTTTTCATGCGTTCATTCTTCTGTCCACTTCCAGCAGGCGGCATGTGCGGATCGTACACAGCGCCGCCATGATGCCCAAACGGAGCGCCTGCTCCTGCGCGGATTCGCCATTGATCTGAAGCTCGACCCGTCCGCTCTGCGCCGACTGGTCGATGCTTTCCGTCATCATCCGGAACCGGTCGTATCCTTCCTTCACCCCGTCTCGGCAGACGACCTCCAGCAGCCTGCTGATGCTCTCCATGCTCAGCGCCTGCTTGAGCACCCCGATCATGATGAGCATCGCCAGATGGTCGCGGTCATACTTCTTGCCCGTCGGCCGCGGGATCATGCCGACCTTGACGTAGTTGTTGACCATGGATTTGGTCATTTCTCCCTTGGGCAGCGCCGGACTGAACGTCCTGTCCATCAGCGTGACCACCTGATCCATGTACAGCCCGATATCCGGAAGCACTTCCCATGTCGGCAGCTCAAGCACCAGTATCTCCTGTTCCATGTCTGCTCCTTCGCCTTACGGCGTATCCAGCTTTTCCGCCGCGTCGAAAAACGCGCGCTGGCTTTCGATGCGGTATACGCCCAAGCCGTCGTCCTCATAGGTTTTTTCCGCGCCGCTGAGCGCAAGGAAATCCTTCAGCCTTTCAGCTTCCTGCGGACTTAATAAAATAAAGACGGATTCGTTCGGGTGATTCATCCCGATATCTTCTATTTTTTCCAGCCATTGCCCCGTGTGAGGGACGCCCTGCCCCTCCGCGTTCTCGTCAATGGAGATGGAAACGACCTCGACTTTGCCGCTTGTCAGCTCCGTCACCACGTTCGCGTTCCAGAAGGTCGCGTAGCCGAACGTCATGCCGTTTTCTTCCAGATAATCCGCGCGGGCATAGTCCCTTTCCATGATCTGCGGCTCGTCCATCGTGCTTTTAATCTGCATCGCCGAAGAGAGGAGTACCACACCGGCAAATAACGCCGCGCTCATCCTTCGGAGTGGCGCATTCTCTTCCCCGCTCAGGCATGCCGCCATCACCGGCGCGCCCAGCGTCATCAGCGGGATCCAGTAGCGATTGATATACAAATCTTCCAGCAGCACGAACGACAGCGCCGTCATGACCGCGCTCATCGCCAGCGTCAGCGCGCCGAAACGCAGAAGCGCATTCCCTTCCCGCTTCGCTTTTTTGAGCGCGCGGGCAAGCATAACTGCCGCCGCCGCGGGCAGCAGCAGCGCGCCCACGCTGACCAGCCCATGCGCGGACAACAGGATACTGTGTTCGCTGTATCCCATCAGCCGCGCCAGCCCGCCCAGCGCCTGCTGGATCATCTGCGCCATGTCCGCCGATGTGAATGCGGCGAGCCGGACGCCGCCGTACCGCGCCGCGTCGTATGCGCAGACCCGACCCAGTATCTTCTGCCCGACAGCAAAGCCGGCAACGCTGACCATGCAGACGAAAACGACCAGCGCCGTTTCCTTCTTCTGCCTGCCCGTCCTCGGCGCAAGCTCTTCCGTCGGGAAGAGATACGCCCAGACGCCCGCCGCCGCCATCGGGAGTGTCGCGCAGAACGGGTATCGGATGGACGACGCGCCCATCAACGCGCAAAGCGCCGTCAGCGCCGCAAAGACGCTCATCCGCCGCCCGCCTTTTTTCATTTGCATGATCTGCGCCGCCATGCCCACGCCTAGATTCGTCAGCACGGCATGCGGCACATAATACGCCCCAATGAGGATCATCTGGCTGTATACCACCGAGCATGCGCTGATGCTCAGCCCCGCAAAGACGAGCGCCCAGCTCTTCTTCGCGCCCAGCGACCTGCCGCAGAAATAGGCGCTTGCCGCCAGCATCGCCTGCAAGATCAGACATCCGACCGTCCGCACCGCCCGCCAGCTTCCGCCCAGCAGCGCCATCAGCGGCGTAAAGACAAGCTGAGTGGACAGTACGCGGACTTCCGTCGAATACAGCCATGTAGAGGAAATGAGCGTTCCCTCGTCCGCCAGATGGCGGGCAAGCGCCAGCTCGGAAGCCATGTCCGCGTCCAGATATGCGCCGTAGCCCGCTGTCAGATAATACGCGGTCATCGCCGCGCACAGCAGAAAGAGCGTCGCCGCTCCCGCGCTTTCAAGCTTCCTTCGCTTCATCGTTTCCCTCCGGCATTCCTTTTCTGTCGTTACATTATATCATCGTCAAAAAACGCTGTCAAATCCGCTCTTTCCTCTTTACAAATGCCGCTCAAACCATTACACTGGGCGAGGACAATTTCCTGCATCTTACCGAAGATTGTTTGTGCTTACAAACTTTTGATTCTCAATATGGAACGGGAGGAATCATTCGATGACTCTGGATTCTCTTAAACCCGGTCAGAGTGCCGTCATCCATACCGTCGGCGGAGAAGGCTCCCTCAGACAGCATTTTCTGGATATGGGTGTCATCCCCGGCGCACAAATTACGCTCGTCAAGTTCGCCCCGATGGGCGACCCCATCGAATTCCGCATCCACAGCTATGAGCTGACATTGCGCGTGGACGACGCGAAGCGGATTGAAATCAGCAATCCCTGCACCGTGAAAGGCGAGCCCGCCTGCCCGACGCCGCATACGCCCGTGGAGCATCCCGGTTTGGGCGAGGGCGGACGCTACCATGTCAAAGCAGGCGAACATCCTCTGCCCGAGGGAACCACCCTCACCTTTGCCCTTGCCGGCAACCAGAATTGCGGCAAGACAACCCTCTTCAACCAGCTCACCGGTTCCAACCAGCACGTCGGCAATTTTCCCGGCGTGACCGTGGACAGGAAGGACGGCGCGATTCGCGGTCATGACGACACGCTCGTCACCGACCTGCCCGGCATCTACTCCATGTCCCCCTATACCAGCGAGGAAATCGTCACCCGCCGCTTTATTCTGGAAGATAAGCCCTGCGGCATCATCAACATCATCGATGCTTCCAACATCGAGCGCAACCTCTACCTGACCATGCAGCTCATGGAGCTGGATGTGCCCATGGTTCTGGCGCTGAACATGATGGATGAAGTGCGCGAGAACGGCGGTTCGGTTCGCGTCAACGAAATGGAAGCCATGCTGGGTATCCCGGTCGTTCCGATTTCCGCCGCCAAGAACGAAGGCATCGACGAACTCGTTTCCCATGCGCTGCATGTCGCCCGTTATCAGGAGCGCCCCGGCAGGCCGGATTTCTGCGACCCCGAAGGCACGCAGGCGGCTGTTCACCGCTGTCTGCACGGCATCATGCACCTCATCGAGGATCACGCAGAAGCCGCAGGCATCCCCGTCCGCTTTGCCGCCAGCAAGCTGGCGGAAGGCGACCAGCTCATCCTCAGCCAGCTGAATCTCTCGGAAAACGAAAAGGATATGCTCGAGCATATCATCGTCCAGATGGAGCAGGAGCGCGGGCTGGATCGTGCCGCCGCCATCGCGGACATGCGCTTTTCCTTCATCGAAAAGGTCTGCGACGCGACCGTCACCCGACCGCACGAGAGCCGCGAGCATGATCGCAGCGTCAAGGCAGACCGTCTGCTGACCGGAAAGCATACCGCGATTCCGATGTTCATTCTCATCATGCTCTCCGTCTTCTTCCTGACCTTCAACGTCATCGGCAGTTTCCTGTCCGACCTGTTGGAGCAGGGCATCGGTGCGCTGACGGGGCTTGTCGATCATCTGCTGGTTTCTGCCGGCTACTCCGGCGTATTGCGTTCGCTGATCATCGACGGCATATTCACCGGCGTGGGCAGCGTGCTGAGCTTCCTGCCGTTTATCGTGACCCTGTTCTTCTTCCTCTCCATGCTCGAGGACAGCGGCTACATGGCGCGTGTGGCGTTTGTCATGGATAAACCCCTGCGCCGCATCGGTCTTTCCGGCAGAAGCATCGTCCCGATGCTCATCGGCTTTGGCTGCACCGTTCCGGGCGTCATGGCGACCCGCACCCTGCCCTCCGAGCGCGACCGCAAGATGACCATTCTGCTCACCCCGTTCATGAGCTGCTCGGCAAAGCTCCCGATTTACGCGTTTTTCAGCGCCGTGTTCTTCCCGAAGCATGCCATGTGGGTTATGGCTGGGCTCTATCTGTTGGGCATTCTGATGGGCATTCTCCACGCTCTGCTGATGCGCAAAACCATCTTCTCCGGCGAACCGGTTCCCTTCGTCATGGAGCTGCCGAATTACCGCATGCCGGGCGCGAAAAACGTCTGCCAGCTGCTCTGGGAAAAATCGAAGGATTTCCTCCAGCGTGCCTTTACGGTCATCTTTGCCGCAACCATCGTCGTTTGGTTCCTGCAAACGTTTGATCTCCGCCTGAATGTCGTCACCGATTCCAAGGACAGCCTTCTCGCGCTGATGGCGGGCTTCATTGCGCCGCTGTTCCGTCCGCTCGGCTTTGGCGACTGGCGCGTATCCACCGCTCTGCTGACCGGCTTCATGGCAAAGGAGAGCGTCGTTTCCACGCTGACCATTCTCTTTGGCAGCACGGCAGAGCTTCTTTCCGCGCTGACGCCGCTTGCCGCCCTGTCGCTGCTGGTGTTCTCCCTGCTCTATACGCCGTGCATCGCCGCCGTCGCTTCCATTCGTCGCGAGCTGGGCACGCGTTGGGCAATCGGTGTCGTTCTCTATCAATGCGCCGTCGCGTGGGTTGCCGCGTTTGTTGTTCACCTGCTCGGTGTGATCCTGTAATCTGCCGATTCGGGTCAATCTCGTTTAAAGCATCATCGTCCGGCGTGGTCTGCCAAACACAAGAGCCTTGCTCACGCGGACGATTTCGCGCAGCTTCCCGATGAAATGAAGAAGGGCTATTCTTCCGCAGTTTGGAAGAATAGCCCTTTGTTTGTTTTCTGTGTCCGCGCTTTTTCGGCGCAGCGCCGCCTTCCGGGTAGCATGCGTTCCCGTTTTACTCTTTTTCCAATTCCAGATTTCTGATCGTCAGCCCGCCGTCCTCCCCGCCGCGGATGAGCAGCATGAAATATTTGTCGTCTGCGTCCAGCGTGAAGCTCAGGCTGTTTTCGCCCTCGGTCAGCGGCGTTTCCGCCAGCACGCGGAAATCGCGTCCGGCATATGCCTGGATAACGCCGCCGTTTGGCATGCCTTCGCAGGTCAGGGACAGCGTATAGCGCCCCTTCTCCCGCCAGGATGTCGGTACGCGCAGCCGCGCGCCCGCTTCCAGACGATATACGCCGTCTTGAAACGCCGCATTCTCCAGCTTCATCTTTCCCCAGAGCGCGCCATTCGTCAGCGCTTGCGACGATGCAAATCCGTAGACCGCAAACGTATCGTTCTCATAGCTCGGCGATACGCCGACCGCCGCAGCCCACGGCGCCATCTCGTCCTTTTCTTCCTGCGTCAGGATGAGGAACGTCTTTTCTCCGCAGATATCCATATCCGAATAGTCGTCCGGTTCGAGCCAGCGGATCATATCCAGCGAGACCGGCGAGAGAGCGCCTTCCTCCGTCCGAACAGGCGCAACGCCCGTGAAGGTCAGCGCGTTCTGCGTCCGCTCCTGCATCACCCGAACGTTCCAGAATGTGCCATATCCGTGCGTATAGCCGTTCTCTTCCAGATACGCCATCGCATCCATCATGTCCGCGCCGGGTTCCGCCGTGATCGTATCCTTCAACAGGAGGGCTGACCCGCCGCCCAGCTGCACGCACAGCAGCAGCATGAACATCCCGCGCAGACGCGCATTCTTCTCCCGCCGCAGCAAAACCGCCGTTACCGGAACGAACGCGATGACCGCCGGAATGAGATAGCGATCCAGATACGTTCCTTTCAGGAACACAAAGCAGAACAGATTGACCGCGACAGCCGCGCACGCCAGTTCCATCATCCGCTTCTGCATCCGCTGAGCGTCGTCTCGGTCGTCGAGTGCGCGATAGACGCGATGCGCCATCATTCCGCCCAGTACAAGCACGCCCGCAACGCTCAAATTGACGATGCCCGCCGCAGAGAACAGCGCCGCCTCGCCCCGCCAGCCGAGCAGCCGCAGGAAATCCGCGAGCGCTGTCAGCAGCGCATCCGCCATTGCCTCGCCGTCCAACGGATTGAACGCAAACGTCGAAGCAGAGCCTACGCCGCTCAGGAAGAGCCGCGGCACGACGACCTCGCTCGCCGCATACCCGACGACACAGGCGATAAAGCCCGCCGCCGTGATCCTGCCCTGCCGCATGCCGTAATCGCGCAGCACACGTCCCTCGTTGGGCGCGAGCATCATTTCCATCGCCGCCACGACCACCATCGGGCAGACGATGCACAGCACATAGCGCACCGATAGGAAGCCCGCGCCTGCGCTCAGCAGCAGAAACGTCACGACGCTCCTGCGCTTTCCCGCGCTGCATACCGATACCCAGACGCCAGCCATCCAGAAAAACAGGGCAATATGCGCGATGTAATATCCGCCTATGGCGACCGCGTTGCCGTAAAGCACGCTCGCCGTCATCGGGATCATCGCCGCCGCGCTCAGCGCCCGTCCCCAGGACAGCCTGAGCTTTCGGCAGAGATAGGCGCACGCCGCCATCGCCAGCGCAAGCCCCGCCGTATTACCGAATATCCGTGCCCATTTAAAGCTGTCGGTAAACAGGAACGCCAGCGCATAAAGCAGATTGACCTGCACGACGCGCACCTCGGTCGAGTAGATCCAGTCCATCTGGATCAGGCTGTGCGTGTCCGCCTGCCGTCTCGCCAGCAGCAGCTCAGACGCCTTATCCCCGTCCAGATATGTCAGATAGCCCGCGCTTTGCAGCCAGACTGCCAGCGTCAGCGCCCCTATGCAGAGCGCCGCGCCCAATAGGATCGTCCATCTCGGAAGCCGCCGTTTCACGCTCTTCCCCTCCTTTGCATCCGTCAAAACCCGAATGCCTCGTAATCCTCCCGCGTAAAGCGGTGATAGGTCAAATGCCCGCCCTCGTCGGCAATGCAGTAGCAGTATTCGTCCGGCTTTCCGTCCTCGAATTCGATGAGCCAGTCAAATTCCCCATTGTGCAGCGCTTCCATGCGCACATGCTCGGAATGCTTGTGAAACTGCGCCATAAGCTCCTCCATCGTGCATCCGTGCCGTCCAATCGCATGGATAAAGTCAGCAAGAAATCCGTTCGGGTCGGTGTGTTCATGCACCCACCGCGCGCCCTGCGGCGGCACGGCAAGGCAGAACCGCTCTCCCCTATGGCTGACTTCGATTTTGCCCAGCTCAGGCTCGTTCTCTTTTGCGAATTCCTCCAGCGCGCCGCGCATCTCCGCCGCGCTCTTTTCTCCGCCTGTCAGCGCACAGAGGGAAGCCAGCGGATAATATAACCGGATAGTTTCGCTCCGATAGCCCAGCTTGAGCTGTCCCTCCTGCACCGCGTCCACCATGCTCTTTCTGAGTTTGTCAAACACGCTCTGCCTTCCTCC
>CAKTXP010000068.1 GCA_934631055.1 uncultured Clostridia bacterium | reverse complement strand
GAAAGCGATAGGGAGGTTTGCATGGATATTTCCTTCAAAGTGGAAAATCAAAAATTCAATTACAGAGTATGCGCAATGATACTCTCGGGGAACAGAATTCTGGCGATGCACGACGAACGGTCTCCTTACTTTTATTTGCCCGGCGGAAGGGTTATGATGGGCGAAACGGCTGAGCAGGCGGTCGTTCGGGAGATTCGGGAAGAACTCGGCGTAACGGCGAAGATTTCCCGCCCGTTGTGGCTCAATCAAGCGTTTTTTACCGAAGATGTGGATCATCTCCACTATCACGAATTATGTATTTACTTTCTGATGGATATCTCCGATACCGATTTGTTGGAGCGAGGGAACGTCTTTACGCTGATGGAAGGAAAGCATGCGCATATATTTGAATGGCTGGCGTTTGAGCGGTTAAAAGAGGAATATTTCTATCCGATATTCTTGAAAAAAGAGATTTACAATCTGCCAAGCGAATTGACCATTCGTACCGAATTTGAGTGACAGTGCCTTATAGATGAGACGGGATAGGCGTGCGTTAGGATTGCCATTACGAATAGATATTAGAGAGCGAAAAGAACCGAAATTCTCCTTGACATCCTCTATCGGACGTGATAAACTACAATCTAGTAATGAATACTAGATTCAATTTTCAAAGCTTTTTCCTTCAAGGAGGGTTTGACGATGACGCGTACAAAGCTCAAAGACCGGAAGCTGCCGGATTATTCTAAAAAAGAAGAATTATTCAACATGATCAGCCACATCGTGGGCGGCGCGGTCGGCATTGCAGGCATGGTGCTTTGCATCATCCGCTCGGCGCTTCACCATAATGGATTTGGTCTGGCGGGCTCCATTGTGTTCGGCGTGTCGATGATTATGCTGTATACGGTGTCCAGCGTGTATCATGGTCTGCGTCCCGGCATGGGCAAGCGCGTGATGCAGGTCGTGGATCATTGCACGATCTATGTGCTGATTGCCGGAACGTATACGCCGCTCCTGCTGAGCGCGATGCGTCCAATCGATCCGGTGACGAGCTGGGTGTTGTTCGGCATTGTGTGGGCGCTGGCGGCGGTCGGCATTGCCTTTACGGCAATCGACTTGAACAAGTACAAGGTTTTCTCGATGATCTGCTACATGGCGATTGGCTGGTGCATCATCTTCAAACTCCCGCTGCTGATTTCCGCGATCGGCTGGGTTGGTTTCGCGTTGATTCTTGGCGGCGGCATTCTCTATACGATCGGCGCTGTTCTTTATGGAAAAGGCAAAGAAAAGCCATTCATGCACTGTGTGTTCCATGTGTTTGTCATCCTCGGCTCGATTTGCCACATTCTAGCGATTTTGTTGTTTGCATTGTGAGCGAATTTCCCCTTTCCAAATATGGAAGGGGGATTCTTTTGTATTCGGGCAAAACAAATGATCGATAACGCGAGACGAATCCTTCGGACGCTTCTGGGTAAACGGAGCAGAAGAAAACAAAAGTTTTGCACAAAGTGTGTAAAACTTTTGTAAAGTAATGGTTGTGTTTGACAAAATGAGGTGATATAATATCCACAAAGGCAATGAGCGATCCATCCATTGCTGAAAACAAAAAGGAGGAAATTCCATATGAAAAAGTTTCTTGCTGCTGCTCTTGCGTCCGCGATGCTCGTAGGCGGCGCGGCGTTGGCGATGGCTGACGGCGAACTGAACATCTGCTCCCCGAACAGCGACGGTCTGCTTTCCATTATTCCGGTCTTTGAAGAGCAGACGGGCATCAAGGTCAATGTCGAGTCCATCGGCACCGGCGACTGCATGAAGCGTATCGCCAGCGAAATCTCTCAGGAATACAGCACGTTCGACCTGATGTACGGCGGATCTCTGGCAAACTACGTTGCCAACGCCGACCTGTTCCAGAACTATGTTTCCGAGCAGGATCAGTACCTGATGGAAGCCTATAAGAACACCCGCGGCTACTGCACCAACTACACCATCGACGGCTCTGTCCTGCTGGTCAACACCGATATGCTCAAGGAGCTGGGCGTCGAAGTGAACGGCTATGCGGATCTGCTCCAGCCTGAGCTGGTCGGCAAGATCGCGTCTGCGGATCCGGCTTCCTCTTCTTCCGCGTTCTGCCAGCTGACCAACATGCTGCTCGCAATGGGCGGCTATGAGGACGACGCGGCTTGGAAGTATGTTGAGGATCTGTTCGTCGGTCAGAAGGTCGCTATCACCAGTGGTTCTTCCGCTGTGTACAAGGGCGTTTACAATGGCGAATATGCCGTCGGTCTGACCTATGAAGACCCCTGCGTCACCCTGATCAAGGACGGCGCGACCAACATCCAGGTTGTTTATCCGGTCGAAGGTACCGTGTTCCTGCCGGCGCAGATCGGTATCGTCAAGAATGCGAAGAACGTCGAGAACGCCAAGGCGTTTGTTGACTTCATGCTCTCCGAAGACGCCCAGCGCTTCCTCGCCGAGAACACCACCAGCCGCAATGTGCGCGAAGTCGAATACAAGAACGACGTCATGACGCCGCTTGCCGACATCAAGCTCATTTATGAAGACAGCGATTATGTCATCGCCCATACCTCTGAGCTGAAGGAAAAGGTTCAGGATATCATGATGGACATGTAAGCTCCATGCCTTCGGGTGGAGGCGCGTGCCAAAAGCCGCGCCTTTACTTTATTTGGGGAGAAGCGGCGCATGAGCCGCCCGCCCAACCATACTATGACCGCGAAAGGATAAGGACATTATGAGCGTAGGTATTCACTTTGAGCATATCGTCAAAAAATACGGCGATAACACGATTATCCCCGATCTCAATCTGGATGTAAAGGAAGGCGAGTTCTTTACGCTGCTCGGTCCTTCCGGATGCGGCAAAACGACCCTGCTGCGCATGGTCGCCGGCTTCAACTCTATCGAGGGCGGCACGATTTCGTTTAACGGCAGGGTCATTAACGATATCGCGCCGAATAAGCGCAACATCGGCATGGTCTTTCAGAACTATGCCGTTTTCCCGCACATGACCGTTCGGGAGAACGTGGCGTTCGGTCTGGAGAACCGCCATCTGCCCAAAAACGAGATTAAAAAGCGCGTGGACGAGATTTTGGAAACGGTCAAGATCACACAGTATGCGGATCGTCTGCCTGAGCGCCTTTCCGGCGGTCAGCAGCAGCGTGTCGCGCTGGCGCGTGCCATTGTCATCAAGCCGGATGTCCTGCTGATGGACGAGCCGCTTTCCAACCTCGACGCGAAGCTGCGCATTGAGATGCGCAACGCCATTCGCCAGATCCAGAACAGCGTCGGCATCACGACCATCTACGTTACGCATGACCAGGAAGAAGCCATGGCGGTTTCGGACCGCATTGCGGTCATGTCCGGCGGCGTGATCCAGCATGTGTCCACGCCGAAGAGCATCTATCAGCGTCCGGCGAATCAGTTCGTCGCGAACTTTATCGGTCGAAGCAATACGCTCCGCGCGGTATACAGCAAGGGCGCTCTGCGCTTTGGCAACGGATATGTGATGCCGTACGACAATTGTGAGAACGTTCCGGCGGAGGACGTGCTGGTTGCAGTCCGACCGGAGGAATTCGTTCTCGCGGCGGATGGACAGCAGGGCATCGACGCGACGGTCACGTCCAGCGTGTTCCTTGGACTGAATACGACGTATTTCGTCGAGCTTTACGACGGAACGAATGCCGAGATCGTCGAGGAAAGCTCTATTTCCAGCATCATCCCCAACGGCACGAAGGTCAAATTGACGCTCAAGGCAGACAAGATCAACGTCTTTACCGCCGACGGCACGACGAACCTGACGAAAGGGGTTGTGAACGATGTCCGCTAAAGCACCCCGCAAGAAGATGCGCTGGGATCTGTGGATGATCGTCACTGTTGGCATCAGCATCTTCTATATGCTGTTCCTGCTTTACCCGCTCATCAGCATGCTGAGCAAGAGCGTTATCGGCGAGGACGGCGGCTTTACCTGGCAGTATTTCGCCAAGGTCTTTCAGAAGAAATACTATCAGCGGGCGATACTGGGCAGCTTGAAGATATCCGCGACGGTCACGCTGATTACCGTCCTGCTCGCAACGCCGCTGGCGTATATCATGTCCACGATTAAAATCAGGTTCGCAAGCGCGCTTCAGATCCTGATCCTCGTCAGCTCAATGAGCGCGCCGTTTATCGGCGCGTATGCGTGGATCATGCTCTGCGGACGCAACGGAACCATCACGAACTTCCTGCTGAATACGTTTGGAATTAAGCTCGGCGATATTTACGGCTTCAAGGGCTGCGTTATCGTCATGAGCTTGCAGCTGTATTCGCTGGTGTTCATGTTCGTATCGGGCGCGTTCAAGAATATGGACAATTCGCTTATCGAAGCGAGCGAGAGCCTCGGCTGCTCAGGTATCCGCAAGATCTTTAAGGTCGTCCTGCCGCTCATCCTGCCGACGCTGCTTTCCGGCGCGCTGATGGTGTTCATGCGCACGTTCGCCGACTATGGCACGCCGATGCTCATCGGTGAGAATTACAACACGCTTCCGGTCGTTGTCTACAAGGAATTCCTGTCCGAAATCGGTTCGAGCGACGGCATGGCGGCGGCAATCTCCATCATCGCGATCGTTATCACGACGGCGGTCTTCCTGCTTCAGAAGTACATTGCCAACCGCAAGGTCTTTTCCATGAGCGCGCTGCATCCCGTCGAGCCGAAGAAGATTCACGGCGTGAAGAATGTTCTGGCGCATGCGTACTGCTACATCCTCGTCGGTCTGGCAATCATGCCGCAGTGCTACGTTATCTATTCTTCCTTCCGCAATACGAACGGAAAGCTCTATACGGACGGCTATGGTCTGGGCAGCTATAAGGAAGCGTTCTCGACCGTCGGCAGCTCCATCATCCACACCTATGCGCTGGCGTTCGCTGCGATTTTCGTCATCGTGCTGGTGTCGCTGTTCGTATCGTATATCGTCGTGCGCCGCCGCAACCCCATCAATGCGGCGATCGACGTGGTTTCCATGTTCCCGGAGACGGTCATGGGCTCGATCCTCGGTATCGCGCTGTTGACGACCTTCAACAAGAAGCCCCTGCTTCTGACCGGCGGTGCGTTCATCATGATCCTGTCCTACACCATCCGTCGTATGCCGTACACCATCCGTTCGTCGTCGGCGATCCTGCGGAATATCTCTCCGAGCATCGAGGAAGCTTCCATCAATCTTGGCGCGTCCGATTTCAAGACGTTCTTCAAGGTCACGGTGCCGATGATGATGTCCGGCGTCATTTCCGGCGCGATCCTCTCGTGGATCATGATTATCACGGAATTGTCCACATCCATCATCCTCTATACCAGCAAGACTAAGACGATGACGCTGGAGATCTATTCTCAGATTATCCGCGGCAACGACGGCGTCGCGTCGGCAATCTCCGCTATCCTGACCTTCTCGACCATCATTGCGTTGGCGGTGTTCTTCAAGGTCAGCGGCAAGAAAGATATCACTATGTAAAGTAAACGGGTAGTCAGGATAATAAAATCCGAATATAAAAGCACAAGCTCTATCGGTCTGGCAGAGCTTGTGCTTGTTTTTAACGCATAGAAAATCGCATGAAGATTGCATGCAAGTAAAGTTTTGAAACTTTACGCAGATTGTAGACAAAAAGCTATTCTCCCCCGAAGGGGGAGAATAGCCCTTTCAGCAAATGAAAGAATAGCTGAATTTCTTAATTTTGCTATTCAAGCCAAGTTTGCTTATGTCAACAAGCTGAGTAAAGTTTTGAAACTTTACGGACTGCGGCGGAAATGCGGCAAAAGGATTTATAAGAGGAGATTTCGACCTTCTATATCCTCTTTTGCAGCGTGATCGCCGAAACATCCCTGCACGCGACTTCAAAGCCCAGAGAGCGGTGCAGCGCCAGCGACGCTGCGTTTTCAGGGGCGACCTGCGCGACGGCGAGATGAAAGCCCAAATGCTTCATCCGCTCAAAGAGCAGGGGAAGCGCCGCGCCCGCAACGCCTTTGCGGCGCAGGGACGGCGTGACGGCTATCCCATAGGAAAAACGGTTTCCCTGCACGCTGTGAACCGTGATGCCGCCTGCATGCTGTCCGTCGGCGCGGATGAAGAACCGACGGCATGACGCGCCCGTTTCGAGAGGGAAAAGCGTGATATCCATGCCTTATGCTTTCGGGAGCGCTTCTTCCGGCGCGAAACCGCTTGAGATGCACAGCTGAGCGCGCTGGGCGCTCTTTCCGCCCTTGGCGATCTCTTCGGCGAGGAAGCTCGGATGAGCAGCGAGGAAATCGTGCATGAAGGCGTCCGGATCTTCGATGAAATGCAGGACGAGCGCAAGCTGTTTATCGGTGATGCGTCCCATGCGGTGCGCAGTCTCAAACAGCTCAGGCTTGATGACGACCAGCGTCGTCAGCGGGCATCCGGCGTTTTTCAAAATTTCGCTGCCGCCCTGATCGCGATCCACGACAGCCAGGGAGTAGGCGATCTTCGCGCCCAAACCTTCGACGGCGGGGATCCACGCGCGGATATAGGAAGAGGCGACCGTCACCAAATCGGCAATGTGTACGCTGCGCTTGCCCGCAAGATGCGCTTCGTCGGAAGGCATGCTCACGCCGTTTTCATCCGTATAGACGGAGGACAGGTCTTTGAAGATGGACAGATGTCCGAGCCCAAGCCTGCGCGCGACCGGCATGGAGAAGAAGAAGTCCCGACGCTCGCCGCCGGAGACGAAATCCGCATCCAGCTTGCGCGCCGCTTCAGTCATCAGGTCGATGAGCTGAGCGTAGATGGGGCAGGACGCGAGCTGCTTGTCGATTTCGGCGTAGACCTTATCATAGAACGCCAGCTTATCGCCTGCACAGGCTTCCTCAATGACGGCGAGGAGCGCGTTTGCCGCCGCTTCGCTGCCATAGAGGAACTGGGTATTGATGTAAAACGGTCCGAGTTTTCCGGATGTATACCAGAAAGGATGCCCTTCGGGGCAGACGCGTACGGCGTCGGTTTCAAACAGCCAGGAGATAATCGGGTTTTCCATATCGGTGTCCTCCCATATGCATTTATTCGATCCTGTATGATATGTAATGAATCAACAGTCTGATTATACGATACTCCACCTTAAAATGGAAGGGAAACGACAAATTTCCCCGACAGAAAAAAACGGCATGCGCATGCAGGAAGAATTGCAAAAATGCGGGCGCGCGGTGCGGCAGGAGAGGAAGCAGGCGGCGGATTTGCAGGAAGGATGTCGGGTTGAGCGATAAAGCGCTTCATTTCGCCTGTCAATTCCTGCGATTCTGCGGGAATTGACCTTGACAAGTCGTCGTGTTATAATAACCAACAGGCAAGAAGGGCAAACGGCTCATCGTTTGAGAGATACAAAAAAGAGGTACTGAGATGAAAGTGATTTGGAAGGCGATCGATGCGCTTGCGCGCGCGGTCATCCGTTTGATCGGCAAGGTCTCCCCGAAGCTGGGTGACGCCTGCCTGAAACTCTGGAACAACACGGAGCTGGTCAGCTATCTGTTCGTCGGCGTGGCGACGACGCTGGTAAATTACATCGTCTACTATCTGGCGACGCGCGTGGCGGGGCTGGATGTCATGCCGGGAACATGGACGGCGTGGGTCTTTGCGGTCGCGTTTGGCTATGTGGCGAACAAGGCGTTCGTGTTTCACACGCATTGCGAGAATATGCTGGCGCTCGTTCGGGAAGCGGGCAGTTTCTTTGCGATGCGGCTGGCGTCGCTGGGCATTGAAACGGTGCTGATGTTCCTGCTGGTCGAGATGCTGCATTTGAACGACCTCGCGATGAAGCTGTTGGTGAACATCGTCGTTATCATTTTGAACTACGTTTTTTCCAAGCTATTCATCTTCAAGAAGAAGTAAGGCGGAGGGGAACGTGCGGGACGCTGTCCCGCGCCCTGCCAAGAACCTGAGGTTCTTGGATTTCCCACTACGCTGTCGCATTGCGACAGCTGATGATAGGTTTATTTAAACCGGTGCGAAGCGAAGAAGGGGTCTGAGGACTGGTCCCCAGGCAGGGCTTGGGGCAGATGCCCCAACGGAACTCCTCTTATATGACGAAAGGAAACAGAATGAAACAGATCAAAAGAATCTTCTATATCTTACTGAGCATGATGATGCTGTCGGCGTGCGCGTTTGCTGAGGACGGGATCAACGTCACCAAGAAGGATATCAACCTGAACAAGGCGCTGGATAAGAACGTGACCAACATCCTGGTTCTGCTCCAGGATGGCGGCGTAACCGATACGATCATGATTGCGTCCATCAACAGCCGCACGGGTCGTTCGGTGATGACGCGCGTGAATGCCGAACTGATCGCCGAGCTGCCGGAAGCGGGCGAAGTGCGTCTGGCGGATGTCTATGCGATGGGCGCAAAGAAGAGCCGCGGCATGCTTGCTGAGCGGACGATCAACACGATGCTGGCGCTGAACATCGGCACCTATGTTGCGCTGGATATCAGCAATCTGCCGGCGCTGGTGGATGCGGTGGACACGGTGAGCATGGAGCTGACTGCCGAAGAAGCCGCCGCGCTGGGGCTTGACGAGGGCTGGAACGACTTGGAAGGCGAAGAGCTGCTGGCGTTCGTCCGCCTGCATCTGGACGGCGACGATCCGGCGCGCAGCCGCGGCTATGACGCGCTGATGCAGCTGCTGTACGCGGGCGTGAACAGCGGCGACTTGGGAAGCATGATGGGACTGGGAAAGAACCTGCTTTCGTCGATGGACACCAACCTGAATGTGATGACGGCGATCACGCTGGCTTCCGCCGTTCAGGGCGGCGACGACCGCCGAGAACTGGTTCTGCCCGAAGAGGGACAGATCATCAGCGCTGACCCGCTCCGCGCGGACGCGGCGGCGATGCAGAAGAGGATCCAAGAGGAGATTTATGAATAAGCAGGAGATGAACGCTGCGGATATCGCCAGAGCCGCTAAGCATGCAAGCTTTGCCTTAGCCGCCGCGCCGAGCAATATCCGGAATCATGCGCTGCTGTCTGTGGCGGCGGCGCTGCGCGCAAAAGCCGCGCACATTTTTGCCGCGAACGAAAAGGACATGGAAGCCGCCGAAAAGGAAGGGCTTTCCGCGCCCGCGCTCAAGCGGCTTCGCTTTGACGAACACAAGCTGAACGACGTCTGCCTGGGCTTGGAGCAGCTCGCCGCGATGGAGGATCCCATCGGCAGAGAGCAGCTCCGAACGGAACTGGCGGATGGGCTGGTGCTTTCGCGCATCAGCTGCCCTATCGGCGTGATCGGCGTCATCTTTGAATCGCGTCCGGATGCGCTCGTTCAGATCGGCGGGCTGTGCCTGAAAAGCGGCAACGCCGTTCTGCTCAAGGGCGGTCGGGAGGCGCTGCATACCAATGAAGCGCTCTTCGCTGTTCTGCGGGATGCGAGCGCCGGCTGCGGTCTGCCGGAGGGCTGGTGCGGGCTGCTGACGACGCGCGAGGATGTGGGCGTGATGCTCGGCATGGACGAGGATATCGACCTCATCATCCCGCGCGGCTCGAACGCGTTCGTCCGGTACATCATGGAGAACAGCAGGATCCCCGTTCTCGGTCACAGTGACGGCGTATGTCATGTCTATGTGGACGCGGACTGCGACGCGCAGATGGCGGCGCGCATTGCCGTGGATGCAAAGACGCAGTATCCGGCGGCATGTAATGCGGCGGAGACGCTGCTTATTCACAGCGCCCAGCTGAAGGGCGCGCTGCCCGTCATCGGACGCGCGCTGGTTCAGGCGGGCGTGGAGCTGCACGCCGACGAGCGGGCGCGCGAAGCGCTGTATGTCTGCGGCGTCGCCAGCACGAAAGCGACGGAGGCGGACTGGGGACACGAATACCTCGCGCCGGAGATGGCGGTGCGCATTGTCGATTCGCTGGAGGAAGCTATCGCCTATATCAACGCGCGCGGCTCGCACCATACGGACTGCATCGTGACCCGCGACGAGGGGGCGGCAGGCAGATTCTTTGCGCTGGTCGATTCCGCAGGCGTCTATCAGAACTGTTCGACGCGCTTTGCCGACGGCTACCGCTACGGATTCGGCGCGGAGGTCGGCATTTCGACGGGAAAGATCCACGCGCGCGGGCCGATGGGGCTGGAAGGGCTTTGCTCATACAAGTACATCCTGCGCGGACACGGCGATATTGTTGCGGATTTTGCGGAAGGGCGCAGGAGCTTTACGCATAAGAAGCTTGTGTGACGTTCCCAGATAAAGAGAGAAGAACCATGACAAAAAGGATATGGGCGCTGCTGCTGGCGTTGTGCATGGCGGGAACGGCGGGCGCGGCGCTGGCGCAAGAGGACGAGCCCCGTCGGGTGGTTTACCTGACCTTCGACGACGGACCGAAAAAAGACACGCCGGAACTGCTTGAGCTGCTTGACGAACTGGATGTTCCGGCGACGTTCTTTCTCGTCGGGGCGGGCGTGCGCGCGTTTCCGGAGAATACGAAGATGATTCTGGACGCGGGACACGCCGTCGGAAGCCATTCGATGAACCACTCGCTCAAACGGCTCGATTCGACGGATTATCTCGCCCAAGACCTTCAGAATTTTACCGATACGATGCGGGAGCTGGTCGATCCGGAATTCTCGACCGACCTTTTCCGCTTTCCGGGCGGAAGCACGATATACAGCGCGGGTACGAAGGCGTTTGTGCGCGATTCGGGCTATGCGTGGTTCGACTGGAACATGATGACCGGCGACGCGCAATACAAGTTTGACAGCAGCGCGGACATGCTTCGCTACACGACCAAACAGCTGGGAAACAAAGACGTGGTCATCCTGCTGATGCACGAAGCCAAGACGCGCACGCGCAGGATCCTGCCGGATCTGGTCGAATTTTTCCGCGAGCGGGGCTATGAATTCAGAAAGCTGTCCACCGATCCGGAGGACGCGGAGATCTTGTCGCGGTGCAGCGCGAATCTGATGCTGCCCGCGGCGCAGGAATGAGGAGGAAAATGTCATGCGATGCGGATGTCCGCAATGCGGAACATATATGATCCAGTCGGAGGGCATTGACTTTGGCTGTGTCTGTCCGGAGTGTCTATACCGCTGTCGTGCGTGCATGGGTACGAACACGGTCGTCAGCCGCGAGGATTTACGCAGTCTGGCATTCAGGAGCATGCCGTCGGAGGACGAGATGCCCGGCGAAGAAGAAACGGAGAAGGGCCCCTTGAAACCGGAGGACTTAATCGACTGACGGGGAAGAGAGGGGAC
>CAKTXP010000067.1 GCA_934631055.1 uncultured Clostridia bacterium | reverse complement strand
CCCCAAACCCCACCAGGAACCTGAGGTTCCTGGACTTCCCGGCTCGCTTCGCGGCGGCTTAAATATGCGTTATCGAACGACGCGCATGCGCGTCGTATGCCGATGATTATTAAAACCGGCGCGAAGCGAAGAAAGGGTGCAGGGAACAAGGTTCCCTGCCGGGGTTTGGGGCAGAGCCCCAACGTATCCTTATCGCGTAGGACGTTTCTTCTGAAGCGGAAAGAGAAGGGAAAACGTGCTTCCCCTGCCCGGAAGCGATTCGACCTGAATGCTGCCGTTGTGCGAATTCATGACGTTATAGCAGTAATACAGCCCAAGTCCGAAATTCTGCCCCGTTTCTTTGGTCGAGTGATAAGGCTCGAAAATGTGCTTCTTTTCTTCGGCGGACATGCCGCATCCGTTGTCGGAAACGGAGAGAACCGCCTTGTGCTGGCGGGGAACGACGCGGTAAGAAAGCGTGACGCGTCCGCCAGAACCGACCGCGTCAAACGCGTTGCTGATCAGGTTTTCCAGCACTTCACGCAGATGCGTCGGGTCGCAGAACAGAGGCTCGGCGTCGCAGACGTCAATCGAAAGCGTGCATCCGGCGGGCGGCGTGGCGCTTTGGATAACCTGTTTGAACAGAAGGCTTACGTCGCAAGATTCGGGCATGAGGACGATCTGATCGGTATAGGTGCGGGTGCGGTTGATAAGCTGGCGGAGATGAGCGACGGAGCTTTGGATGATTTCGGATTCATGATTCTCCGGAGAGGAGGAAGCCATGACCGACGCGCACCATTCGATCTTGTTGAGGTCGTTCTTGAGCGCATGCGCCAGATACTGCGAATTGCGCTGAAGAAGGCTGCTGCTGCCGCCGCTCCAATCGTAGGTTTCCCGGCGCAGGCGGATGCCCCAAATGCCCTCGCGGAAAGCATGATACAGGCAGAAAGCGAGGATAAAAAAGACGACCGGAACGTTAATCTGCCAGATTTTATCCAGATTTTCAATGCCAAGCGCATGGTAGGGGAACGCGGCAATCAGCCAGACCCACAGCGGCAGGAGGATGCTTACGACGGCGAGACGGCGCTGATGATACTGGCTGCTCAGGCGGTCCTGCTTCAGCGCGCTGATGAGGACGCTCGTCGCGATGATGCCGCCGAGCCAGTTATACAGCGCGATAGTCAGGCAGAATACCGGACTGGATTGCAGCGCATGCGTCTTTGCGGGCGGAAAGATAAACGCCAGATAGAGCGCCGGAAGCCAAACTGCAACGCGGAAGGTTCGAAAGCGCGCGGTGTTTTTCTCCATTTTATGAAAATAAAAGGAGAACATCATCACGGACGGAATGGAGAGCAGGTAAAAGACCGAGCTGAGCAGCGAATAGACCCGTTCGCTGACGGGCGGCGTAAGCATGCCGCGGGCGATGAGAACGGGATCGAGCGCATAAAAGAGGTATTCCTTGAGCGCGCCGACGCTGAACGTTATGCCGCCGATAAAGCACCACTGATTCAGTTTATTTTTGGGATTGGCGAACAGGATGAGAAAAAAGACCATCCAGATGAGCAGCGTGAAAACCAGAAGGTTGCTCACGGGAAGCGCGGAAAAGAATGAACCCAGTCGATAGAGCCAAGCAGACATGGTATGAATTCCTTTTTTATAGTGGATTAAAGGGAAATTATCCAATAAAATTATGATAACATAAGTATATAAGAGACTTATAAGAACCAGACAAATACAATTTGAATTATATCACAGATTTTTCAGGATAAAAATGCTTTTGATGAATTTTGAAGAAATTTGGGATATCTGACTGAATTTTGAAAAGCGGGCGAAAAGTGTGGAGCGGCAGTTGAAAAAATGGGGTTTGAAGTTGAAAGTGCTTCCATTGAACGGGTTGGTGAGTTTTGCTATAATGAAGTCAGAAAAGAGGGCGGAAAGAAGGAGAAAGATGGACGAAAAATTGGGCGGAAGAATCGCCGCGCTGCGAAAAGAACGCGGATGGACGCAGGAAAATCTCGCTCAGCAGCTGGGCGTAAGCGCCGCTGCTGTCAGCAAATGGGAGAACGGCGCATCCTGTCCGGATATCGCGCTGCTCTGCCCGCTGGCAAGGGCGCTGGGAACGAGCGTCGATCATCTGCTGGCGTTTGAAGAAAAGATGCCGCCGAACGAGCTTGCGGCTTGCACGGAAAAATTTATCGGCTTGGCGCGGCGGGATGATATGGAGACAGCACGGCGCTATTTGAACGACTTACTGCATGTGTATCCGGGCGACTGCGCTTTGAAACTGGCTGCGGCGGGCTGGCTTGCGATGCTGCAAGTGCGCTTTCCAGAAGCGGAAGAAATCAGGAAACAGAGAAGAGCGCTGTATGAAGCGGTTCATGCGTCCGGAAACGAAGCGCAGCGGCAGTCGGCGGCGAACGCGCTGGCGTGGATTGCGATTCAGGAGGACAGAACGGAGGACGCGCGGCGCTATCTGGAAGAAATTGGAGAAAAGGCGGAGGACACAGCGTTCCTGCGCGTTCAGCTTTATCAAAAGACCGGAGAGAACGACAAAGCGCTGGAGGAGATTCAAAAGCAGCTTTACCGAGCGGTATCGCAGACGCTGCAAATGCTGATCATGCTGATGCAGATGAAAGACGACGCGATGGAAGCGCTGGATATCGCGCAGACGTATCGAAAAGTGGAGTCGATTTTTGCGGTGGGCGGCGGAATGAGCGCCGGACTGCTGATGCAGCAGTATATGAGCATGGGCAGGAAAAAGGAAGCGCTTGCCTGCCTGAAAGAGATGGCAGACGTGGCGACAGGCAAGCCGATGACGCCGAATCCGACGCTGTTTTACCCGACGTTTGAGCCGAAAGAAAGACGGAAAGATGCGGGAAGGGAATTGCGCGCGGCGCTTCTGCGCGGACTGAAAGAGGACGAGACGCTGAGCAGCCTGCGAGGAGAAAAGGAATATGAAGATGCGGTCGCGAAGCTGGAGGAGAGCCTGAAAAGCGGCGGAGAATAAAGAAAGAGCTGCCCTTCCTTTGCGGGGAGAACAGCTCTTTTTTATAAAGGGGAACGATTGGGGCGTCGCCCCAAACCCCACCAGAAACCTGAGGTTTCTGGACTTCCCGATTCGCTTCGCGGCGGTTTAAATCATCCTTACTGAACGACGCGCATACGCGTCGTTCGCTTAAGTTCATTAAAACCGGCGCGAAGCGAAGAAGGGAGTCTGAGGGATGAAATCCCTCAGGCGGGTTTGGGCGGCAGCCCAACGTAGCCCTTGATTACTTATCTTTGTAGCGAAGCCAGCAATCCTTGACGATGGCGTTCATGGCGTCCATCTTCAGGAGCATGTCCTTTGCCAAAGCGATCTGACAGCGGGTGCGCGTCAGGTTGTGCTTTTCATTCTTGATTTTGAAATACTTGTCGCCAACGATATAGTCGTCAAGGAAGCGCGTCGCCAGCTCGCAGGCGAGCGCAAAGCAGCTCAGACCCAGCGTATCGACTTCCGTCTCCGTGAGCGCAGACGCAGTTTCCTTGATGAACCCTTCGGCGAACGCCCAGTAGATATTGAGGTTTACGCCGGCTTTTTCCGCTTCGGGGGAATCTTCTTCGACGAAATTCGCCGCAAAGCGGATCGCGTCGCCGAAATCATGACCGACCAGACCCGGCATGACGGTATCCAGGTCGATGACGACCAGCGCTTCCCGCGTCGCCTCGTCAAAGAGGACGTTGTTGATTTTCGTGTCGTTATGGGTGACGCGGAGAGGAAGCTTTCCGGCGGTGTACAGATCTGTCAGCTTGCAAGCCATGTCTTCCACAGACAGAAGCCAATCCAGCTCTTCGCGGACTTCCGCCACACGACCGCAGACATCCGCTTCCATATCGTCCTTGAGCTTCTGGTAACGCTTGCGGGTATTATGGAAATCGGGAATGGTATAATACAGGCAGCTTGCGTCGAAATCGGAGAGCATCATCTGGAAATCGCCGAAAGCCTCGCCCGCGCTGCGCACGACGCTCAGATCGTCGCAGGTATCGAACGTGACGGACGGCACATAGTTGCTCAGACGCCAGAATCCATCATGGTCGAGCAGGTAGTTGACGCCTTCGGCCGTGTGATGGAAATGCAGGCTTTTGGATTCCGGATGCTTCTGACGGATATGCTCGGTCACGCGGTCGATATTCTGCATCAGCTCGATCGGATGCTGGAACGCATAGGTATTGACGCGCTGAACCAGATAGGATTTAATCTTCGCCATACCCGTGCCATCGTCGCGGATATAGTTGACTTTATAGGTGTGATTGACGTTGCCCATTTTAATCTCTTCATAGGAAAAAAACGGACCTTCGATCCGGAAGGCTTCACCGACGGAGAGAAGCTTGCGCGCAACATCCGGATTCATAGCAGACAGATTCATCATATAACTCCTTCCACAGAGGGGATTATGGTTTCGGGGCGGTCGTTATCCGCCGACGCGTCCAAAGACGCAGAGCGTTGCACAGCACGCCCAAAAGCGTACCGGCTGTATTGAATATGAAATCATCCACATCGAGCATGCCGAGTTTGGTCAACAGCTGACCGAATTCGATAGCGGCGCTGCACGCCGCGCCGATGAGGACAACTTTGAACCCAGACAGCCGCCCAAGCTGGGGCAGAAGATAACCCATCGGGATGAACAACAGGATGTTGCCGACGATGCCTTCCAGAGACTGCGGGCTGGTTATGCGGAGGATAGAAAAATCGCCGCGGATCATATCCCATAGACTGCCGTCAAGAGCAAAGGCCGCCCTTGCCGACGAAAACGCCTGAAGGCGGTAGGAATAAGTCTCGGCGACGCTTCGGGAAAGGAACGTCGCATACACGACAAAGCAGCAGTATACGATGAACTCGGCGAGCAGGATCTTCCGTCCGCAGGGCTTGTTTCGGGTCGCATGCAACACAAAAACGCCTGCCGCATAGGCAAGCAACATCAAAATGGGTCTGAGCATGCCCTGATAGGGGAACAGAGGGAGCATGGCTATCCTTTCGGTCGATTAAAAGCGCAGAAAAAAGGGGCAGAAGCCTTTCTCCATCACACAAGATATATCGTGCCTTATAGTTTAAGCCAATTCAGGGAACATTGCAACCCTTTTCAGAAATTTCGTGGAGATTTAAAGCAGAAAGATGTCATGGAGCGGATAACGAAAAGAGAATAAGTCTGTGTAACATCTCCCGTCAGGGGACGCTTCGCTTCCTGACGGTGGATTGACCGCTTTGCGGACGGAGGGAACGTTGGGGCTCTGCCCCAAGTCCGGGAAACTCGCATAATCGCCTACGGCTCATTGCGATTTCCAATCTCCACCGCGCTGAATCCCGCACAGCGGGCGCGCGGTTCCGATTCCCCGGCAGGGAACACCGTTCCCTGCACCCTTTCTTCGCTTCGAGGCGGCTTAAATTAAGAAAACAGACATATTCTAAAAGCATTCTCGGCAAAACTTCATGTTTTCCCTTCCGATTTATTAGGCAATCATTGACTGTTTTCTGATTATACTTGTAAAATTATCGCATTTCGCTTATAATGTCAAGTTGACAAAAGCTGCTTATAGCTTGCCTTGCATGCTTTTCGTGCCGCTGTCGGCGCAAAAGCTCATCCATATACATCAGTCAGCCCGCGCATTCATCTGCGCACGGCGAAGAAAGGATGCTCCATTTATGTCCGAAATCCTCCGCATTGGACTTGACATTGGTTCTACCACGATCAAGTGCGTCGTCCTTGACGAAAAGGACAAGATCATTTATTCCTGCTATGAGCGCCACCTCTCGCTTATCGCGCAGAAGACCCGCGAGCTGCTGACCCGCCTGGACAACGAGGTTGTGCATGGCGCGCCGGTACGGCTGAGCATTTCCGGCTCCGCCGGCATGGGTCTTGCGCTCGGCTCACACATCTCTTTCGTTCAGGAAGTCTATGCGACGAAGGTCGCCGCCGACATGCTGATGCCCGGCACGGACGTCATCATTGAGCTGGGCGGCGAGGACGCGAAGATCCTCTTCTTACAGGGGACGCTTGAGGTGCGCATGAACGGCTCCTGCGCGGGCGGCACGGGCGCGTTCATCGACCAGATGGCGACGCTTTTGGGCGTTACGCCGACCGAGATGAACGAGGAAGCGAAGAAAGCCCAGCGCACCTACACCATCGCGTCTCGCTGCGGCGTATTCGCCAAAACGGACGTACAGCCGCTGCTCAATCAGGGCGCGGCGCGCGCGGATGTGGCGCGTTCCATCTTCATGGCGGTCGTCAACCAGACGATCGCGGGTCTGGCGCAGGGACGCCCCATCGAGGGCAACGTCGTCTATCTCGGCGGCCCGCTGACGTTCATGAGCGAACTGCGCGCGTGCTTTGATGAAGCGTTGCATCTGACCGGCGTATGTCCGGAGAACTCGCTGTATTTCGTCGCGCTCGGCGCGGCGCATCAGCCGTCTGAACCGGTCATCCTGAGCGAATGTCTGGAGGCTATCGAGGCGTTCCACAGCACGGAGAGCTACAACGCGCTGCCGCCGCTGTTTGCCACGGAACAGGAACTGGCGGATTTCCGTGCGCGTCATGCAAAGGCGAAGGTCGCCCGCCGTGATCCGAAGGGGTACACCGGCGACGTCTATCTGGGCATCGACTCCGGCTCGACGACCATTAAATCCGTCGTCGTCTCCAAGGAGGGCGAGCTGCTGCTGACCCGATACCAGAGCAACAGCGGCGATCCCGTGCCGCATGTCCGCAGTTTCCTGACCGACCTGCGCACGGAGCACCCGGATTGGAACGTCCGCGCGGGCGCGGTCACGGGATACGGCGAGGATCTCATCCGAAGCGCGTTCGGCGTGGATTTCGGTCTGGTCGAGACGGTCGCGCACTTTACCGCCGCGCGCGCGTTCATGCCGAACGTCGATTTCATTATCGACATCGGCGGTCAGGACATCAAGTGCTTTAAGATTCATAACGGGGTCATTGACAATATCTTCCTCAATGAGGCTTGCTCTTCCGGCTGCGGCTCGTTCCTCCAGACGTTTGCCAGCGCGCTGGGCTATAAGATCGAGGATTTCTCCCAGCTCGGTTTGGCGGCGCGCAAGCCGGTCGATCTCGGCTCCCGCTGTACGGTTTTTATGAATTCCTCCGTCAAGCAGGCACAGAAGGACGGCGCGGACGTGACCGATATTTCCGCGGGTCTGTCCATCTCGGTCGTCAAGAACGCGCTGTACAAGGTCATCCGCTGTTCCGGGCCGCAGGAACTCGGTCAGCACATCGTCGTGCAGGGCGGTACGTTCCTCAACGACGCCGTTCTGCGCGCGTTTGAAAACGAGCTGGGCGTGGATGTTGTCCGTCCGGACATCGCGGGCTTGATGGGCGCATACGGCGCGGCGCTGCACGCCAGAGAACAACGCGCGCTGCACGCGGGCGAAAGCACGGTTCTCAGCCTTGAAACGCTGAACAGCTTCACGCACAACGTCAAGCAGGCGCGCTGCGGTCTCTGCGAAAACCACTGCCGCCTGACGGTCAACGATTTCGGCGGCGGACGCCGATTCATCAGCGGCAACCGCTGCGACCGTCCGGTATCGGGCAACAAGCAGCAGAGCGGCTTGAACCTCTATGCCTACAAGCAGGAAAAGCTGCTCGCCCTCATGAACGACCGCCGCGAGAACGCGCCGCGCGGAACCATCGGTCTGCCGATGGGACTGAACATGTACGAACTGCTCCCGTTCTGGCATGCGCTGTTTACCGACCTCGGTTTTGACGTTGCCGTATCGCCGTTCTCCAGCCGCAAGCTGTATATCGCGGGTCAGGCGACGATCCCGTCTGACACGGTCTGTTTCCCGGCAAAGCTGATGCACGGACACGTCGACTACCTCATCAATCAGGGCGTAAAGACCATCTTCTACCCCTGCATGAGCTACAACATGGACGAGCATCTGGGCGACAACCATTACAACTGTCCGGTCGTCGCTTACTATCCGGAGGTCATCGCGGCGAACATGCCCGCCGTCCGCCAAATCGACTTCATTCATGATTATGTCGGCATCGACCACCGCAAGGTGTTCCCGAAGAAGCTGACGGGCATCCTCAAGCAGCATTTTCCGGATGTCTCTGCGCGCGAGGTTCGTCATGCCTGCGACGCCGCCTACGCCGCCTATGACGCGTACATGGACGACGTTCGCAAAAAGGGCGAGGAGATGATCGAGCAGGCACGCAAAGAGGGACGCCGCATCATCGTGCTTGTCGGCCGCCCGTACCATGTTGATCCGGAAATCAACCACGGCATTGACAAGCTCATCTCCGGTTTCGGCGCGGCAGTCGTAACGGAGGATTCCCTCTCGTGGCACATGCAGAAGCAGGCGCAGGGCGTTTTGAACCAGTGGACGTATCACGCACGCTTGTATGCAGCCGCGCGCTATATCACCACGCAGGAGGACATGAATCTCGTTCAGCTGGTGTCCTTCGGCTGCGGCGTGGACGCCATCACGACCGACGAGGTGCGCGAGATTTTGGAATCCAAGGATAAGATCTACACGCAGATCAAGATCGACGAGATCACCAATCTGGGCGCTGTCCGCATCCGTCTGCGTTCGCTGTTCGCCGCGATCGACCAGCAGCAGGCGCTTGCCGCGCATAACGAAAGGAAGGATTGACCCACATGCCCAGCAATCACGTTGAATTTACCCGCGAGATGCGGGAAGCGGGCTACACCATCCTCGTACCCAACATGCTCGAATTCCATTTCTCCCTGATCGTCAAGGTGCTGCGCCTGAACGGGTACAACGCCGAACTGCTGACTAACAGCGGCCCGAACGTCATGGCGGAAGGGTTGAAATACGTTCACAACGATACCTGCGTTCCCGCGCTGCTGGTCATCGGTCAGTTCCTCGATGCGCTGCACTCTGGCAAATATGACATCAACAAGGTCGCGCTCATCATCACCCAGACGGGCGGCGGCTGCCGCGCCAGCAACTATATCTATCTGCTGCGCAAGGCGCTGAAAAAAGCGGGGCTTGAGCAGGTTCCGGTCATCTCCGTGAACATGAGCGGATTGGAAAGCGCGTCCGGCTTCAAGCTGACCCTGCCGCTCGTTCGGCAGATCATCGCGTCGCTGGTTTATGGCGACTGCATCATGTGCGTATCCAACCAGACGCGCCCGTATGAATTCAAAAAGGGCGAAACGGACGCGCTCATTGAAAAATGGAACGACGCGCTTATCGAGCAGTTCAACCGCGGACAGGGATTGTCGAACAAGGACATGCGCAAGAACCTTGCCGCTATTGTCGAGGATTTTGACGCTATCGAGCGCAGCCGTGAAAAAAAGACGCGCGTCGGCGTCGTCGGCGAGATCTACGTCAAATATTCCTCGCTGGGCAACAACGGGCTTGAAAAATTCCTGCGCACGCAGGATTGCGAATACATGCTTCCGGGCATCATGGGCTTTGTCCTCTTCAAAATCGACAACCGCATCGAGGATCATCACCTCTACGGAGGAAGCCTGCCCAAACTGCTCTTCTGCAAGGGGCTGATGAAGTTCTGCGAACGGATGGAGACGACGCTTATCGAATCCATTGCCGCGCACCCGAACTTCGTTCCGCCGACGGCGTTCAAGCACATCAAGACGCTGGTCAAGGGCGTTATCGGTTACGGAAGCAAGATGGGCGAGGGATGGCTGCTGACGGCGGAGATGCTGGAGCTGGCAGAGAACGGATATGAGAACATCATCTGCGCCCAGCCGTTCGGCTGCCTGCCGAATCACATCTGCGGCAAGGGCATGATCCGTCGGCTGACGCAGGTACATCCGGGCATCAACATCGTACCGATCGACTACGACCTTTCCGCAACGAAGGTCAATCAGGAGAATCGCATCCGTCTGATGCTTGCCGTTGCGCACGACACGGACGCCAAGAGACGGCAGCAGGAGCTTCTCATCGCGCAGGATGAGCGCGAGAGCGGCTGTGCGTCCTGCGGAAGCTGCACGGCGTGCGGGGATAAGAAGATCGGGTAAAGGGGACGTTTGGGGCTCTGATCCGGGAAACTCGCATAGTCACCTTCGGCTCCTTGCGATTTCCGATTTCCACCACGCTGAATCCCGCACAGCGGGCGCGTGGTTCCAATCCCCAAGCCCCGGCAGGGAACGTTGTTCCCTGCACCCTTTCTTCGCTTCGCGGCGGCTTAAATCGTTTTTATCGAAACGACGCGCATGCGCGTCGTAGGTTTAACGCGATAAAAACTAAAGCAAAGCGAAAATGAAAGCCGCAGGGGTAATATCCCTCAGCGGGTTTGGGGGCGAACCCCCAAAGGAGAAGTATGGCTGGGCTTTTTAGAGTATCCCAAATGCGCCCGCTCAGAGATGGAATGACCATTTCCCGAAGCGCAAAGATGCGCGGCGTGACATGGTTCTCGCTGGGCAGGGGAACGGATATCAGCAGAGAAAGCTACGATACCGCGGCGCTCTATCTCTGCGCAGAAGGGCGGGGCGAGTTCCTGCTCGGCGACGATGCGCGAAAAGCTGCGCTTGCGCCTGGCGAGCTTTTAATCGTCCCGGGCAAAACACTTTGCGGCGTCGGCAGTTCCGACGGCGTAGTTTATACAGAAATTATTACGGATAAGGAGATTGTTATGAACAGCAACATTCATTCCGGTGAAGCGTTGAAGCTCGCTAATCTGATTTCCTACGAAGAGGGAAGCATCACAAACATGGACGTCGTTCACACGGACGACATGAAGTTTGTGCTGATGGCGTTTGACGCGGGGACGGGGCTTTCTGCGCACCGCGCGCCGGGCAACGCCATCGTGACCGCGCTGGAGGGCAGCGCCATCATCGGCTACGAGGGCAAGGAGTATCCGGTCAGCGCGGGCGAGAGCTTCCGCTTTGACAAGAACGGTCTCCACTCCATCACGGCAAACGAGCGCTTCAAGATGTCTCTGCTGTTGGTGCTGGAGTAAAGGGACGGAAGGAACGATTGGGGGACACTGCCCCAAACCCCGGCAGGGAAGGGGCTCATCCGTTACTGCGGCGCCCATTCAGCATTGCCTGAATCCCACACTGTGGGCGGCGGCGCTGAATGCCCGCAAAGGGGAAGGCAGGGGCTGCTTTTTCGGTATTTTAAAGCTTTCCCCTTTAGAAAAGAGGGATGAGGTTTCCCCAGCCTGATTTGTGCTATTTTTAGAAGCTGCTCATACATCGTTAAAAAGAGAATCAATGATAAAGGCGGTTATCCGAACGGATTCGGAATAACCGCCTTTTATTTGTTATGATGCCTTTATCG
>CAKTXP010000066.1 GCA_934631055.1 uncultured Clostridia bacterium | reverse complement strand
ACCACCGCGCCCGGCACGGCTTCGCGCTTGATCGGCTCATGCAGCAGCACGCCGGAAAGCGCCGCGACAAAAAGCGGCTGCGTGCATACCAACGCCGTGGAAACAAACGTCGAAGCAAAGCTGAGCGATGTCATCCAGCATGTGTAATGCATCGCAAGCAGGAAGCCCGATGCGCAAGCCAGCACGACCTGTTTTCTCGGCGCATGAACGACAGCCTGCAATTCGCCGCTTCTGAGCGCGGGAATCAACAAAAGCAGAAAGCTGAGCGCCATACGCCCAAAGGCAACCATCACGGGCGATGCGCCGCAGGACATCGACCACTTGACCATCGGTCCGGCAATGCTCACGCCCGTCACCGCAAGGAATACAAGAAGCCCTTTCTTTTGATTGTCCATGTTTCTCCCTTTTCTAAACCTGTTTAAGCCGCCGCGAAGCGGAGATGGGGTTTGGGGATGAAATCCCCAAGCGGGGTTTGGGGTGGCAACCCCATCGTACCCCCCCGTAACCCCAATCGCGAAGCGATTCAAAAAGCAAGAATCAGGGAGCGAAGCGTTCCTGATTTCTCTAACCTTTCTTAAAACCGCCGCGAAGCGAAGGCGAGGGAACGTGGGGAACGTTGGGGCTTTGCCCCAAACCCCACAAGGGAACATCGTTCCCTTGACCCTCACTACGCTATCGCTTCGCGATAGCTGACGTTAAACCTGTTCAAGCCGCCGCGAAGCGGAGGCGGGGGGGTTGGAGCGGCAACCCCATCGTCCCCCGCTTCCCGCAAAAAAGAAGGCTGTCCAGCTCATTTCGCGTGACAGCCTCCCTTTTTATCTCTTTATGACTTCATGCTTATTCGTCGGTTTCTTCCGGCTGGTTTTCGGAGTTCTGCTCGCCCACGTCCATGTCCAGCGAGTCCTGCTCGACCGGCTCCATCACGCTGCCGTCTTCTCCATCTTCCTCACCAGATTCTTCCTCATCGCGCTCCGTCGCCGTTACGCAGACGATGCGGCTCTCGTCCTCCACGCGCATCACGCGCACACCCTGAGAGACGCGCCCGATGGTGGAGATGTCGCTGACCGGCATGCGGATGATGGTTCCGTCGTCCGTGATGAGCATGATATCTTCATCCTCATGCACGAGCAGCTGCGCCGCCATCAGACCGGTCTTGTCGGTCAGGCGCATCGCCATGATGCCCTTGCCGCCGCGGCTCTGGAGACGGAATTCGGATACGTCTGTGCGCTTGCCATAGCCGTTCTGCGTGATGGCAAGCACCTGCTTGTCCTCTTCCACGCGGGCGACGGAGATGACCTCGTCGTTTTCGGCAAGATCCATGCTCTTGACGCCCATCGAGTTGCGTCCCATCGCGCGGATATCCGTTTCGCTGAAGCGAATCGCCTGACCCATGCGGGTCGCGAGCATCAGTTCGTCCGTTTCGCCGGTCAGCTCGACACCGATCAGCTCGTCCTCCTCGCGCAGGACGATGGCAATCAAGCCCGCCTTGCGCAGGTTGGCGAATTCATCCAGCGCGGTCTTCTTAATCAAGCCGCCCTTCGTCGCCATGACCAGATACCTGCCCTCGCTCTGGCGCGGCAGCGGGATCATTGCCGTGACCTTCTCCCCGCCGGTCAGCTGGAGCAGGTTGACGATAGCGGTTCCGCGCGCGGTGCGTCCGGCTTCCGGAATCTCGTATCCCTTCATGCTGTACACGCGTCCGCGGTTGGTGAAGAACATGATCTCGTCATGCGTCGAGGTGACGAGCATCTGCTCGGCGTAATCCTCCTCGCGGGTCGTCATGCCCATGATACCCTTGCCGCCGCGGTTCTGGCTGCGGTAGGTCGCGCGCGGAATGCGCTTCACATAGCCGAAATGCGTCAGCGTCACGACCACGCTGTCCTCCTGAATGAGATCCTCCGGGTCGATCTCGCCGTCCATCACGCTGATCTGCGTGCGGCGCTCGTCGGCATACTTGGCTTTGATCGCCAGAATCTCTTCGCGGATAATGCCCAGCACCATCTTTTCATCCGCCAGCACGGCGCGCAGATACGCAATGGTCTTTTCCAGCTCGGCGTATTCTTCCTGCAATCGCTCGCGTTCCAGTCCGGTCAGGCGGGCAAGGCGCATATCCAAGATTGCCTGCGCCTGCTTGTCGGACAGCGCAAAGCGCTCCATGAGCTGCGTCTTGGCTTCAGCGGTATTCGGGCTGTTGCGGATGATGCGGACGATCTCGTCGATGTTGTCCAGTGCGATGAGCAAGCCTTCCAAAATGTGCGCGCGGGCTTCGGCTTTATCGAGGTCATAGCGCGTGCGGCGGACGATGACGTCCTTCTGATGCTCGAGGTAATGGTAAAGCATCTGATGCAGGCTCAGAACCTTCGGCTCGCCATCCACCAGCGCCAGCATAATCGCGCCGAACGCTTCCTGCATCTGCGTATGCTTGTACAGATAGTTGAGAACAACAGCAGAATTGACGTCGCGCTTAAGTTCGATGACAATGCGCATGCCTTCGCGGTCGCTCTCGTCGCGGATATCGCTGATGCCTTCAAGGCGCTTGTCGTGAACAAGCTCGGCGATCTTCGCGACCAGCACGGATTTGTTGACCATGTACGGGATCTCCGTCACGACGATGCGCTGACGTCCGTTGGGCATCGGCTCCACCTCGGTCTTGGCGCGGGTCACGATGCGGCCGCGTCCGGTGGCATAGGTGTCGTAAATGCCCTTGCGCCCAAGGATGATGCCGCCGGTCGGGAAATCCGGTCCCTTGATGCACTCCATCAGCTCCTGCGTGGTCACATCCGGATTGTCAATCATCTTGACAACGCCGTCGATGACCTCGCCGAGGTTATGCGGCGGAATATTGGTCGCCATGCCGACGGCAATGCCGGAGGAACCGTTGACCAGCAGATTCGGGAAACGGCTGGGCAGCACGTTCGGCTGCATCAGCGTTTCGTCGAAGTTCGGGGAGAAGTCCACCGTCTCTTTGTCGATATCGGCGAGCATCTCCATGTTGATCTTGCTCATGCGCGCTTCCGTATAACGCATGGCAGCCGCGCCGTCGCCGTCAACGGAGCCGAAGTTGCCCTGTCCGTCTACGAGCGGGTAGCGGGTCGCAAAATCCTGTCCCAGGCGCACCAGCGCGCCATAGACGGAGGAATCGCCGTGCGGGTGATATTTACCCAGAACGTCGCCGACGATACGCGCGCACTTACGATACGGCTTATCCGGCGTGACGCCCAATTCGTGCATCGCGTAAAGGATGCGGCGATGCACCGGCTTCAGACCGTCGCGCACATCCGGCAGAGCGCGGGTGATGATGACCGCCATCGCGTAGGAGATGAAGGACTTCTTCATCTCGTGTTCGAGGTCGATCGGGCGGATGCGTTCAAGGTCGGTCGTATTGCCGGGGAGATTATCTTTAAAATCCAACTTATTTTCCCCTTTCTCGGGAACGTTGGGGCTTTGCCCCAAACCCCGCCGAAAACCCAAGGGACTTGTCCCTCAGGCGGGTTTGGGCGGCAGCCCAGCGTCTCTCTTAAATATCCAGATCCAAAACCAGCTTGCTGTTCTGCTCGATGAATTCGCGGCGCGGCTCGACCTTTTCGCCCATCAGCAGGCTCATGATCTCATCCGCGGCGATAGCGTCCTCGACGGACACGCGCAGCATGGTTCGGGTCTCCGGGTTCATCGTCGTCGTCCAGAGCTGCTCGGCGCTCATCTCGCCCAGACCTTTATAGCGCTGAACGTCCGGCTTCTTCTCGCGTCCGATCTCGGTCATCACCTTGTCAAGCTCCGCGTCGGAATAGCAGTAGCGCTCCATCTTCTGATACGTCACCTTGTACAGCGGCGGCTGGGCGGCGTAAACGTGTCCCTGCTCGATGAGCGGGCGCATGTAGCGGTAGAAGAACGTGAGCATCAGGATACGGATGTGGCTTCCGTCAACATCGGCATCCGTCATGCAGACGATGCGGTCATAGCGCAGCTTCTTGATATCAAACTCATCGCCGACGCCGCAGCCGAACGCCGTGATCATCGCCTTGATCTCGTCGTTGGCAAGCACGCGGTCAAGGCGCGTCTTTTCGACGTTCAGGATCTTGCCGCGCAGGGGCAGGATCGCCTGGAAGTGGCGGTCGCGTCCCATCTTGGCGCTGCCGCCTGCGGAATCGCCCTCGACGAGGAAGATTTCGCATTTGCTCGGGTCGCGCTCGGAGCAGTCTGCCAGCTTGCCCGGCAGGCTCGCGCTCTCCAGAACCGTCTTGCGGCGGGTCAGGTCGCGCGCCTTTCGCGCCGCTTCGCGCGCGCGGGACGCAGCAAGGCAGCGGTCGAGGATGAGCTTGGCGACCTGCGGGTTCTCCTCCAGATAGTCCGAAAGCTGCTTGCCGACCAGCGAATTGACGATGGTGCGCACCTCGCTGTTGCCCAGCTTGGACTTGGTCTGGCTCTCAAACTGCGGATCCTCCAGCTTGACGGAAACGATCGCCGCCAAGCCTTCACGCGTATCCTCGCCGGAAAGGTTCGCGTCGTTCGCCTTGAGGATATTGTGCTTCCTGCCGTAGTCGTTGATGACGCGGGTCAGCGCCATGTTGAAGCCGGCCAGATGCGTGCCGCCGTCCGGCGTGTGGATGTTGTTGACGAACGCAAAGACGTTCTCGGAATAGGTGTCGTTGTACTGCATCGCGACTTCGACGCTCGTCGTGCCGACCAGACCGCTGATGTAGATCGGTTCCGGAAAGAGGACTTCCTTGTTCTTGTTGATGAACTTGACGAACTCGCTGATGCCGCCTTCGTAGTGGAAGACGCTCTCCTTCGGCTCCTCCGGGCGCTCGTCGCGGAAGACGATGCGGATGCCGCGGTTGAGGAACGCCATCTCGCGGAAGCGGGTCTTCAGCACGTCATACTGGAATTCGCCCGTTTCAAAGATGCCGTCCGGATCGTTTTCGTCCTTCACATCGGGCAGGAAGCGGATGGTCGTGCCGGTGCGCTCCGTCTCGCCGATGACCTTGAGGTCATAAAGCACCTTGCCGCGTTCGTATTCCTGCTGGTAGATCTTGCCGTCCTGATAGACGTTGACCTGCAAGTGCTTGGACAGCGCGTTGACGACCGACGCGCCTACGCCGTGCAGACCGCCGGATACCTTGTATCCTCCGCCGCCGAACTTGCCGCCCGCATGCAGGATAGTCAGACAGACCTCGACAGCCGGACGCCCCATCTTGGGATGAATGCCGACCGGAAAGCCGCGTCCGTTGTCCTGTACAGAGCAGGAGCCGTCCTTGTGCAGCGTGATGATGATCTCGGTGCAGAAGCCTGCCAGCGCCTCGTCCACCGCGTTATCGACGATCTCGTATACCAGATGATGCAGACCGCGCTCGTCCGTCGAGCCGATATACATGCCCGGGCGTTTGCGGACGGCTTCAAGACCTTCAAGAACCTGAATTTGGTTCTCGTCGTAAGCGCCGTCCGGACGCTCGATCTGATCCAGCTGATCCTGCTGGTGGATCTGATTTTCCTGATTCTCCATTTAATCTCCTCGTTTCTGCGCTCAGCAGTCCGCGTCGTCGGGCTGCCCTGTTTCTCCCTCGCCTTCCGTGAGGAAATCGGCTTCGGGATAAGCGCGCTCGTGTGCGCGCTGTGCAAGGGTCGCCGTAGATATCGGCGATAAGTAAACGCGCGCGTTCTCCGTCATGCCGCCCGCACGCCGTGCGCCCGCGCAGATGATCGCGCTTTTGGCGGCGATCCCCTTTCGGGCAAGAATGCGGTTCTGGCGGCGGATCTCCGCGAGCATGGCGCCGGTAACGGCGCTCTGGCTCTGGGTCAAATCAATGATGGCGACGATGTCTGCGCTGTGTACACTGACGTCATCGCCCAGATGAAGGATCATAACGACCTCCTGCGCTGTGCTTTTCCCTGCACATTTTCTTACTATTATAGTATACCAAATTACGCAGTTTTTTTCAAATCTTGACACGCCTTTTCCTGCCGTTTTTCGCCCAAAATTCCGTACAAAAAAAGGCACCGTTCTTCGGTGCCTTTTTTAATTCAGGGGTTTGAATTACTTCACCTGAGACAGCGCGTCCTTCACAGCCGCAATCAGAGCCTCAGAGGTCTTGGTTGCGCCCGCAACCACGTCCACATCCGCGCTCTGCGCCTCGATGATCGCCGCAGGAATCTTCTCAAACGCCGGATCAGAGATGCCCGCGGTCTCGTTGTGGCTCAGTACGTCGATCTTCGCGATCTTGTCGCCGTCCATCGTGACCTTGACCTTCACTTCGCCGCCGATTGCGCTCTCCGCCGTGCCGATATACTCGTTCTCGGCGAGTGCTTCCTCAGCCTTCGGCTCCTCCGCCGGAGCCTCTTCAAAGCCGAAGTGGATGTTCAGCAGTTCAACCGCCTTCGCGGCCGTCTCGCCGGTAACTGCCGCGCAGCGCGCCTTGCGGCCCGCGTCGCCCATCTCATAGCCGGTCGCCTTCATGTAGTTGCCAACGGACACCGCGCACTCAATCGCGCCGGAAACCGTCGTAATGGACTCCATCTCCGGCTGATAGGTCGGGAAGGCGTGATCCTTGTACCACGCATAGAGCTGGTCGCGCAGCTCGCGAGCCTCGTTCGCTTCGCAGAACAGACCGAAGATTGCGCACGCGCCGCCCAGAGAGCCGCACAGCGTGGCAGCGCCATATCCGCCCGCGCCATCCGCGAACATACGCGCATTCAGCTGGTTGTACGGATAGCCGTATTCCTCAGCCAGCAGCTCAACAACAGCCGCCACAGCACCCGCGCAGCAGCCGCCGTGGGAATAGAAGCACTCATAGCCATGCTTCATGACCGCTTCCTTGTCCATCTTCTTGTACGCCCACGGCCACGCCGGAGCTTCAGCGCCCTCGGCAACAGCAGGCATAACCACCGGAACGGTGCTCAACGCAGCAGCACCCAGCATGCCCTTTCCAGCCAGTTTCAGAAAATCACGACGCGAAGTTTCCTTGTTCATTGTATGTTCCTCCTGTGTTTCTCCCTGTTTTCAGCGCATGACGTGCGCTTTTGACATTATCTTATCAGTTTTATGCAAATAAAACAAGGTTTCCGCACTTTTTTATGAAAAAATTAACCCTATTTCCCGCCAGAGAATAGGGTTAATCGCTCGATTCGTTTTTTTCTAAGGATTACCGCGCTGTCGGCTTGCGCACCGGCGCAGTCTTTCCCGACCGCCCCATTTTCCGATGCTTCGGCTTTTCGGTCGGGCTTCTCCTCGAACAGGTGATACTCAGCCCGCGTTGTCCCGCGGAAGCCAATCACCTTCCGCGCAGAACATGCCTTCCGCCCGTCGTGTCTCCATCCTCATTCAGCAGGTTCTCAAGTTCGTCGAGCCAGTTCAGCGACGAAGAATCGCTGCTTGAAGCCATGTAGCCGCCGTATCCGTCCGGCGTCACGTTTTTCAGCTCGGCGTCCGGATACTTTTCGGAAAGCGCATCGACCAGTTCGTCATAGTACATCACGCCGTCGATCAGTCCCAGCTCCTGCGCCTGAATCGCGGTCAGCAGCCGTCCGTCCGTAAACGATGCCATCTGTTCCTCGTTCAGACCGCGTGCGGACGCAATGGCTTCCTTGAAGAAGTCAAAACTCTCCTCCACCATCGCCCGATAGATTTCGCGCTGCTCATCCGTCAATTCCGGATAGCCGGGCACCTTGTTCTCGCCCGTCGCGATATATTCCAGCTCGACGCCGAGCTTTTTATAGAGTTCCGCGTCGCTCACAGAGGTCATGTATACGCCGATGTTGCCTGCGATGGTCATCCGTGAGGCATACAGCTCATCCGCCGCCATCGCAACCAGCATGCCGCCCGAGCAGCATTCCTGCGCCATATAGCCGTAGATGGGTCTGCCCGTCTCCTGCCGATAGACCATCAGCGCATGATACAACTCGTCAGACTCGTACATATTCCCACCGGGCGTATTCAGATACAGCAGCAGTGCGTCGTTGTCCTCGTCGTCTGCGAGGTCTTTCAGCACGTCGAGCGTTCCGACATGGTCGTAGATATAATCGGTTTCGGAAAGCTCGCCGTCGATTTGAAGCAGCGCGACATAATGCCCTTCCGCCTGCGCTTCCCCGCTCTGCGCATTGCCCAGCACGCTGGCAAGCCAGTTGTCGCTTCCATCCGCCAGCGCCGCCGCGCAGAGCAGCGTCATCAGCAGGGTGATCCATCCGGTCATCCGCTTTTTCATGTCGTGAAACTCCTTTCGTGTCACCATTCTGGGGGCGTATACAAAACGACGTGTCCCGCCTTCAGCGTATCGGGCATGTCGATGAGCCGCTGATTTTTACTGCCGCGATAGAGCAGATCCAGCGAGCGTTCATGCGACAGATACGGACCGTCGACCAGCACATCGACGCATTCAAGCAGCCGCATGCGATCCTCGCGGCGTTCCTCCAGCAGCTTTTCGAGCGTGAATCCCGTATAGCACCAGACATTCATGCCCTTCTCCTTTGCCGCCAGCGCGATGACGCGGAGCGGTTCAGGCTGCATCATCGGCTCACCGCCGGAGAGCGTCAGCCCGCGCACGAGCGGATTTTTACCCAGATACGCGATGATGTCATCGGTATCCATCAGATGCCCGCCTTCAAAGTCATGCGTCTGCGGGTTATGGCATCCGGGGCAGTGATGCGGGCAGCCCTGAACGAACACCGCGAACCGATATCCCGGGCCATCGACGATGGACTCCGGTTCCATTCCAGCCAAACGAATCTGCATAGTTTACCTCTTTGGGACGTGAGGGAACGATGAGGGCTCTGCCCTCAAACTCCCGGCAGGGAACCTTGTTCCCTGCACCCTTTCTCCGCTTCGCGCCGGTTTTAATCATCTTTATTGAACGATGCGCATGCGCATCGTACGTTTATGTTTATTTAAACTGGCGCGAAGCGAAGAAGGGAGTCTGAGGGATGAAATCCCTCAGGCAGGTTTGGGCGGCAGCCCAACGCGCCCCCTCATCGTCCCCCGTTACTCAAAAGCCCGTTCCCTGGCGGGAACGGGCGGATGGACTTACATGCCGTGATGCACGCGGTCGTGCTCCTCGGCGCGCTTGCCGTCGTTGAAACGCTCCAGCGTGCCGACCAGATAGCCGGTAATGCGGCGGATGCGCTCAAAATGAACTTCTTCCTCCTGCCTGCCGCACTGCGGACAGACATCCCCGATAATGCCATTATACCCGCATACCGGATCACGGTCAACCGGATGATTGATCGAGCCGTAGCCGATGCCCGCGTCGTGCATCGCGCGGACGACCGCTTCAAACGCATCGAGGTTCTTCGTCGGGTCGCCGTCCATCTCGATGTAGGAGATGTGTCCCGCGTTCGTCAGCGCATGGTACGGCGCTTCCAGGCGAATCTTATCAAACGCGCTGATCGGATAATACACCGGAATGTGGAAGCTGTTGGTGTAATACTCGCGATCCGTAATGCCTTCAAGCTTGCCGTAACGCTTCTGGTCGATCTTGACAAATCGTCCGGACAGACCCTCTGCCGGGGTCGCCAGCAGCGTGTAATTCAGCTTCTTTTCCTCGCTGCGCTCGTCGCAGCGCTCACGCATATGCCCGATGATCTTCAGTCCCAGCTGCTGAGCGCGTTCGCTCTGACCGTGATGCTCGCCGATCAGCGCAACCAGCGTCTCCGCCAGACCGATGAAGCCGACGGACAGCGTGCCGTGCTTGAGCACCTCGCGCACCTCGTCGTCCCAGCCGAGCTTTTCGCTGTCCAGCCAAACGCCTTCGCCCATCAGGAACGGATAGTTGCGCACCTTTTTGCGCGCCTGAATCTCAAAGCGTTCGTCCAGCTGCTCAAAGACCAGATCCATGCGTTCATCCAGCATCTCAAAGAACTTGTCGATATCGCCATGGCTTTCGATGGCGATGCGCGGCAGGTTGATGGACGTAAAGGACAGGTTGCCGCGGCGGTTGCAGACCTCACGCGTCGGGTCGTATACGTTGCCGATCACGCGGGTGCGGCAGCCCATGTAGGCAATCTCCGTTTCATGGTGACCGGGCTTGTAATACTTGAGGTTGAACGGCGCATCCACGAACGAGAAGTTCGGGAAAAGACGCTTGGCGCTCACGCGGATCGCCAGCCGGAAGAGGTCGTAGTTCGGATCGCCGGGGTTGTAGCTCACGCCTTCCTTGACGCGGAAAATCTGAATCGGGAAAATCGGCGTTTCGCCGTTGCCCAGTCCGCTTTCCGTCGCCAGCAGCAGGTTGCGCATCACCATGCGCGCCTCCGGAGAGGTATCCATGCCGTAGTTGATGGAGGAAAACGGCGTCTGCGCGCCCGCGCGGGAGTGCATCGTATTCAGGTTATGGATAAACGCTTCCATCGCCTGATAGGTGCGGCGCTCAGTCTCGCGATAGCCGCGCTCAGTCGCATAATGAATGATGCGTTCGGCGGCCGCTTCGTCGCTCATCGCCGTCAGGCGCTCTCGCAGGGCATCGTCAAACTCCTTGTTCGGCTTGAGGGTCGGCTTCGCGCCGGTCTCATTTTCAATCTGGCGGACGATGTTCTTGGCTTCCTCGTTGGCTGCGTCATGATTGAGCAGCAGTTCGAGCGCCGCGCCCAGCGCGCGGCGGTATTCCTTGACATAGGTCTTGGCGACGCCGGGCGCCATATCATAATCAAAGCTGGCAATCGCCTGACCGCCGTGCTGGTCGTTCTGGTTGCTCTGGATGGCGATGCAGGCGAGCGCGGAATAGCTGCCGATGTCCTGCGGCTCGCGCAGCACGCCGTGACCGGTGGAGAATCCGCCCTTGAACAGCTCCGTCAGGTCGATCTGGGTGCAGGTTGTCGTCAGCGTCAGGAAATCGAGGTCATGGATATGGATATCGCCCTCGCGGTGCGCGCGCGCATGCTCCGGATTCAAAACGTACATATCATAGAACTGCTTGGCGCTCTCCGAACCGTATTTGAGCATCGTACCCATCGCGGTATCGCCGTCGATATTCGCGTTTTCGCGCTTTACGTCGGATTCGGACGCATTCTTGAACGTGATATCCTCCAGAATGTGCATCAGGCGGGTCTGCGCTTCGCGGGTGCGGCTGCGCTCGGCACGGTAGAGGATATATGCCTTCGCCGTTTTGGCGTATCCCTCAGCGATAAGCACCTGCTCGACCTGATCCTGAATATCCTCAACGGAAGGGATATCCGCGCTCTCTTTCGCGTTCATCCCGCGGGTCACGATTCGGGCAAGACGCTCCGCTTCCTCATGACCCTTTCCGCTCTCCACAGCGTCAAACGCGCGCTCAATCGCCGCCGCGATCTTCTCTTCATCGTAGGCGACCTTACGACCATCGCGTTTTGTGATATATTCCGGCATCGTCATTCTCTCCCCTGTTTTGGCATGAGAAGCCCTTCC
>CAKTXP010000065.1 GCA_934631055.1 uncultured Clostridia bacterium | reverse complement strand
AACGCTGAAATTCATGTGCTGACTGACTGCGAAAAGAGATTCATATGCGCTTTAAACTATGCTATAATAAAAAGCGGGATAGGAGGGATACCCTGGATGAAGAAAAAAGACATTGCGGCAAAAAAGAAAACAGAGCCTATTTATGCCAACAAAGCGACGCTGACGGTCTATCTGGTTCTGCGCGCGCTGGTCATCTTTGTATTGGTGCGAGCCGCTTTGCGCCGCGATTTTGAAAGCGTGTTCTTCTGCGGCATGACGCTGGTGCTGATGATCCTGCCGAGCTTCTTTTCAAAGAAGCTCAACGTCGAACTGCCCAGCACGCTGGAGATCATCATCCTGTTGTTTATCTTCGCGGCGGAAATACTCGGTGAGCTGAACAGCTTTTACATCCGTGTGCCGAATTGGGACACGATGCTCCATACCATCAATGGTTTCCTATGCGCCGCGATTGGGTTTGCGCTGGTCGATCTGCTCAACGAAAGCGAGCGTTTTTCCTTTAAGCTTTCGCCCGCATATCTGGCGGTCGTCGCGTTCTGCTTCTCGATGACCGTCGGCGTGCTGTGGGAGTTTTTCGAATACACCGGTGACCTCGTGATGGGCTGGGATATGCAGAAAGATACCGTGGTCAACAGCATCCATACCGTCGAGCTGGATACCACCCGAAGCAACAAGGTCGTGACCATTGACGACATTGCGGATGTCATCATCGTCCATTCCGACGGTTCGCAGGAGGCGCTGGGTCTGGGCGGCTATCTGGATATCGGCATTAACGATACGATGAAGGATCTGCTGGTCAACTTCCTTGGCGCGGTCATCTTCTCGATTATCGGCTATTTTTACGTCAAGGAGAAGAACGAGGGCGGTTTTGCCGCGCAGTTCATCCCGCGGGTCAGACGCGGCGATAACGAAAAGACGCAGTAAAACCGCTTTACGCTCGCGGCAGAAAGCGTGCGGGCGAATCTGCATCACCAAAGAAAGGGAGAGAATGCCATGCCGCAGATCACGACGAACGCTATGGTTGTCCGGCGCGTGGATTACAGAGAGAACGATCGCATCCTCACGCTGTTCTCCCCAACGCTGGGCAGGATCGACGCGCTTTGCCGCGGATGCCGCAGGCAGAAAAGCCCGCTGATGGCGGCGAGCGAGTTATTCTGTTCCGGCGAATACGTTCTCTTTCAGGCGAAGGACAGAACCACGGTCGTTTCCTGCCAAATCACCGACAGCTACTACCCGTTGAGGTCGGATTTTGAACGATTAGCGCATGGAATGTATGCGCTTGAACTCTGCTCCGTGGCGATTCAGCCCGCGCAGGAGAATGAGAGGCTGTTCCTGCTGCTGGTGCGTTCGCTGGCGTATTTATGTTACAGCGAAGTCGAGCCGCGGCGCGTGACGGCGGTTTTCCTGATGGGCATGACCTCTTTGCTGGGATTCCGACCGCAGGTCGGTCGATGTGCGCAGTGCGGAAAGCCGATTGCATTGGAGGGGCTGCCGGACGATGCGTCGGCGGCATACTTTGGCGCGGAAGCGGGCGGCGTGCTTTGCGAGCATTGCGGCGCAGGCGGGCGCGTTCGTTTAACGGCGCGCGACGTTCGCTATTTACAGGCGATTATGCGGCGCGGTCTGGACACGCTTCAGGACGAAGCGGTCTGTCCGGATGGGCTGTTTACGGCTTTACGGATGATGGCGGAGGACAGGCTGGGCGCACCGATCCGCTCAGGAAAGATGCTGTGAGGGAGGACGTGGGGGGACGTTTGGGGCTTTGATCCGGGAAACTCGCATAGTCGCGCAAGCGCTCCTTGCGATTTCCGATTTCCATCACGCTGAATCCCGCACAGCGGGCGCGTGATTTCAATCCCTCAAACTCCCGCAAGGGAACTGAGTTCCCTTGACCTTCCGCTTCATTTATCGCTTTGCGATAAATGGATGATAAGCATATTTAAACCGGCGCGAAGCGAAGAAAGGATGCAGGGAACAAGGTTCCCTGCTGGGGTTTGGGGCAAAGCCCCAACGTAACCCCAAGAAAGGACTTTCCTATGGATGAACAGAAGATGCAGAAACTTCAAGCGTGGGTCAAAGAGGCGAAGCGCGTCGTCTTTTTCGGCGGCGCGGGCGTGTCAACGGAAAGCGGTATACCGGATTTCCGCGGCGAGGATGGGCTTTACCGCCAGCGTTATGCCTATCCGCCGGAAACCATTATTTCCCACTCGTTTTATGTTCATCATCCTGAAATCTTCTTTGATTTTTATCGCAATCGAATGCTTTATCCGAACGCGAAACCCAATATCGTCCATTTGAAGCTTGCTCAGTGGGAAAAAGAGGGCAAGCTGCTCGCCGTCGTCACGCAGAATATCGACGGGCTGCACCAGATGGCAGGCAGTAAGAACGTTTATGAGCTCCACGGAAGCGTTCATCGCAATACCTGCCAGAAGTGCGGCGCAAGGTATACAATGGAAGAGCTGCTGACGCTGGGCGACGTGCCGAAATGTCCCAAGTGCGGCGGGCGGGTAAAGCCGGATGTCGTGCTGTACGAAGAGGGGCTGGACCCGCTGACGGTCAGCGGCGCGCTCGACGCCATCCGCCGCGCAGACCTGCTCATCGTCGCCGGAACATCGCTGACGGTCTATCCCGCCGCGGGATTTTTGAACGAGTATCCCGGCAATCGGCTGGTTCTGATTAACAAAACGGAAACGCCGCGGGACGATATCGCCGACCTTGCGCTGCATGAGAAGCTGGGCGACGTATTTGCCAGGCTTTGAAAAAAGATTCAGAAAAGTGAAATTCTGCCCTTTCTGCGCTCGTCTTACAGATAGAGATGCGGGAAGGGCTTTTCCTTTTCTGAAAACAAATCAAGGAGGATCGAACATGAAAAAGAGAATTGGGTCTGTTTTGCTGACGCTGTGCTTGTGCCTGTGTAAAGTCAATGCTTATGCGGATATTACGCCGACATGGGCGGAAGCTTATACCACGCCGGAAGTGGGAACGGCAGTCACCTTTTTTAAGACCTGCCTGATGGATGCCCCGAAAGAAGACGCAAAAACGCTGATGGTTTATGAAGGAAACATCCGCGTACAGGTGTTGGAGCTGGATGGAGACTATGCCTATGTCCGCATTGGGGACGAGGACGCGGGAAACCTGACCGGCTATATGAAAGCTAATGAATTGGGATATGGCGAGGATGCGGCGCGCGCAGCTGGCGGGCGGCAGTTCACCTTTGAAGCCAATGAAGACGTAATGGTATATACGCAGACGGACGAGAGCGCGCCGCAGCTGGGCGAGGTCGAATTGAGATGGTCGGATGTGCTGGGAGTCAATGATGACTGGCTTCATGTTCGTATGGGCGATTTCCCGCGAAAGACGGGTTTTGTCAAAAAAAGGGAAGATTTTGCGCTTGTTCAGAATGATGTGTCTGAAACCAGCCATGTCCAGCCTAAAGCGGATGAATTGAGTATCGCGGACGCCATTGAAGAGGCGAAAAAGAGGCTTGTAGACGATGGATTCTTTGTCAATGGAAGAGAAGAACTTGTAGACCGGACGCTTCTGGACGCATGCACGCCTTATGTTGACTGTACGTATTCCACCTATTCTAATCCGGAACAAATCTATTATACGGTTGATTTCGTTTCAACAGAGGATATGCGTGCATCGGGTTTCCCCGAAATATATACATATATTGTTTTAATCGTAGAAAAGGATCAAATCATAGATGTCTGGCTCGGAAACGGTTAAGGGAGGATTGAACATGAAAAAGACAATATTCGGAATCGTGGCGCTGGTTTGTCTAGCGGCAGCTGTACAAAGCGCGTCGGCTGTGGTGCTGTATCCGGAAGGAAGAAGGGATATGTCCGGCTATCGGTATGATGTGACGCAGTATACCGAACCTGAGGTCGGTCCTGCGGCGACAAGATGGGAAACAAAGCTCTATTCCGACCCGCGGTCGGATTCGGATGTTGAGATGACGTATTTCCCGAATGTACGCGTTGAAGTGCTGGAAACGGGCGGCGAATTTGTCCGCGTGCGCATAGGCGAAGAGGATTCGGGCTGTATGGAGGGTTATGTGTCCGCAGGCGATTTGGCATATGGGGAAGAGGGCATCCGCGCAGTACAGGGAAGGATGGTTGAGTACAGTTCGCCGAATGCGGTCGTTTTGTATGCGGAACGGGATACTCATTCGCGCATTATTCAAAACGGCATTGATCTGCAAGCGGCAAGCGCGCTGGGGTACAGCCGGGATTGGCTTCATGTTAGATGGAAAGACAGTCGGGGGATCGTGACGGTATCGGGTTTTGTCGAGTACAGCAAACAGGAATGCGAGCTGACGAGGAACGACCCGATCAACTACTGCGCGACGGAACCGATGGACAGCGAGCTTTCTTACGAAGAAGCGTTGGAAGAAGCGAAACGCATCCTCGTGGAGAATCACATTCAAGTCAACGGGCGAGAAGAGGACATTACGTTTGAAAAGCTAGAGCGCTGCATAGCCGGTATCGACTGTTACTGGTATTCGGACAATCAGCATCCGCTTCAATATCAGGTCTCTTTTGAGTCGGACAGAGAAATGCAGAACGAAGGCTATCCGGAGTATTACATATTTATCATTTTGGAGGTTGAAGGAAAAGAAGTCGTGGGATATAATTTCGGGAATGGCTGAGTTAAAAATGTTGATTTAATCCTATAAGAGCTTGAAGTTCATAGATTTTCAGATTTGCTGTGTATCCGATTAAAAACCGTTTTTAACGGATGACGCGCATGCGCGTCGTATGCTTAAAATGATTTAAACCGGCGCGAAGTGAAGATGGGGTCTGGGGACTGATTCCCAGACAGGGTTTGGGACGGCAGTCCCGACGTAGTTTTTCGATGGCTGCATAAATAAGCGAATCCCCGACACTCTTGCGTGAATGTCGGGGATTCGCTGTGTTTTCAGAAGGAACTGAGTTTGCAAAACATCTGGTTTCAGGGACGCTTCGCTGCCTGACCGTTTTTTGAATCGCTTCGCAATTTGGGAGATATTGGGGCTTTGCCCCAAACCCCAGCAGGGAACACGGTTCCCTGCACCCTTTCTTCGCTTCGCGGCGGTTTTAATTACAATCAGTAGGTATAATTCTCCACATCGACCTTATCCGGATTCGTATACGGGGCGAGGGTGGAGATCATCTTCATCGGCGCGTTAGAATGATTGACGACATAATGAATCTCGCCCGGCTCGATATGAATCATCTGTCCCGGACGCAGATGATTGACCACGCCGTCTACGACGATATCCACTTCGCCCTCGAGAATATAGAAATTCTCTTCCATCACATTATGATAATGCGCCTTGAAATCCTGACCCGCCTGGAACTGAACCAGCGCAAAATTCATGCGCGGACCTTTCATCAGGTACTTGGGGCCGCTGTCGCCAAAGCGATACTCTTTATCTTCTTCGTTTACGATATACATGATAGTCTCTCCTTTCGATTAAACGCCCGGTGCAGCCCACATATAGCGGGCGATACGGTCGTCTGCAATCTGAAGCTGACGGGCATAAAGTTTACGCCAATCTTCATAGAGTTTCATATAGGTTGCGTGGTTTTCCATATTCGGCTCAAAGCGGCGCTCGATATGGACGAGTTTTTTCGCCGTTTCGGAGATGTTGGGGAACAGACCGACGCCATGACCCGCCATGATTGCCGCGCCGAGCGCCGTCGCTTCCTTGACGTTTGGCACGTTGACCGGAATGCCGAGTACGTCGCAGAGGATCTGGCACCAAAGCTCGCTCTTGGATGCGCCGCTGGCGAATACGACCTCCTGCGGGATATTGCCGGTGGATTCGCGGACGAGCTGCATATGACCATACGTTACCATCGCGGTATTCTCCATGATGGCGCGATAGAAGGTATAGCGGTTGAACTTCTCCGGATCAAAGTCGAAATTGGTGAACGTCGGGCTGGCATGACGCCAGGAAATATAGTTCATCACGTCAGAGAAGGCGCACATCATGCCATAGCATCCGGCGGGGATATCCTTCGCCTTTTCGTTCATCAGGTCGTACGGGTCGCGTCCGGTCGTCTTGGCGAGTTCCTTTTCATACTGGCAGAACGCGTCGCGGTACCAGCGCATGACCATGCCCGGCTTGAACGCCAGCGCCTCATACTGCCAGATGCCCGGCACGCTGTGGCAGTTCACGCGGACGCGGCAATGCTCGTCGGTCTTGGCTTCGTCGGTATTATACTCATACTGCCAGAAGCTGCCGCCGAAGATCGCCGCCTGATTCGCATCGACCACGCCGACGCCTACGCAGCCCAGCTGTGCGTCGCCGCCGCCGGCGACGACCGGCGTGCCCTCGGCAAGCCCGGTCTGCTCGGCGCCCTTCGCGCTGACCTCGGCAACGATTGTGCCGCATTCATACATTTTCGGGAAGATGCCGGTTTTCAGACCGATGGACGCGGCGATCTTGTCGTCCCAATCGCGCGCCTTGAGGTCGAAAATGCCGGTCGTGCAGGCGTTGGAGGGTTCGGAAGAGAACACGCCTGTCATCTTGTAGATGAGCCAGTCATTGAACATCGTGCAGAGCGCGGTCTTTTCGTAGACCTCGGGCATTTTGTTCTTGACCCAGAACAGGCGGGGCAGAGCGCCCAGCGCGTAGGTCTGACCGGATTCGCGGTAGATCTGCTTTTCCAGCTCGGGGTTCATGTGGACGAGCTGAGCGACCTCGTCGTCGCTGCGCGCATCGACGTTGGCGCATGCCCAGATCTCGTTGCCGTCCTTATCGTAAAGGACGATGCCCTCGCGCATGCAGGTCGTGGAGACCGCGGCGATATCATGGGGATCGACGCCCGTCTGCTCGATGACGCCGCGGATGCAGCCGCGGGCAAGCTCCCAGTTATGCACCCAGTCAAAATCCATGCTGCCGGGGTAGCGGGGGTCTTCCTTATGCGTCCATTCCTGCTGAACGCATCCGAGCTGCTCTCCATCCAGGCTGAAGAGTACGGCGCGGACGCTGCCCGTGCCAGCATCCACAGCCATGAGGGTTTTTGCCATAGAAAACCATCCTTTCACAGACCGGCAACCGCCGGTTTTGAATGTATGTCAGGGGCGTTCACTCGCCCTTGAGTAGCAGGGAGGCCGTTGGTTCGTCGGTGATAAGCACGTCCAGATAGCCGCCGCGCAGGACGGCGCGGATCGCTTCCACTTTCTGCGCGCCTGCCGCAAGCCCGACGACGTTATCCATCGAGCGGAGCTGTTCGAGTGGGGTAGAAATGAGCCTGTCCTCGATATCGCTGGCAATGAGCGCGCCGTGTTCATCCAGAAAATGGCACAGTACGTCGCCGACGCTGCCCGACATCTTCAGGCGCAGCATCTCGTTTTGCGAGATGACGCCCGAGCGGACGATGGTCGCGGTCTCGTGCATCGCGCCGATGCCGACCAGGGTGAAGGAGGAAAGCTCCGCCATGCGGATGATATCGCTGACCGAGGTCTCCGCGCGCATCGCCGCCGCCATCTCGTGCGAAGAGGCGATGAGCGGCGCGGGCATCAGATAAAGGCGCGCGTTAAAGATATTGCTGCGCGCATTGGGCAGATAGTAGGAAACGCCGCCCGTCAGGGAAACACAGGTGACAGGGGTCTGCACCATGGTCGCCAGATGGTTGAGCGTGCGGCTGAGGGTATCGCCGTAGCCGACGTTGATGCAGGCGTTGTCGCCCAGCCTGTCAGCGACGTACATGGCGCCGGCGCGGGCAATGGACTCGTTGAGCTGGCTCTCCTGCTCGGCTTCTGGAATGATAAAGACGTCTTTTAAATGATATTTCTGCATCAGCTCGCGGCTTTGCTGCATCATGCCGATGCTGTCCGAACGCAGACGGAATTGGATCACGCCGTTCTGCCGGGCGGCGTCGAGCAGCTTGATGACGCGCATGCGGCTGATGGAGAGCCGGTCGGCGATTGCCTGCTGGGTCATATTCTCAAAATAATAATACCATGCCGCCTTGACCATCAGGGCGTCTTCATAATGAACGGTGTTGTTATTCATAAACGGCTCCGTTGTGCGTGTCGGGAAGAAACAATAATCAACGCTTAAAACAAATGTTTGCACAAATCAGTATAACACCGGCGGGTTGCAATGTCAATTCTTTTGAAAAAAAAGGGTCAAATTCTGAACTCGACGCAAATGAATCAAAATTCAAGAAAAATATCTTGACAAAATGCACAGACGAGCTTACAATGAGGTCAACAAAAGATTGTGCGACGAGCAAACCTTTGTAAACGTATAACGCAGGAGTATTGAATATGACCACGAAACAGAGTGCGCCGCGCCTTCAGGTGAAGGGCATCCGCAAGGCGTTTGGGCAAAACGTCGTCCTCAAGGGGATCGACCTGAGCGTGGACGCAGGCGAGGTTGTCGCGCTGATTGGCGGCAACGGCGCAGGTAAATCCACGCTGATGAAGATCATCATGGGTATCTATACCTGCGACGAGGGCGATATCCTCATCGACGGAAAAGCGGTCAAGCTCGGCAAGCCTGCCGCATCGCTGGCACAAGGCATCTACCTCGTGCCGCAGGAGCCGATGCTCTTCCCGAACATGACCGTTCTGGAAAACATCCTGATGGGCTTCAACGAGAATGAAGGCGAGCTGAAAAAGCGTCTGAATGTCTGCATGAAGGAGCTGGGCTTTGACCTCAACCTTCAGCGCAAGGCGAGTACGCTGTCCATCGCGGAGCAGCAGCTCGTTGAGCTTCTGCGCGGTCTGATGCGCAATGCGCAGATTCTGATTCTGGATGAACCGACCAGCTCCCTGACCTTCAACGAAGTGCAGGCGCTGTTTAAGACGGTTGAAGATTTGAAGAAGAAGGGCATTGCCCTCATCTATATCACGCACCGCCTGACCGAAGTCTTCGAGATTGCGACGCATGTGGCGATTATGCGCGACGGCGTCATCACGCTGGAAGGACCGGTCAGAAATTTCACCAAGGAAATGCTGATTCAGGGTCTTCTGCCGAACGATTCTCAGGCGAACGGGCAGGAGACGCAGACCTATGAGCCGATTCAGTATGATAAGCTGAAGCCCGTGCTGGAGGTTCGCGATTTCAGCGGTTACGGCTTCAGCAACATCAGCTTTGACCTGTATCCGGGCGAGATCCTCGGTATTGCGGGCGTTGTCGGCGCGGGTCGTACGGAGCTGATCAGCACGATTTTCGGACGCGACAAGACGCTTGGCGGCAAGGTCATCCTTGACGGCAAGGACATCACGGGGCTTTCGACCAAGAAGATTCTGGAGGCGGGCATCAACTTCGTTCCGGAAGACCGCCACAACCATGGTCTGTTTAAGATTCGCTCCATCTCTTCCAACACGACCTCCGCGCTGCTTGGCAGCGAAGAGATCGGCAAGGTGAACATGAACCGCCGCCATCAGAAAGAGATTTCTCAAAAGTATGTCGATGATTTCCGTACCAAGATCGTTTCTCTGGATGATTTGATCGGCAGCCTGTCCGGCGGCAACCAGCAGAAGGTTGTTATCGCACGTTCGCTCTCCACGGCGCCGAAGGTCGTCATCCTCGATGAGCCGACCCGCGGCATCGACGCGGCTGCGCGCAGCGACGTATACAACATCATCCGTAAGCTCAAGGATGCGGGCGTTGCAGTCATCATGGTTTCTTCCGATATGGAAGAAGTCGTCGAGCTTGCCGACCGCGCCATTACGGTTTTCCAGGGACGCATCAATGGCGAATTCAGCCGGGATGAGATTACGCAGGATGCTCTGACCAGCGCCTCCTTCGGCATCGCGCATGAGAGGAAGGTGTGAGGAAAATGAAGAACCTGTTTAAAGCCCGGTGGATGACCAGCCTGATCTTTCTGATTCTGCTGTTCGCGATCACCGGTATTGCAGCCCCCGGATTCCTGACGTATGACAACATCATCACCTGTTTTAACACGGCGACGATGTACACGCTGCTGGCGGTCGGCATCGCGTTTGTCATCATGACGGGCGAAATCGACGTTTCCATCGGCGCAACCCTCGGTTTGACCGCCGGCATGACGGGTCTGATTGCCCAGCAGGGCGGAAGCATCCCCAAGATGCTGCTGCTGTGCCTGGCGACGGGCGCGGTCATCGGTCTGGTCAACGGCGTCGGCGTTTCGTATTTCGGCGTGCCGTCGCTGATTTTCACCCTCGGTACGAACAGCGTGGTTCGCGGCTTGATCTACATCATGTCCGGCGGACGCACGATTGAAAACTTCGGCGGCGCGATCTCCAGCTATGGCAACAAGACCGTGTTCGCGGGCATCACGCTTTACTACGCGATTGCCATCGTGCTGGTTGCGATTTCGCATCTGGTGCTGACGAAGACCCGAAAGGGCAAGTACTTCATCGCGGTCGGCGATAACGCGGGCGGCGCAAACCTGGTCGGTATTTCCGTGCTGGGCACGAAGACGCTGGCGTATGTGCTTTGCGGTCTGTTCGCGGGTTTGGGCGGCTTCGTCTTCGCTTCCAAGTATGGTCAGGTCATGACGGTTGCCGGAAACGGCTACGAAATGACGGCGATTGCGGCGTGCGTTCTGGGCGGCATCTCGCTCTCCGGCGGCTTGGGCAACGTGGTCGGCGCGGCAATCGGCGCGGTCATCATGTCCTCGATCGGTCGTCTGCTGGTCTTCATCGGTCTTCCGTCCACCTACAACAACACCATTACCGGCACGATGCTGATCGTGATTGTCGTCATCGACGCGCTGGCGCAGCGCCGTTCCATTGAGATGACTCGCAGAAAGCGCCTTCTGTCCAGAACGGCGGAGCATACGCCGGAAGGAGGCGCTAAGGCATGAAAGAGCAGCTGAAAAAGGTTTTTAAGCACTGGGAATTGTTCCTGGTTGTGTTCCTGATTCTTGAATTCGTGGTCTTCGGCGCGGCGAATCCCAAGTTCCTGCGTCCGCAGTCCATCATGAACAGTATTGTCAACTACATCAGCGTCTGTATCATTTCGCTGTTCGTGACGATGGTCATGATTACCGGCGGCATCGATATTCAGGCGCCTGCCATCATCGGCTTGAGCAGTATCATCATCGGCGTGCTTTGGAGCGACGCCGGCATGAACATCTGGGCAGCCGTGGCGATTGCCGTGGTGGTTGCCGCGCTGTGCGGCGCCCTCTCCGGGTTCTTCATTGCGTACTGCGGCGTTCAGCCGATGGTCGTTACCCTCGGCGGCAGCTTCCTGTATTCCGGCATTGCGCTGATGGTTTCCGGCATGTCCGCGACCCCGGCGTATCAGGGCATCGGCGGCTTCCCGGCGAAGAACGAAGCGGGCAAGTTTGTTGACTTCCGCTTCCTCGGCAAGGGCAATATCTGCGGCATCCCGACGCAGATTGTCATCTATATCGTGCTGATTCTACTGTGCATGTGGATTCTTCACCGCACCAAGTACGGCGAGCGCCTGTTCCTGATCGGCGTAAATCCGCAGGCGGCGGAGTATTCCGGCATCAACACCCGTGCGACCATCATGAGCACATACATTCTCTCGGCTGTGAGCGCCGCGATTGCGGGCACGCTGCTGACGGC
>CAKTXP010000064.1 GCA_934631055.1 uncultured Clostridia bacterium | reverse complement strand
TTTTTTTTGTTGTGAAAATGTGCGCGCTATGTTAAAATTATAGTTAGCGCAAATCGATGCGAAAAGATAAGCGTATTTTTGAATAGGGAGAAAATTTGATGAAAGGAAAAATGCTGACGGGCGGGCTGGCGCTTTTGTGCATGCTGCTTCTGGCAAGCGCGGTCGGCGCGGAATCGGAATGTGGTGAAAACCACGTTTTCGGTCCGTGGAAGACCAAGCGGGAAACGACGTGCAGGCTGGAAGGGCTTGATTTCCGCTACTGCCGCAACTGCGACCACTGGGAAAAGCGCTACATTGACAAGCTGCCCCACGAAGTCGAAGCGTGGACCATAACGAAAGAGCAGACCTGCACCGCCAAAGGCACCAAGGAAGGAATCTGTTCCGCCTGCAACGAGCTGATCCGGCGCTACATCGACATGCTTCCGCACGAATATGTGGAGATGGAAGTGGTCACCGAGCCAACCTGCACGCAGAACGGTCAGGGACGCTATACCTGCCAGGTATGCGGAAAGCATAAGACCGAAAAGATCGAAAAGCTCGGTCACGACTGGGGCGAGGCTGCGGTCATCAAGGAACCGACCTGCGGCAAGGCGGGACAAGGCGAGCAGACATGCAGCCGATGCTCAAAGACGAAGAGCGTCAAACTCGACCATCTGGAACACGAATACGGAGAATACACGGTGCAAAGCGAGCCGCAGGGCAAAAAGATGGGTGTGCGGACAGCAGTCTGTGCGCTGTGCGGCAGAGAAAAGACCGAAAAATTCTACGATGAGGGGACGCTCTACGAGGGCATGGAGCCATGTGAGGCGGTCATCCGCATGCAGACGATGCTCAAGGATCTGGGCTATTACAACGGAAGCATCCGCACAGGCACGTTCGGAGAAGGGACGGGCAGGGCTGTCGCCCGCTTCCAGAAAGCCAACGGGCTGGAAGAGACAGGCATAGCGGACGCAAACACGCTGACAATCATCGAAAGCCAATGGGAAAAGGTTGATAAAACCCTTCAATGATGCTAAAATATACAATGAGCGGCAATGTGGAGTTTTTGCTTGAGGCGAAAGGACAAATCCCAGCTGCTGCGTATGGAGGATAACAATGGGCTTTTTTAGCAAATTATTCGACCCGTCTGCCGGGGAGATCAAACGCCTGAATAAGATCGTCGATAAGATCGACTCTTTTGAAGAAGCGCACAAGGCGCTGACCGACGAACAGCTCCGCGGCAAGACCGTGGAATTCCGTGAGCGCGTCAAGAACGGCGAATCGCTTGACGACCTGCTGCCGGAAGCGTATTCCGTCGTTCGCGAGGCGACCTGCCGCGTGACCGGCAAGCGCCAGTTCCGTGTGCAGATGCTCGGCGGCATCGTACTCCATCAGGGACGCATTGCCGAAATGAAGACCGGCGAGGGCAAGACCCTGACCGCGACCATGCCCGCCTACCTGAACGCCCTCTCCGGCGAAGGCGTGCATGTCGTTACGGTCAACGATTACCTCGCCAAGTTCCAGGGCGAGGACGTTGGCCGCATCTTCCGCTTCCTGGGCATGACCGTCGGCGTCATCACGCACGACCTCTCGCAGGAAGAGCGCAAGGCGGCGTATGCCTGCGACGTGACCTACGGCACCAACAACGAGATGGGCTTTGATTACCTGCGCGACAACATGGTCATTTACAAGAAGAACATGGTTCAGCGCGGTCATCATTTCGCTATCGTGGACGAAGTGGACTCTATCCTCATCGACGAGGCGCGCACGCCGCTCATCATCTCCGGCGCGGGCGACAAGTCCACCGATATGTATGAGAAGGCGGACCGCTTCGTCTGCACCCTGCAAAAGGGCGAAGAGCCGGAGGAGGATCGCTGGGCGGACAACCCGCTCTCCGAAGAAGAGCTTGCCGCCATGCGCAAGGACTACGTCATCGACGAGAAGAAGAAGACCTGCAACCTCTCCGAAGCGGGCGTCCGCAAGGCGGAGCGCTGGTTCGGCGTGGAGAATCTTTCCGATGTGGCGAACAACGAGCTGCTGCACCACATCAACGCCGCGCTGCGCGCGCATGCGCTGATGAAGCGCGATGTCGATTACGTCGTGCAGAACGACGAGGTCGTCATCGTTGACGAGTTCACCGGACGACTGATGGTCGGCCGCCGTTACAGCGACGGTCTGCATCAGGCAATCGAGGCGAAGGAACACGTCAAGGTTCAGCGCGAGAGCAAGACCCTGGCGACCATCACCTTCCAGAACTACTTCCGCATGTATCAGAAGCTCTCCGGCATGACCGGTACGGCAAAGACCGAAGAAGAAGAATTCAAGGGCATCTACAAGCTGGACGTCGTGCAGATACCGACCAACCGCCCGATGATCCGCAAGGATATGAACGACCTCGTATACCGCACGACCAAGGGCAAGTTCAGCCAGGTGGTTGAGGAAATCGAACGCCGCCACAAGACCGGTCAGCCGGTGCTGGTCGGCACGGTCTCCGTCGAGGTCAGCGAAGCGCTGTCCAAAATGCTGCGCATGCGCGGCATCGAGCATGTCGTGCTGAACGCGAAGTATCACGCCCGCGAGGCGGAGATCGTCGCGCAGGCAGGTCATTTCGGCGCGGTCACCATCGCGACGAACATGGCTGGACGCGGCACGGATATCCTGCTGGGCGGCAACCCGGAATACCTCGCCCGCCGCGCGATGAAGCAGAAGGGCTATGAGGATAATGTCGTCGAAGAGGCGACCGGCTTCAACGAGAACGTCGGCGAGGATGTGCTTGCCGCGCGCGCCGTTTACAAAGAGCTGTACGCCGACTTCAAGAAAAAGACCGACGCCGAGCATGATCGCGTGATCGCGGTCGGCGGTCTGCATATCATCGGCACCGAGCGCCACGAGTCCCGCCGTATCGACAATCAGCTGCGCGGTCGTGCCGGCCGTCAGGGCGATCCGGGCTCCTCTCAGTTCTTCCTCTCCATGCAGGATGACCTGATGCGCCTGTTCGGCAGCGAACGCGTCAGCGGTCTGATCGAGAAGATGGGTCTGGCGGAGGATGAGCCGATCGAAGCGAAGATGCTCACCGGTCAGATCGAGAACGCTCAGAAGCGCATCGAAGCCCGCAACTACGAGATCCGTAAGAACGTGCTTCAGTATGACGACGTGATGAACGAGCAGCGCAAGGAGATCTACGAGCAGCGCAGACAGGTGCTCGAGGGTCAGGATATGCACGAGACCATCGTCAAGATGGCGGACAAGCTCATCGAGGAAGCCGTCGGCAGCTACTGCGGCAACGGCGATGACTATGCCGACTGGGATATGGAGGGCTTGACGCAGTACCTGGAGCGCCTGTGCATCCGCATCGGCTTCTTCAAGGCGCACGAAGAGCCGTTCAAGACCATCGACAAGGAAGACCTTATCGCCAAGCTCAAGCAGGAAGCGCGCGACTTCTACGCCCTGCGCGAAAAGGGCTTCTCGCTCATCCATATCGACACGCGCGAGCTGGAACGCGTCGTTCTGCTCTCCTGCGTGGATCGCCGCTGGATGGATCACATCGACGCGATGGATCAGCTCCGCGACGGCATCGGTCTGCGCGCTTACGGCAACCGCAATCCGGTCACCGAGTACCAGATCGAAGGCTACGATATGTTTGACGAGATGGTGCATCTCATCCGCGAGGACACCGTGCGCCGCATGTATCAGGCGCGCATCAACATTCCGATGCAGCGCCGCGAGGTCGCCAAGCCGCAGGAGACGAACCTTGAGCAGGCGAAGGCGGCGGGCGGGCCTTCCGGTCCCAAGCGCGTGACGAAGACGCCGGGCCGCAACGATCCCTGCCCCTGCGGAAGCGGCAAGAAGTATAAGGACTGCTGCGGGAAAGAGTAAGGAATAATGAAAGCCCTCTCCGACCGACTGCGTCGGTCACCTCCCCCAGAGTGGGAGGCAAGGATAAAGCGCTCTTTCTTGGCTCTCCCTGTGGGAGAGCTGTCCCGAAGGGACTGAGAGGGCGGAAGCTCTTGGAGAATAAAAGGATATTGACCAGATAAAAGGATGTGAATCAACGTGATCGAACTGGATACCTATCGCCAGCAGATGGCACAAATCCGCGAAAGCATTGTTGAGGCAGGTGAGTCACTTTAACGTCGCCGGACTCAAAGAGCAGCTCCTCGAGCTGCACGAAACGATGAACGAGCCGGATTTCTGGAATGACCTCAAGCGCTCGACTGAGGTCAGCCGGAAGGTGCGCATTACCGAAAACAAGGTGGAGCATTACGAAAAGCTCTGCCAGCGCGCCGACGACGTGGATACCACCATGGAGCTTGCCGAGGAGATGCAGGATACAGACCTGCTTGCCGAGGCGGGCGAGGAGATCAAAAAGCTGCAAAGCGATCTGGAAGAGCTTCGTCTGGAAAGCCTGCTGCGCGGCGATTACGACAGCAACAACTGCTATCTCTCGCTGCACGCGGGCGCGGGCGGAACCGAGGCGCAGGACTGGACGCTCATGCTCTACCGCATGTACACCCGTTACTGCGAGCGCCACGGCTTTACCGTGAAGCTCATTGATATGCTCGACGGCGACGAAGCTGGGCTCAAGTCCGTGACCTTTGAGGTGGACGGCGAGAACGCCTACGGCTTCCTGCGCAGCGAAAAAGGCGTGCATCGCCTGGTGCGCATCAGCCCGTTCGACTCCAACGCGCGCCGCCAGACGAGCTTCTCATCGCTGGATGTTTCGCCGATCATTGACGACGACGACAACGAGATTGAGATCGACATGAAGGATGTCCGCGTGGACACCTACCATGCCAGCGGCGCGGGCGGACAGAACGTTAACAAGACCAGCTCTGCCGTCCGAATGACGCACTTCCCGACGGGCATCGTCGTTTCCTCTCAGACCAGCCGCGATCAGGTTCACAACCGTGAGAACTGTATGCGCATGCTGCGCGCGAAGCTCGTCGAACTGCGCGAGCGCGAGCGCGAGGAAAAGATGGCGGATATCAAGGGCGAGATGAAGAAGATCGAATGGGGCAGCCAGATCCGCTCCTATGTCTTCCATCCGTATTCGCTGGTTAAGGATCATCGAACCGGTTATGAGACCAGCAACGTGGACGCCGTTATGGATGGCGAACTCGACGGTTTCATCACCGCGTATCTCCAGATGCAGTAAAAGCCTCTTCCCCTTTGGGGAAGCTGTCCCGAAGGGCTGAGAGGGCATTCCCGAAGGGCGGGCGGTTTCGCCCGCCCCTTTTTCTTTTAAAAAGGTATGAAGAAACAGAAAATCATAGTCGGCGTACTGGCGGCGCTGGCGGTCATTTTTGCGGCAGTCGGCACGCTTTGCGGCGCGGTCTATCATGAAGCCATCGACCCGGCGCTTTATGGCGAAAAGTCCCGCGCGGCGGTCGCGCAGGCGCATGGCATGAGCGATGACGACGCTGTAACCGCGTATATCGGCATGGATGCGGCGCGTCAGGACGAAGCAGCGAAAATCATTGCCTTGTATATGGAATTGGGCGGCGAGGACACGCCGCTTGCGCTCGACGAGCTGAACGCGAAGGAGATTTCGCACATGGCGGACGTCCGCAGGCTGATCGCATGGTTCGGTAAAATGCGCACGCTTTGGATAACGCTTGCCGCGGGATTGACGGTCGCGCTTGCGTGGGTCGGCGCAGAGCTGGAAAAGCGTCATCGTCCGGTAGTCATCGGCGCGGTCTGCGGCGTGGGTATTTTAGCGCTGGCGGCGGTCGTCTTTGCGGCGCTGATGGATACGTCCGGTTTTTCGGCGATGTTCGTCGGCATGCACAGGCTGCTGTTTGCCAACAACAATTGGCTGCTCAATCCGGCGACGGATATCCTCATCCGGATGATGCCGCAGAAGCTGTTTGAAACGGCGCTTGTCGATGTGCTTGGGCAGTTTGCGCGCGCGTTTATCCTTGCGCTGGCGCTGATGGCGGCGGCGTATGCGGTGGTTTCCGGCATGATCCGCCGCCAGTTGACGGAGGAGAAAGAAGCATGAATTACGAACAGAACGCAAGAGAACAGGCGGAGAAGCTGAGAGCGGCGGGTCATGCCACGATCCTGGCAATCGAATCCAGCTGCGACGAAACGGCGGCAGCCATTGTCCGCGACGGGCGGCAGGTCGTTTCCTCCGTCATCTCTTCTCAGATTCCGCTGCACGCGATGTACGGCGGCGTCGTGCCGGAGATCGCTTCCCGCGCGCATGTGGAAAGCGTCGATCCGGTCGTGGATGAAGCGCTCAAGAAGGCGGGAATGCGGCTTGAGGATGTGGATGCGGTCGCCGTGACCTATGGCCCCGGTCTGGTCGGCGCGCTGCTTATCGGCGTATCGGCGGCAAAGGCGCTGGCGTATGCCGCGAACAAGCCGCTCGTTCCGGTCAACCACATCGAGGGACACGTCAGCGCAAACTATGTTTCCCATCCGGATCTGGAGCCGCCGTTCGTATGTCTGGTGGCGTCCGGCGGACACAGCCACATCGTCCGCGTGGATGATTACGGCGTGTATACGCTGCTTGGTCAGACGATGGACGACGCTGCGGGCGAAGCGTTTGACAAGGCGGCGCGCGTGCTGGGTCTGCCGTATCCGGGCGGTCCGTTGCTGGACAAGCTGAGCCGCGAGGGCAACCCGCACGCGCTGAAGCTGCCGCATGTGCAGACGCCGGGACGATACGATTACAGCTTTTCGGGGCTGAAAACGGCGCTCATCAACACGGTGCATAAGCTCCACCAGAACGGGCAGGATGTCCCGGCGGCGGATATTGCCGCGAGCTTCCAGCATGCGGCGGTGGAGATGCTGAGCGACAAGGCGATGCTCGCCGCGGTGGAGACTGGCGCAAAGACGGTCGCGCTGGCGGGCGGCGTTGCGAGCAACAGCGGTCTGCGCAACACGATGAACGACAAATGCCAGAAAGCGGGCATTCGGCTGGTCATGCCGCCGCCCATCCTCTGCACGGACAACGCGGCGATGATCGGCAGCGCGGCGTTCTATCGGCTGATGCGCGGGGAGATCGCGGGGCTGGATCTGAACGCCTGTCCGTCGCTGAAATTGGTCTAAAACTCTATTTTGAATTCGAAATGGCATCAAAAAGCCAGCGAATCGTCGGAAAAAATCCGGCTGTTCGCTGGCTTTTTGAATGTGTGAGAGGGAGCGGGCTTCTGTGGTTTGCAAAACTGCGGCGAAAGCAAGGGTGGCAGACTTTAACCGACATTATCTTCAATGGGAACAAACAGCGCCGGTTCAGGTGAAAGCGTGGCGGTGGGTTCGGGTGAGGCGGTTGGCTCGGGCGTAGGCTCGGGCGTCGGTTCTGCGGTGACTGGAATCGGCGTCAGAAACAGCGGCTCGGGCGTCGTCGTATCGACAGCGGCGGAGAAGAGCAGAGCCTGTGTCTGTTTGCCTGCCGCGCCGTCCACGGTCAAGCCGTGGTCGCGCTGAAATTCTTTGACCGCCTCGATCGTGCCGCCGTAATAACCGCCGGTGACAGTGCCATGATAATACCCCAGTTCGGTCAGGCGCATTTGCAGCATATAGACGTCCGTGCCGGTCTTGCCTTTGGAGAGCGTGCGATAGGAAGCTGGGAAGTTTTCTCTGCTGTAAACCGGCGTGGGGGTTGGCGCGGGAAGCGGGTTTTCGCGCAGCGTGTCCATATTCAGCGTGGGCTTGAGCGCCATGGTGTATTCAGGGTCATAGTCGCCTTCGTAGACGGTGATGATCGTGCCTTCCTTACAATTCTCATAAATCCACTTGGCGTCGGAAACGAGCAGACGGACACAGCCATGCGACGCGGGCGTACCCAGCGCGTCAAAGGATTTGACGGAGAGGGTCGTTTCATCCGGTTCGGAATACAGCACGGAATGAAAGGCGTTGGCGGAGTCGATGCGCGTCAGATACTGCGCATGAGAACCCCACGTCGGGAAATAGCCCCAGCGGGCGCGCTTTTTGGGCATGATGGTCGTGCCGCACGGCGTGGGGTATTTGGACGTGCCGGTGGAGCAGATCATTTCGCGGACGAGGATATTATATTCGCCGGTTTCGTCATAGGTATAAGCACGGGTGATCTGATTGACGACATCGACCATCAGCGTATATTTTGTCGGCTCAGGCGTTGGAGAGGGACGCGGCGTCGCGTCGGCGGGAACGGCGTTTGAGGAAAAGAGCATCTCCTGCGTTTCGCGCCCGGCGATGCCGTCGGCGGTCAAGCCGTTCTGTGTCTGAAACGCCTTGACCGCGGCTTTGGTGATTTTATAATAGCCGCCGGAGACTTTCGCGGTATAAAAGCCCAGCTCGGCGAGCCGAAACTGAATGGCGCTGACCAGGCTGTTGGAATCGCCATATTTCACGGTCTTGGAGAACGTGAAGGCGGTCGGTGTGGGCGTTGGGGAATAGAGCGGTTCGGGCGACGGCGTCTGCGCGGCAAAAAGTTTGTTTTCGTCCAGCTCTTCGCCATCGTCGCTGCCGGAAAGAAAGTTGACGCCGCCATCGTCATTCAAGACCACCTGACCGGTGTCATCCTCCCAGAGGATCTTTTCGCCTAAGGCGCAGGCGGGCAGCAGCATCAGGATACAAAAAATGAGTGCAAGATGTTTCATAGTTCCTCCAAGGGCAGGGGGACGGGGGAACGCTGGGCTGCTGACCCGGGAAACTCGTATAGAAATGCAAAGCATTTCTTACGATTTCCGATTTCCGCCACGCTGAATCCCGCACAGCGGGCGCGTGACTCCAATCCCAGACTCGCTTGGGGATTTCGTCCCCAAACCCCATCTTCGCTTCGCGGCGGTTTAGAAATTCTTATCGAACGACGCGCATGCGTGTCGGATGCTCAAATGGATTGAAACCGACGCGAAGCGCAGGGGAAGGTCAAGGGAACTCAGTTCCCTTGCGGGGTTTGGGGCAGAGCCCCAATCGTATCCCTATCCTATCTGTTATCATAACACAGGGAAGGCATAAAAACAACCGGAGACCGCCGCCCCGGTCAGGGGGAAGCGGTCTCCGGTTTAACAAAGGAGAAAGTTACATGAAGATTGGAGAAGGAGAAGTTATTTGCTGCTGGTGGTATCGACATCAGTCGGCTGCGGGATAACCAAGTCAAGGGTCATTTCCTTGCCGTTGCGGTCGATCTTGACGGCAACCGTGTCGCCCGGCGTCTGCTTTGCCTTGATGGCGTTCAGCTCGTCAGCGGTCGTGACATCTTCGCCCGCAAAGCCGACGATAATATCGCCCTTCTGCAAGCCCGCACGCTCAGCGGCGCTCATCGTCGATACATCCGTGATGTATACGCCGACCGGCATGGAGTACTGCTTGCTCATATCTTCCGTGATGTTCTGAATGGTGATGCCCAGCATGATCTGGCTGCCCTTGGTCTGATCCTTGACGGAATCCGGGTCGTTGATCATCTGCTCGACGAGTTCCTTGATGTTGTTGACCGGGATGGCATAACCGATGCCCTCGATGCTCACGGAAGAGCTCTTGGCATAGACCACGCCGATGACGTTGCCATAGGAATCAAACAGCGCGCCGCCGGAGTTGCCGGGGTTGATCGCCGCATCCGTCTGGATGGCGTTGATGGTCACGTCGTCAATGGTCAGCTCCTGCTCGACGGCGGAGATGATGCCCGCGGTCACAGAGCCGTGAACCTTGCCCATCGGGTTGCCGATGGCAACCGCCAGCTCGCCAACCTCGAGCTGATCGCTGTCGCCGAACGTGGCGGCATTCAGACCCTTCGCGTCGATTTTCAGAACCGCGATATCGTTGTTTTCAGAGCTGCCGACGAGCGTCGCCTCATAGGTCTGCTCCTCCGCGCCCTCTTCGCCGGAGTTGACATAGACCGTGATCTTGTCCGCGCCGGAGATGACGTGGTTATTGGTCAGAATGTAGCCGTCTTCGGAAATGATGATGCCGGAGCCGGCAGCCGTTTCGGTGTATTCCTGCGTGCCGCCGCGGTTGCCGCGTCCGCCATAGCCGTAACCGTAGCCATAGCCGAACATGCTGCCGAACGGGTTGTAGTAGTTATCGTAGTTGTTGTAGACCACCTTGGTCTCCGTCTCGATAGCGACGACGGAAGAGCGGCACTTCTTGGCGATTTCTGGAATGGAGAGGGAATCCTCATTGGAAGCCGCCTCGATGACGCTGAAATGCTTGTCATTGGTTTCCGCCTGCGCCATGACGGAGAAGCCAGCCGTCGCCGTCAGCGCCAATGCTGCGGTCAGAGCGACGATGGAACGAATGTTCTTTTTCATACTCAAGATCTCCTTTCGGGGTTATCAGCTTTGATGTGGTATCGCCTTTTCCTTCAGGCGATGGCTGTATTATAGGGGATGGCTTTGAAGAAAAAATGGAAGACATGAGGAAAAAAGATTAAGACATTGTGACAAAATTGTGGCAGAGTCAATCTGCCGTGCGCAGAGCGGCAAAACCGAGCGTCAGCAGGTCGAAACCGACGCGCATCAGCGGCGGCGTATCGCGCAGAAGGCGGGTTCCGCTGGTCATGATGCCCACGCCCGCGCCGGTCTGCGGGTCGGCAAACAGTTCGGCGCACATGCCGTAGGCGACGCCCTGATGCCCAACGGGCGACACGCCGGAGAATACGTTCGGCAGATACGCGACGTTCAGCCCGCGCCCGATACTCCCGATGCCGCCCAGCCCATCCTGCGGCGCACGCATGAGGTCAAGCGACGCCGGGGAAAGCACGCCCATCTCGCCATGGGATGCGAGCAGATCGAGGAGCTTTGCCATGCCGTCGCTGTCGGTGATGAGCCGTCCTGCGGCGCAGAGATAATCCCGTTCCGGCTCGAAAGGCTCAGGCGGGCGGGAAGAGAGCCTCGCGGCGTCATATTTGAGCCGCGGCAGGAAGAAGCGGACGCTGTATCCGTTGGCGAGGTCGGATGCGGGCGAGATGCGCCGAGGGTCATAGCTGGCGCGAATGGAGAGCGGCTCGAATACGCGCTGGCGCATGATGTCGTCAAAGGGCATGTCGGCGGCGCGCTCCATGACGACGCCCGCGACGCCTGCGCCGAGGTTGCTGTAATGGAAAGCCTCGCCGGAGCGCGTAGGAAGCCAGTTTTCCGAGTTATCGAGCAGCTCGCGGAGCGTACAGCCGGACTGCATGCCGCGCGAACCGTAATTGCCCTCGTCACGGATGGCGGCGCTGTGGGTCAGGAGCATGCGCAGGGTGACAGGAGCATCCGGAACATGCGGGTTGCGGACGGGATAGCCCAAATAGGTTGAGATCTCTTCGTCGAGCGAAAGCATGCCGGATTCGACAAGCGAAAGCGCGCCGAATGTCATGACCAATTTGCTGACGGAAGCGACGCGGAAGCAGGTCTCCGGTTCGACCGGCATGGCGGGATGCAGTCGGGCGTTTCCGAAACAGAACGTCTCATGCTGACCGGACGGACTGCGCAGGACGACGCACGCGCCGACGGTGCGGTTTTCGCGGAGAATATCTTCGGCATGGCTTTCAAAGAGGATACGCCCGCGGAGAGAGAGACGCCCATCCTCTGCGCGCGTGAATTCAGGCAGTTTGGAAGAAAGCTGTTTTGCCCGCTCCGCGAGCCGGGCAAGTTCGGGTTCAGTTGGATTTTTCAAGGCGGTGCCTCCTTTGGGGACGCGGGTGAGAGGGGACGGTTGGGGCTTTGCCCCAAAC
>CAKTXP010000063.1 GCA_934631055.1 uncultured Clostridia bacterium | reverse complement strand
GGCGTGGCGTCAAAGCTCAGCCAGCCAAAACCGCTGAAGTAGATCTCCGTCCACGCATGCGCGTTCTTCTGCGTGACGCGCGCAACACCGTCGCTGTCCGGAACGGCGGCATACCCCTCGATATATCGGGAAGGAAGCCCCGCTATGCGCGCCATGACCGCCATAGCGCTGGCGAACGACGTGCAATAGCCCTGCCGTTCCGTCAGCAGGAACCAGGAGACGAAATCGCGATCTGTCGGCGGGATGCTTTGGTCGAGCGTATACGGATAGGCGCTCCGCAGATAGGCACAGAGCGCGGCGGCGCGGTCGAAGTCGTTTTGCGCGTCCTGCGTGATGCGCGCGACCAAAGCATAGACGTCCGATTCAACGCCCGCAGGCACGGCGAGGTAAGTTTCTTTTACGGCTTCAAAGTGATTATCCGTCGTCTGCGAAGCGGCAAGCACGGCGTCGCGGACGCCCTGTGTGTCATAGCTCATGCGCACGCCGTTAAAGGTGTAGCTGTCGCCTATGGACAGGCTCCGCGTTCCAAAAACCTCGCTTGCGGGCGAAAAATAGGGGACGATGCCCGCACCGGAGAGCGCGGAAAAGCGCTGGGTAAGGTACAGCGTGCTGGCGCTGTCGGCACGCATCAGCACGGTGATGGGTTCGCTCGACGGAAGCTGGCTTTTGATGGCTTTCTCCGGACGGTCAAGGTCGAACAGATCCCGTTTCAGCAGGATAAAGCGCGGATTGATGAGCAGATAGCGCCGTCCGGAGGTCGAGTCCGTCCAAGCCGAGCCGTCATACTCGTTCTTAATCGCGCCGCGCAGAAGCGTCCTGCCGCCGGTGCGAACCTGCATCACGGGGGTTTCCTCCGGATTGGCGGGTCCGCCGAGCTGGCTGACGCCCAGCGGCTGATAGCCGGTCGTGCTGAGCGAAAAGGTCGTGCGTGCGTCGGTGAAGAACAGATAATCGTCGATTTTCTGGCGCATGCGCCGGGCGAGGTCGTTCAGTTCGGGCACGGTCTGCGACGCCATCGGCATCATCAGCGCGACAATGCCCAGCGCTGCCGCCGCCATGGGAATGAGCCGCTTTGCGGATACGCCCGGCGCGCGTCCGCTCAGAATCAGCGCAAGCACGAGAGGAAGGAGCGAGAATGCGCCGACCTCAATGCCCAGAAACGAAACGATGAACAGCAGCACGATCACCAGAAGCGCAAGCGGGAAAAACGCCTGCTCACTTCGGGAAAGTGCCGCGCCGACACCGGTGAAAACGAGCGAAAACAGTACGACAAGCGCACGGGAATACGCCGCGAGCGCAAGCGCATGCCCATTCAAAAGAAGGGTCAGCGCGGCGCTGACAGCGTTCAACTGCCCGCGCAGGCTGAAAACGAGCGCACAGATGACAACAAGCAGCAGCGGATACGCCAGCGCGCGCAGGCGCGGCAGGCAGTCAAGCAGCGCAAACGCCAGCGCAACCAGCGCACAGCAGCCGACGCTCAGCGTCAGCGGCGCCGTCAGCCCCAGCGACAGGGAAAGCGGATAGGTGCAGCCAATGCCGATCAAAAAAGTCGTCAGCGTATGCAAAAACAGCGCGTTCGGCACGGAAAAGAACGGTTTTTTCATGAAGATATTCGCCTTTCTGGCGCGAAATTATGCCGCGCGGATGTGCGCGGTCTCCAGCCCGCTGGCAAGGAGCAGATGGAGCAGCTGGGCTTCTTCCTCGCTCAGTTCGCCCGCGGTGACGAGCGTGAAGCGCATTTTCGAGCCCATGCGGGAAAGCGAGATCGCGGCGTCCGCGACGGCGGGCGTCAAGCGCGTGGTGAGGATGGCGGTCGAACCCGTGCGCTGCATGCGCCGAGACGCCAGCCAAAGCACGCGGGAAAAATCGGTCGTCTCGCTGTATCCCGCTCCGGCGAGGGCATGCAGCATGGCGGGAAGCGCCTGCGCGTCGTGACCGCTGAATTCGCCCTGACCGGACGAGGGAAGCGGAAGGCGGACAGCCCTGCCGCTTTCCAGCAGGCTCTTGAGCGTGCCTGCGCAGGCTTCCGTCAGCGCGTCGATGAGCGCGGCGCGGGAACCCGGTGCGCCTTTCGGCGCGGCGCAGTCCATCAGCACCAGCGCGTCCGGACGCTGCGGCGTTTCGTAAGTATGCACCATCAGCGACTGACGGCGCATGGAAAGCTTCCAGTGGACGCGCTTGAGTTCGTCGCCGTCCTGCCATGCGCGGATGTCCTCCGGCACGCTGTGGTCGGCGAGCGCGCGCTGGGTGGTCGTGCTTTCGCCCTCGCCCGGGCTGACGGCAAGCGGCTCAGTCTCCAGCGGAACGGGCAGGACGGCAACCGAAACGAGCGGCAGAGGCGCTTTCCTGCGCAGGGAGAACAGCCCGAAGCAGTCCGAAAACGTCATCTGCACGATGCCGACCGGATATACGCCGACATGCGGACAGGCGAACGTGTTCTCGCTCTCGGTCTCGCCGAAAAGGTTGGCGGAAAGCCTGAAATCGCTCTGCCGCCCGCTCGGCAGGCAGACCTTCAGCGACAGCGGCGCGATGGGCGCGGGGAGCGGCATGCGCAGCCTCAGCCGATACAGGCAGGACGTGCCGCGTGTTGTCTGTCCGCCGTCGATCTCATGGCTGACCTTGCAGGAGAGCGCTCCCGCCAGCACGCTGACCAGCGCCAGCAGCCAGCAGGTCAGCGCCGCCGCGCCCAGCAGAAATGCGCCCGCACTGCCGACGGAAAGCGCCGTAAAGAGCATCAGCACGCCGAAAAGCAGCGTATAAAACCCGCGTGAGGTCATTTCAGCTTCACCGGGATGCGCACATTTCGGAGCAGCTCGGCAAACGCCTGCTCGCTGGTATAGCCGCGCATGCGTGCCTCGGCGGAAAGCACGAAGCGATGGCACAGCACGCTGGGCGCAAGATGCTGCACGTCTTCGGGAATGATATAATCGCGCCCGCAGAGCAGGGCGTTTGCCTGCGCGGCGTGGATGAGCGCAATCGCTGCGCGCGTGCTTGCGCCCAGGCTGAGCAGCGGCGTCGTGCGCGTGGCGGCGCAGAGGGCGGCGATATACGCCCGGACTTCCTTGGAGCAGTAGACCGTTTTGACCTCCTGCTGCATGGCGATGACGTCCTCCGCCGAGCAGACGGGGACGACGGATTCCATGGGTTTTTGTTCGCCGCAGTACCGGTCGAGGATATCCATCTCATCCTGCATGGACGGATAACCGATGGAAATGCGCATGAAAAAGCGATCCATCTGCGCTTCCGGCAGGGGATAGGTGCCCACGAAATCGACAGGATTCTGCGTTGCCAGAACCATAAACGGACGCGCCAGCGGATAGGTCACGCCGTCCACCGTCACCTGACGCTCTTCCATGACCTCGAGCAGCGCGGACTGCGTTTTCGGCGACGTGCGGTTGATCTCGTCGGCGAGGACAATCTGGCTCATGATCGCGCCGGGGCGGTACTGCATCTCGCCCGACAGGCTGGGCATCGTGAAGCCGGTGATATCCGACGGGGTGATATCCGGCGTGAACTGGATGCGCTTAAAAGAGCAGGACAGCGAACGCGCCAGCGCACTGGCAAGCGTCGTTTTGCCTACGCCGGGAACATCCTCGATGAGGACATGCCCTTCGCACAGCAGCGCGGTGAGCATCAGTTCCACAACGTCGTCCTTGCCGACGACGGCACGGGCTATATTCTGCTTGAGGTTGGAAACCATCATGCTGAAATTGGTCATAATACACTCCTTTGGCTTGCGTTTATCCTAATGTGCGCCGCGGGGGCGGGGGATAAACATCTTTCTATTATTATAAAGGCAGGGCGGGAATTTGGCAAGCCGCGTGCCACGCCTTGCAAGAAAGCGCCTTTTTTGTTAAAATAAAGGAGAAAATAGAAGGCGGCTTTTTGCCGCAGGGAGGAACCCGGTCACACGGGGAAGAGCAAGCAACATGACAGAGCAGATTTTAGCGCGCCTGCTGGATGGGCAGAGCGTTTCCGGTCAGGCGCTCAGCGAGGAGCTGGGCGTGACCCGCGCGGCGGTATGGAAACAGATCAGCCAGCTCAGAGAGCTGGGCTTTGAGATCGAGGCATGCGGCGGGCAGGGCTACCGGCTGGTCTCCTGTCCGGACAGCCTGATGGAGCCGGTCGTCCGTCAGGGGCTTCATACGGCATGGGCGGGAAAGAAGATCGTCTATCTGCGCAGCGTGGATTCGACCAACCGCTATGCGCGTCAGCTTGCCGCCGACGGCGCGGAGCAGGGAACGCTGGTTTTGGCGGATGAGCAGACGGCGGGACGCGGCCGCCGCGGCAGGGGCTGGCTCTCTCCGGCGGGCGAGGGTATCTTCATGACGCTCATCCTCAGACCGCATGCGCATCCGTCCCATGTTGCGATGCTGTCGCTGCAAACGGCGCTGGCGGTCGCACGGGCGATTTCCCGCGCCTGTCAGCTTGATGCGCGCATCAAGTGGCCCAACGATATCGTCTGCGGGGGCAGGAAGGTCTGCGGCATGCTGCTGGAGATGAACGCGGACGAGCAGAGCGTTCACGACGTGGTGGCGGGCATCGGCATCAACGTCCATCAAAAGGCGTTCGAGGGCGATATCGCCAGGACCGCGTCGTCGCTGGATCTGCTGACGGGCAGGACAATCTGCCGCGCGGACGTGGTGCGCGCGTTCCTTGAGGAATATGAAGCGGTGGACGCGTTGGCGAAAGAGGGGGCGGATGCCCTGATGCATGCATATCGGGAGCGCTCGGCGACGCTGGGTCAGCGCGTACAGGTCATCTCCGCGACGGGCAGCTTTACCGGCATGGCGATGGAAGTCACCGACAGCGGAAGCCTCATCGTCCGCATGGACGACGGAGAGGATCGCGAGGTGCTGGCGGCGGACGTGTCCGTCCGGGGGCTGATGGGCTATGCCTGAGCTGCTGGGCGTAGGCGTCGATCTATGCGGCGTTGCGCGGATTGAAAGGGCAATCGAAAAAGCGCATTTTTACGAGCGGGTCTTTACAGTAGAAGAGCGCGCTTATCTGGATAAAAAGGGCAGGGGCAGAGCGCAGAGCGCGGCGGCGATGTTCGCGGCGAAGGAAGCGGTTGCCAAAGCGCTTGGCACGGGTTTTTCGGGCGGCGTGATGCCGTGGAATATCAGCGTCGTCCACGACGAGAAGGGCGCGCCCGGCGCAGAACTGACAGGCGCGGCAAAAGCGCGCATGGAGCAGATAGGCGGCGCAGGCGTGATGCTCTCGCTGAGCCACGAAGGCGGAAATGCGATTGCGTTTGCGGTAATAAAAGGGGAATGATGGGGCTTTGCCCCATCGCCCCACCAAAGGGCTTTCCGGTCGCCCTTTGGAAACCTTCGGGCGCAAGCCTTAGTTTTTCTTAAATATCTGATTTGTCAGTTTAACTGCGTTTTATTAATGTGTGTTTTTAATCTTCATGCTTTGCGCAGCAAAGCAAAGACGGGGTCAAGGGGACAAGGTCCCCTTGCGGGTTAAGGGCAGCGCCCTTATGGGAGCTTGAGGGCAAAGCCCTCAATGTACCCCTCATCCCCCGCCCAAAGGAGGCTTTTGATGAACCATACGATTTCTCCGCAGGATATGCGGGAGATGGAGCGCGCGTTTCTGGAAGGAACGGGTTATCCCTCGATCCTGCTGATGGAACACGCGGCGCAGGCGGTCGTTGCGGCGCTGCGCGAATATGCGCCTGCAAAAAGCCGCGTGCTGTTCGTCTGCGGCGCGGGCAATAACGGCGGCGACGGATGTGCTGCGGCAAGGCTTTGGATGCAGCAGGGCGGTCAGGCGGATGTCTGGCTGCTCAAAAGCCCGTCGCAGATGAAGGGCGACGCCGGCGTCAACGCCTGCCTGCTCAATAGCTGCGGCGCGGCGCTCAACGTGCTGTACAATGAAGCGCCGGAGATTCCCGCGGACTGCGCAGCAATCGTCGATGCGCTGTATGGAACGGGCTTGAGCCGCGAGCTGGAAGGCGTGTCCCTCTCCGTGGTTCAGCGGATGAACGAGAGCGGTCTGCCGGTCGTCGCGGTCGATATTCCTTCCGGCGTGGATGGCGCGACGGGGCAGGTTCTCGGCGACGCTGTGCATGCCGCGCAGACCGTGACCTTCCATCGCGCCAAGCACGGGCTGATGATCTATCCCGGACGCGCATATACCGGCAAACTGACGGTTTGCGATATCGGCATTCTGCCTGAATGGGACGGCGCGCAAGGGTATGACGTGCTGGAGGAGGACGACGCGCGGGCGCTGCTTCCCGTCCGCCCAAGGGAAGGGCATAAGGGGACGTTCGGGCATGTCCTCAGCGTCGCGGGAAGCGAAGGCATGGCGGGCGCGGCGACGCTCTGCGCAAGGGCGGCGCTCCGCGCGGGCGCGGGGCTGGTGACGGCGGCGTGTCCGTTCGCGGTGCTGAATACGCTTCAGGCACAGGCGCCCTGCGCGATGGCGAAGGTCGTTTCCGACGGCGCGGAACTGGACGCGGGCGCGGCGGATGCGCTCGGCGAGCTGGCGAAGGGCAAAGCGGCGCTCGCTATCGGTTCCGGACTGGGGAGGACGGACGGCGCATGGCTGGCGGTCGAGGCGCTCATCCGGAGCGATACGCCGAAGGTCATCGACGCCGACGCGCTCTTCCTTCTGGCGAAGCACGGCGGCGGCGTCGGCGCAAACACGGTGCTGACGCCGCATCCGGGCGAGATGGCGCGGCTTTGCGATGCGACGGTTCAGGCGGTTCTCGCCGCGCCGGTCGAATTCGCCCAGCAGCTTGCCGCCGATTTGGGCGCGTGCGTGCTGCTCAAGGGCGCGACGACAGTGATCGCGCAGGGAGAGGACGTGGCGATGAACCTCACCGGATGCGACGGCATGGGTACGGGCGGATGCGGCGATGTGCTGACCGGCGTGATCGCGTCGCTGATGGCGCAGGGCATGAGTACATGGGACGCGGCGCGCGCCGGCGCATTCTATCATGGGCGTGCGGGCGAAGCGGCGCAGGCACGGCTCGGTGCGCGCGGCGTGACCGCATGGGACGTATGCGACGCGCTGAGGGTCGAGTGACGCGGCGGACGCATAGAATGAAACTGCGGGGGCGTGGCTCCATGATTTCTTCCCTTGGGGTTGTGAGAGCATGGAGATCACTCGCGGAGATATCTTTATCGCAGACCTGAACCCGGTGCAGGGCAGCGAGCAGGGCGGCGTCCGTCCGGTATTGATCGTGCAGAACGACCGGGGCAACCGGTTTTCGCCGACGGTCATCTGCGCGGCGATGACCTCGCGCGTGGGCAAGAACGACCTGCCGACGCATGTATGGATCAGCGCGCGGGACAGCGGGCTGAAAAGCGATTCTCTGGTTTTATGCGAACAGATTCGGACGATTGAAAAGCGTCGGCTGCGCGCAAAAGCCGGACATATTGAAAACATGGCGATGACACGCGTGAACGGTGCGCTGCTTTGCGCGCTGGGCATGGCGCAGAGATGACCCTCTCAGTCACTTCGTGCCAGCTCTTCCAGAGGGAGAGCCAAGATATTTGCAGACTTTGAATCATTTGCATATCTTGTCTCCCCCTTTTTGGGGGAGGGGGAGGTGGCTCGAAGAGCCGGGGAGGGCAGGATGGACAAGCGACGGAGGGAAAAACGATGTTGAAGATCGATTGGAAAGCGGAGGGACGCCAGCTCGTCCGGGATTATCTGCTGCTGACGCTGGGCGCGCTCGTTACGGCGTTCTCGTTCGCGGCTTTTTTCCTGCCGCATGACATTGCGCCGGGCGGCGTGACGGGCATTGCGACGGTGCTTTCGAGCGTGACGGCGCTCAACGTCGGTCTGCTCAGCTTTTTAATCAACCTGCCGCTGTTTGCGATCGGCTGGCGGCGCGTTGGCTGGCGGTTTGCCGCGCGGTCGTTCATCGCGATGCTGCTGCTTTCGCTGTTTATTGACGTGATTCCGGTGTTTGACCTGTCCGGCGACATGATGCTCGCGTCGCTCTTCGGCGGCGTCATCATGGGCGTCGGGCTGGGGATGGTCGTGCGTTCCGGCGCGACGACCGGCGGAACGGATATGGCGGCGATGATCGTTCACGAGCATTGGAGCTTTCTGACGGTGCCGATGGTGCTGTTTGCCATTGACGCGGTGGTCGTGGTGATCGCGGCGATGGCGTTCGGCTTACAGGCGGGTCTGTTTGCGCTTGTTTCGCTGTTCACATCGACGAAGGCGATGGATGCGGTCATCAAGGGCTTCAACACGGCGATGCAGTTCCTCATCATCAGCCCGAAGCAGGATGAGATCATCCGCCGCATCCACAGCGAGATGGATCGCGGCTGCACGCGCCTTGAAGCGACCGGCACATACGAGGGCAGGAAGAACGGCGCGCTGCTCTGCGTCGTTTCGCGCATGGAAGCGGCGAAGCTCAAGAAGATCGTTTCCGAGGTCGATCCGCGCGCGTTCGTGACGGTCTGCGACGTTCACGAAGCGCTGGGCGAGGGATTCACGTATCACTGAGGGGAACGTTGGGGAACGTTTGGGGATACGTTTGGGGCTCTGCCCCAAACATCCGGGAAACTCGCATAGAAACACAAGTGTTTCTTGCGATTTCCGATTTTCATCACGCTAAATCCCGCACAGCGGGCGCGTGATTTCAATCCCACCAAGAACCTGAGGTTCTTGGATTTCCCACTTTCATTTATCGCTTTGCGATAAATGGATGACAAGCATATTAAAACTGTCGCGAAGCGAAGAAAGGGTGCAGGGAACTTTGTTCCCTGCTGGGGTTTGGGGCAAAGCCCCAAAAACGTCCCCTGTTTTTGCGAAAAAAGCGAAAGAGCGTTTGCAAACGGATGACTTTGATGGTATAATCATATCGACACAAGCGTCCTGCTCAGGACGCCAATAACCAACCAGGAGGAATGTATCATGAAAAAGATCCTTTCCGCACTGCTCGTTCTGACCGCGCTGCTGGCGCTGGTCGCGTCGTCCGCCCTGGCTGCCGAAATCGCGCTCGTCACCGACGTCGGCACCATCGACGATGAATCCTTCAACCAGGCTTGCTGGGAGGGCGTCAAAGCCTATGCCGAAGCCAACAACCTGAGCTATCAGTACTATCAGCCCGCCGCTGACAGCACCGATGAGCGCATCAACTCCGTCGATCAGGCTGTGACCGACGGCGCGAAAGTCATCGTCTGCCCGGGCTATCTGTTCGGCGAAACGATGGCGAACGTTCAGGATATCTATCCGGACGTTCACTTCATCGCGGTTGACGTGTCCGCGGGCGACCTGGGCACCGATGCGAAGGACAACCTGTACTGCGCCGTGTTCGGCGAGGAGCAGGCGGGCTATCTGGCTGGTTACGCCGCTGTGAAGGACGGCTATACCAAGCTGGGCTTCCTGGGCGGCATGGCGGTTCCCGCCGTGCAGCGTTACGGCTACGGCTTCGTTCAGGGCGTGAGCGCTGCGGCGGCTGAGCTGAACGTTCCGGTCGAGGTGAACTACACCTACGGCGGTCAGTTCTTCGGCGATGCGAACATCACCGCGAAGATGGACGGCTGGTATGCTGCCGGCACCGAGATCGTCTTCGCCTGCGGCGGCGGTATCTACACCTCCGCTGTTGAGGCTGCGCTGAACCACAAGGCGTATGTCATCGGTGTTGACGTTGACCAGCATCCGGTCGGCGAGAGCGCTGTTGCCGAGAACGGCTATAACCCGTTCGTGACCTCCGCCATGAAGGGTCTGAAGGCTGCGACCGAGAGCGCGCTGGGCAAGTTCTTTGACGGCACCTGGGCGGACATCGGCGGCAAGGTCGAGACCCTGAACCTCCAGGCGGGCGACTTCGTAGGTCTGCCGACTGCCGAGGCTTCCTGGGGCTTCAAGACTTTCACCATGGATGAGTACAACCAGCTCATCGAAGACATCCGCTCCGGCAAGCTGACCGTTTCCGCTGAGATCGCGGAGCATCCGGTTGTTGCTGAGAACGTGACTGTCAACTACATCGACTGATTTGAGTTTGATAAAAGCGGCTTCCTGCTTTGCGGCGGGGAGCCGCTTTTTGGGTTACGTTGGGCTGCCGCACAAACCTGCCTGAGGGCTTTCATTCCCCAGATTCCCATCTTCGCTTCGCGGCGGTTTGAACATTATTTACATCAGCTGTCGCAAAGCGACAGCGTAGTGGGAAATCCAAGAACCTCAGGTTCTTGGCAGGGTTTGGGACGGAGTCCCAATCGTTCTTTTTGTGTAAAAGCTCATGCCTTCGTCTTTACTTGCATACAGTTGAAAAGCGGAAAGGTCGAGGAGGGATGAGGACGTGGAACTGAAGGTATCCCGCGAAACGCTGCGCTTTGAGCGGCTGATTGCGACGCAGGAAGAACAGGTCAGCGTGGAGGGCGAGGCGACGCTTCCGGGAAGCATGCGCGACGCGGTGACGGTGCTGAGCGTTCAGGCGCAGACGCATATGGAAAGCGTGCAGGCGGGGGAAGACAACGCCATTCTGCGCGGACGGGTCTGTTTTCAGGCACTGTATACGCAGGGGGATCTGACGCGCATCCGGACGATGGAAACGACGTGCGATTTTGAACACGTCGTATCGGTCAGAGGGCTTGAACCGGATATGCGTATCGACGCGGATGCCGCCGTTCAGGAGACGGAGGGCTCGGCGGCGAATGGACGGATGACCCTGCGCGCGCTGCTGGGCATTCGGATGAATGCGTTTGAAAACATGGAAAAGGAACTGGTCACGGGCGCGGAGGTCATCGACAGTCCGACAGAGGGAGACATCGGCGAGCTTCGCGTGAAGAAGCAGAACGTCGCGTTTTGCAGGCACAGAGCGCTGGGCGAGGACAAGACACTCGTTCGGGAAGAGTTCGACCTGCCTGCCAAGCTCGGCGTGGGCGATGTGCTGAGCGCGTCGGGCGAAGCGGCGGTCACGGAATTGACGGGCGGCACGGGGCGCGTCGGCATATGCGGGCGCATCGAGGTGCGCGTCCTGCATAGACCGGAGGAAGCTGGAAATCCGCTGGTGACGACGGCGCATGAGATCCCCTTTGAGATCACGCTGAACGCGGATGTTCCCGACGGCATGCAGCCGATTGCAGCCGCCGAGGTCATCGACGTGATGGCGGATTCCGTTGCGGACGACAAGCGGCGGACGCTTCGGGTGGAGGCGGAGGTTCGCGTGCGGCTGTTCCTCTGTGAGCAGGAAGAAAAAGAGATTCTGGCGGACCTGTACAGCCTGAGCGGCGATGCGCTGGAGCCGGTGCGGGAAGCACTGGATATCCACAGTTTTGAAGAGAGCGAGGATACGCGGGAAAGCGTCCGCCTGCAAATCACGATGCCCAAGGACGCGCCGCCGGTGGATACGGTGCTGGGCGCGTTCGCCCAGCCGACGATTACGGGCATTTCGCCGTCGGGCAGGCGGCTTGACGCGGAAGGCGTGATGGCGGTCACGCTTATCTACCTGCCGGTCGATTCGGATATCCCATATTCTGTGCGGATGCGCGAACCGTTCACCATGACGTTCCCTGTCGAAGCGGGCGAGGGAGCAAGCGCGCAGGCGCGTATCATTGAGACGACGCCCGGCGTGGCGACGAGCGACAGGGTAGAGGTACGCTGTGTCGTCGGGCTGCGGGTCACGAAACACGGCGCACGGCATATCGACGGCGTGACGGATATTCAGCGGAGTCCGGCGCCCGGAGCCGAACGTGGATTCGTCCTCATCTGGCCGGCAAAGGGCGAGTCACGCTGGCAGACGGCAAGGCGTCTGCGCGTCGCCGAGGAAAGCCTGCGTCCGGCAGGAAAAGAAGCCCTGCTGGCGTTCAGAAGATAACTGGGTATCAGAAAAGCTGTCCTTCTTGCAAGGACGGCTTTTTTCAACT
>CAKTXP010000062.1 GCA_934631055.1 uncultured Clostridia bacterium | reverse complement strand
AAGAAGGGAACGATATCCGTGAAGAGCCGTAAAACCCGCGGCGCAGCCGCCGCGCTCTGCGCCGCGCTGCTCATGCTTCCCGCCTGCGCTCTGGCGGGAGAGACTGCGCCGCTCACCCTTTCCACCCAGCAGGATGTGCAGCCCACGTCCCGCCGCGAGGACGCCGGTCAGCTCGAAGAATTCGGGCGCCGCCGCGCCTATCTCGGCGTTTCCGCTTACGACGGCTGGCTCTATCAGGCGCGCATCGGCGGATTGATGCTGAATCTGCGCCTGTATACGCCCGACGGCGAAGGCGTCACCTTTCAGGAGAAGCTCTGCGCGGCGCAGACCGGCGGCGAAAAGGATATCCGCCTGTGCATCCGGCAGGGCAATCGTGACGGCGGGCTGATGCTTCAACTCGACCAGCATGTCATCGACGTGTTTAACCGCGTCGGCATCACGGAGATCGTTCTGGCGGATTTCGATTTCTACGTTCAGGCGACCTATCAGGTCGCCGACCTCGCCGCCATGCGCGAGGTGCTTGGGCTTTCCGACGGCGAACAGCTCTGCCTGACCGGCGAGGACGCGCCCCTGACCGTCGTCAGCGAGGATGGCGTCAGACGGCAGATCGCCAACTGATTTTTCCCCAAACTCGACAACAGACAGGTGAACTATGGCTCATCCATTCCTTGATATCCTCACCGGCTCGACGCCCTACGTCTCCGATCATCGCGATATGCCCACCGAACTCCAGATGCACGCGAAAAAGCTCCTCTGGCGCTACAACCAGACCGCGCCGGACGAGCAGCAGACCCGCGCCGACATCCTGCAAGAGCTTCTGGGAACCTGCCATCCGCTGACGTTTATCGAGCCGACCTTCCGCTGTGACTACGGCTTCAATATCCATACGCACGGTCTGGCGGTCATCAATTACAACTGCGTCATTCTGGATACGTCGCCCGTGCATATCGGCGCGAACGCCTTTATTGCGCCGGGCGTCTGTCTCGCCTGTGCCGGTCATGCGCTCCTGCCTGAACAGCGCGCGCAAGGCATCGGCACATCCGCGCCCATCACATTGGAAGACGACGTATGGCTCGGCGCGAACGTCACCGTCTGCGGCGGCGTGACCATCGGAAAGGGGAGCGTCATCGGCGCGGGCAGCGTCGTCACGCGCGATATTCCCGCGGGCGTCGTCGCGGTCGGCAACCCCTGCCGCGTCCTGCGCAAGATCACGCCGGAGGACCGCGTCACGCCTGCCTCCTTGTAAAACCTTTTTCAACCCCGCCCGCCGGCCGCATAGGCTGTACGGGCGATTTCTTTTTGTCAAATTGCGCTTTTCCTTGTGTAACATCGTTTATTGGGGTACAATAAACGCAGAGTTTTTTCATTCAGCAGGAGGGTCATGGATGGACGCCCTGATTCAGTCGCTCGTTCAGGCGAATTTCGCGCCGGAACGCATCATTCCCCGCGCTTTGATGGCGCAGTATACCACGTTCCGCGTCGGCGGCGCAGCCGATGTACTGGTCAATATCGCGTCGGCGGATGAAATTCCCGTCGCGCTGAGCGCCGCGAAAAAGGCGGATGTGCCTGTGACCGTCATCGGCAACGGCTCAAACCTGCTCGTCCGCGACGGCGGCATACGCGGGCTGGTTCTGCGCGTCTCCTCCGCGATGTCCGCTATCCGTCGGGTCGGGGACAACCTGATCGTCGAAGCGGGCGCGCCGCTGGGCGCAATCGCCGCGTTTGCGCGGGACGAAGGGCTTTGCGGCATGGCGGAGCTGGCGGGCATTCCCGGAACCATCGGCGGCGGCGTGACCATGAACGCGGGCGCATACGGCGCCGAGCTGGCGCAGATCGTTTCCTCCGTGGAATGCGTGTCGCTGCACAGCGGGAAGAGAGTTGCGTTCTCCGCTGACGAGCTGGATTTCTCCTACCGCCACAGCGCACTGATGGGCGCGAACGTCGCTGCCGCGCAGATCACGCTGTCCCTGACGCCGGGCGACCCGCAGGCGATCCGCGCGCGGATGGAGGAATGCGCCGCCATGCGCCGAGAGAAGCAGCCGCTGAATTATCCGAGCGCGGGAAGCACGTTCAAGCGTCCGGAGGGGCATTTTGCCGCCAAGCTCATTGACGACTGCGGTTTACGCGGTTTAACGGTCGGCGGCGCTCAGATCAGCGAAAAGCACGCCGGATTCATCGTGAACATCGGCGGCGCGACGGCGAGCGACATTCTGGAGCTGATGCGCCAAGTCGAGCAGCGCGTCTTTGAGCAGTCCGGCGTTCATCTTGAGCCGGAGGTTCGCATTCTGGGAGAGGACTGAGGACGGAGGGAGGAACGATTGGGGCTTTGATCCGGGAAACTCGTATAGAAACGCAAGCGTTTCTTACGATTTCCGATTTCTGCCACGCTGAATCCCGCCCAGCGGGCGCGTGGCTCCAATCCCCAAACCCCACAAGGGAACTGAGTTCCCTTGACCTTCCCCTTCGCTATCGCTTCGCGATAGCGGCAGGAAAAAATATTTTAGCCGCCGCGAAGCGAAGAAGGGAGTCTGAGGGACAATGTCCCTCAGGCAGGGTTTGGGGCGGCAGCCCCATCGTCCTCCATCGTCCCCTCATACATAGGAAGGATAAAGCAATGAGATTTTTGATCGTTACCGGGCTTTCCGGCGCGGGAAAGACGAGCGTCCTGCGCCATCTGGAAGATAACGGCTATCAGTGCATGGATAATATCCCGCCGCTGCTGCTTGCGCCCGCCTTTACGCTCTGCGAAAGGGTCGAGGTGGATACCCCCGTCGCGCTCGGCGTCGATTCCCGAAGCGGCGCGCTGTTCAATGCCGAAGCCGTTATCAGCGCCATTGACCAGAGCGGCGACAGCCATGAGATATCCATCCTTTTTTTGGAATCGGATACGGAAACGCTCATCGACCGCTATAAGGAGACCCGCCGCGATCATCCGCTGATGAAGAACGGCATGAGCCTTGAGCAGGCGATTGCCAAAGAGCGCGAAATGCTTCAGCCCCTGCGTGAGCGCGCCAACTATGTGCTTTCGACCGGCGGTCTACGCCCGAAGGAGCTTTGCGCGCGCGTGGATGAGCTGCTCGCCGACGGCGAGAACCAGACGATCCTGCGGACGGAGATCATGTCTTTCGGCTACAAGCGCGGCATCCCGCGGGAGAGCGACCTTGTGTTTGACGTGCGTTTCCTGCCCAATCCGTTTTACATCAAGGAGATTCGCGCATACACGGGTCTGGAAGCGCCGGTTCGGGATTACGTTCTGGGCAAGGAAGAGACGCGCGAGTTCCTGAGCCATCTCTACGAGCTGGTCGATTATCTTCTGCCGCTGTATCAGCGTGAAGGCAAGCGTCGGCTGATGATCGCCATCGGCTGCACGGGCGGCGCGCATCGCTCGGTCGCCATCAGCGAAGCGCTGGGCGCGCATCTGCGCGCGCTCGGTCAGCCGGTCAGCGTATCCCACCGCGACATCACGCTGGAAGAAGCGAGTTGGCCCTTCCGGCGGGAGAAATAACGAGGGGGACGTTGGGGCTGCCGCCCCAAACCCTGCCTGAGGGATATTATCCCTCAGACTCCCTTCTTCGCTTCGCGGCGGCTTAAATATTTTTTCCTGCCGCTATCGCGAAGCGATAGCGAAGAGGAAGGTCAAGGGAACTCAGTTCCCTTGTGGGGTTTGGGGCAAAGCCCCAAGCAGGTCTGGGATTGGAGTCACGCGCCCGCTGTGCGGGATTCAGCGTGACGGAAATCGGAAATCGCAAGAAACGCTTGCGTTTCTATGCGAGTTTCCCGGGTCGGCAGCCCAGCGTAACCCCCCGTATAACTCCATACCAAACCGCGCATGCTGGGAACATCACCGAAAATCGGAGGATGAACCCACATGCGCGTTTCTTCTGTGCCGCCTTTTGTTCCCGTTCCGCCGCAAATGCCGCCGATGCCTGCCCAGCCGCCGGAACCCGTGCGCTTCCTGCCCTTTTCCGCGCAGGCGTTCGACGAAGCCCGCGCGCGGCATGTGCCGGTGTTCCTGACTATCGCCGAACAGCCGCCTGAGCTTTCCGACGCGTCGCTTGCCATGCAGATCGCCGAACGCACCGTGCCGGTTCATCTGTATCCCGGCGTACGCAGGGACGTCGAGCTGCTCTGCCAAAGAGCGGGCGCACTCTTTTCCGGAGAAGGCGCGCTTCCCCTCTGCGCGCTGCTGCTGGACGATACGCGCCCGTTCCTCGCCGCGCCGCTCCCACCAGCCGGCTTTCCGCTGGACGCGTCGCGGCTGTATGTCTGGCTCTCGCAGGCGGACAGGCGCTTTTCCCAAAACCTGCCCGCGCTGACCGGACAGGCGGCACAGGTCGTCCGCTCCTTCCGCGTGCCGCCCCTGCATAAGCCCTATTCGCCGCACGACGCCGCACACGATCTGTTCCGCGCGCTGTCCGCCGTGCAGGACGGCATCAACGGCGGTTTTGGCGCAATCAAACAGCCGCTTCCCTGCGCCCTGCGCTTCTTGCAGCATGAAGCCGCCGCAGGCAATCGTCAGGCGCATGCCGCGCTGAATCACGCGCTGGACGCCATGCTCACCTCCGACCTGTACGACCCGCTGGACGGTTCGTTTTTCCGTGCGACGCTGACAGCAGACTGGCGCGTATTCGTTCCCGAAAAGCCGCTCGGCGTAAACGCGCTTCTGGCGCTGACGCTGCTGGAAAACGGCAGGCGCGGAGAAGCCGCCCGCGTGCTGGATTTCATGCTGAGCGCCTGCGCTCTGTCCGGCGGCGCGCTGACGCCCATGCTCTCCGTCAGCCGCGAAAGCTGTTCCTTTACGCCGGAACAGGTCTGCGCCGCGTTGGGCAACGAGGACGGACTGCGTGCCTGCCGCCTGCTGAATCTGCGCCGACAGCACGCCCCGACCCTTCCGCATGTCACGCCCAGCCGCTTTTCGCCCGTATCGGATATTCCGCCGGAAACGCCCCCGCTGACGCCGACGCTCCCCAAATCGCTGACGCCGGAGGACGCGGCGTTCCTGCGGCGCGTTACGCCGAAGCTTCTGCGCGCCCGCGCCGCGCGGGAACTCCCGCAGACCCCGCCCTATGTCCTCAGCGAGGATTGCGCGCTCGCCGCCGCAGTATTCGCGCTCTGCGGTCATCGTCTGGGCGAAGCCCGCTACACGCAGGCGGCTCAGCGCGCGGTTTCCTACCTTATCGCGCTTCCGACCGCGGGAAATATGCCCGCCGTGCTTCCGCCGTCCGTTTCGCCGACCAGCGCGCTTTCCGCTCAGGCGACTTGCGGCGCGGCAGGCGCGCTGGCGCTGGCGCTCCTGACCCTTGGGCAGGATGACGCGATGGGCGAATACCGCGACTGCGGTCTGCGGACGCTCGGCGCGGCGCTCCACGCCTTTACGACCCGCGACGGCATGCCTATGCACACCCCGCAGGACGCCGCGGCGTTCTTCCCGCGTATCCCCGCCATCTATGACGGAGAACTGCCCTCGCCCGCCGCGCTCCTGCTCCATGCGCTCGCCCTCGCCGACGCCATGCGTCCGCAGGCGGGCTATCTCGACGCGTCCCGCACGATATGGGAAGCGGCTGCCCCCTTTGCCAAGGAACAGCCGCTTGCCTGCGCGTCGCTCATCGACGCGGCAAATATCTTATTTTCTAATTCATAGTTGAGCAATATTAAAAGCTACGTTGGGCTGCCGCTCAAACCCGCCTGAGGGATTCTATCCCTCAGACTCCCTTCTTCGCTTCGCGCTGGTTTAAATCAGTTTAACATCCATTTATCGCGAAGCGATAAATGAAAGAAAGGGTGCTGGGAACAAGGTTCCCTGCCGGGGTTTGGGGCAGAGCCCCAAGCAGGTCTGGGATTGGAGTCACGCGCCCGCTGTGCGGGATTCAGCGTCACGGAAATCGGAAATCGCAAGAAACGCTTGCGTTTCTATGCGAGTTTCCCGGGTCAGCAGCCCAGCGTCCCCAGCCGATTTCAGCCTCTCAGTATCTCCCTCAGCGCAGAAGCATCGACCGTGAACAGCGAATCCTCGCCGAGCAGCACGCCGTCGCTCAGCTCCTTCTTCTCCTGCTGGAGCAGCAGGATGCGTTCTTCAATCGTTCCGGAAGCGATCAGCGAAAAGACCTGTACGCCTTTCGTCTGCCCGATGCGGTAGGCGCGGTCAGTCGCCTGATTCTGCGCGGCGGTGTTCCACCATGGGTCGTAGTGGATGACCACATCCGCGCCGGTCAGGTTCAGCCCTGTTCCACCCGCTTTGAGCGAAATCAGAAAGACCGGAATATTCCCGCTGTTGAACTGCTCGACCAGCCGCATGCGTTCCTCTTTATCGGTCGCTCCGGTGAGCATCAGCGTTTCAAAGCCCTCCGCATGCAGCGCCGTTTCGAGCAGATCCAGCATCGAGGTGAACTGCGAGAAGAGCAGCATGCGGTGTCCCTGCGCCGCCATATCGCGGACGAGCCCGACCGCCTGTTCCAGCTTTCCGCTTCCGGACGCATAGCCTTCCAAACAGAGCCGCGGATCGCAGCAGATCTGCCGCAGGCGCGTCAGCCCCGCCAGGATCTTCATGCGCCCCTGCGCACTGCCGATCTCACTCTCCGCTTCGCGCATCAGCCGTTCAGCGTAAGCGTGATAGATTTTGCTCTGCCCCGCGGTCATCTCGCTGGTCATCACAGTCTCGATCTTATCCGGCAATTCGGTCAGCACGTCTTTCTTCATGCGGCGCAGGATGAACGGCGCGGCCATCAGATGCAGGTCATGCCGCGCCTGCTCGTCGCCCTCCAGCACGATAGGCGCTTCAAAGCGCTCCTTGAATTTCTTGTACGCGTACAGATAGCCCGGCATCAGGAAATCAAAGATGGACCACAGTTCGCTGAGCCGGTTCTCGATAGGCGTTCCGGTCAGCGCAAAGCGATGCTCGGCTTTGAGCGTCTTGACCGCCTTCGCCGCCTGAGAAGCGGCGTTTTTGATATACTGCGCTTCGTCCAGAAAGACGTGCGTCAGCTCGATATCCCGATAGGCTTCCACGTCGCGCTTGAGCTGGTCATAGGATGTGATGAGGATACCGTCCCGCCACTGAGCGATCTGCCGGACGCGCGCCGCCGCCGTCCCGATCAACGCCTGACAGGGCAGGCTCGGCGCAAACCGCGCCGCTTCGCTCCGCCAGTTGAATTGCAGCGACGCCGGACAGACGATGAGCGCGCGGACGTTCCGCCCCGCTTCCCTCTCCCGCAGGAAGAGCGACAGTGCCTGAACCGTCTTGCCCAAGCCCATATCGTCGGCGAGGATGCCGCCAAAGGCTGCGTCGCTCAGCGCGCAGAGCCACGACAGACCCGTCAGCTGATACGGACGCAGTTCGGCTTGCAGCGTTTGAGGCTGCTGCGCCTGCGTCTTTTGCGCTTCGCTCAGGCGGGAAAGCCATTTGCGGAGCGTCTGCGGCGCATCCAGCGACACATCTTCCCGCTCTCGGAGCGCCTGTTCCAGATATATCGTGCGGGAGAGCGGCACGCCGCCGCCCTGCGCCAGCTGTTCGGCGCTCATGCCCACGCTGTCGGCAAGCTGGCGCACCTGCGCCGCCTGTTCCAGTGCTTCTCCGGAGAGGAACACGCCGTTTTTCAGCCGCACATATCTGCGCTTCTGGCGGTAGGCGGCGTATGCCGCATCCAGATCCGCCTGCGTCAGCCCGCCCAAGTCCGCATGGACGAGCAGCTGCGTTCCCTGCCGCTTCATGCCAAAGGACAGCGCGCGTCTGGCGCTGATGTTCATCGCCGCCAGCCGTTCGGAGATCATCACCTCGCCCAGCCGCTCCAAATCATGCAGCCGCTCGGTCAGCAGGACAAACTTTTCCTCTTCCTCTCCAAAGAAAGCGTATTCCCCTTCCCGAACCTTGTCCGGAAAGAGCGCTCTCACGCGGCTTTCCGCGCGCTTTTCCATAAACGCATCGCGGCGGATATGGGGATTTTCTTCGCCCGGATGCAGCTTTGCCATGCCGTAATCCCATTCCATCCGGCAGGTCAGGCTGTCGTTCTCCGCGATATCGACATAAAACTTCGCCTTCATCGCCATCGGCGTATGCTTTTCAAGGAGTTCTTTCCCCTTGACGACCATCGCGCCGGACGGCGCAATGACCTGTGTGCAGATCGGCGCGATCTGTTCTCTGCGCAAAGGCAGCCCGTCCGGATATTTCTCCGCGATGCGCAGAAGCCCCGCCGTGCGCATGTAATCCGCGCCGAACGCGCAGACGACCCGCTTTGTTTCAAATTTATATGCGCCGGTCGTCCCCATCACCGTGTTTTCCGACTTTACGCGCAGCTTTGCGCCGCGTTCCGTCTTTTCCAGCGCCAGCGCAAGGGATATCTGCCCCTCTTCGACCTTCGCCGGACGCCCGTTTCCCTGATCGTCGCGCACCTCGATCTCCCGCCCGATGAGGACGCGCATCATATGGTCAAGGGTCGCGCCCTGCAAGGGCATCCGCGTCAGGTTTTGGCGGGCGATATTCTGCGCCAGGAACAGCACGCCGTTCACGATCGGCATATCCTGCGGATCGAACGCCAGCCGATGATGAACGAACGCCAGCCCTTTTCCGTAAGAGAAATATTCATCTCTGCGGATGCGTCCGGCAAAGTCCCACGGATTGCGGACGATGTACATCCGCTCGCGTCCTACCTTGAGTTCCAGCGCTGCACCGCTCTTCCCCGGCGTGATGATCGGCAGCAGACGGATATCCTGCTTTTCGTCGCCCATCTCCTGCGCATGCAGCACCTCGCCGCCGCGCAAAATCTCGTCGATAAACGCGTCGTCGCGCCTGCGCCGTTCTTCCTCCAATGCTTTGCAGCGAACGCGTTCCATTTCTTCCTGCCGTTTCTTTTTCGCCGCCAGAATCTCCGAATAATTGAACGTCTCCCTTTCGTTTTCCGGCTCCTCATAGATGGCGAGCGCCAGCGCGACGATATGCTTGCAGATATACCCCAGCTGAGCATAGGCAGGGCAGGTGCAGTGTCCGACGGTCAGGCATCCGTTATTTTCTTCCAGCCACGCCCGATACCGACCGTAATTGCCCAGTATCCGGCAGGAATAACGGATAATGCCGTTATTTTTCTGCTCTACGCGGATATCGCGGACGCGCCCCTCTCGGATACATTCAGCCGCGCGTTTCATCATCCCTCTATCCGGAGTCAGCTCCCTGATCTCATCCTGCGTAAATATGGCGCATCATCCTCTCTTTCTTCCCGATTATACCATACTTGCGCAGAAGATGAAAAGCCGATAGAATAAAGAAAAAGGAGGTCTGCGCCATGCGCCTGTTCTATGGTCTTTCCCTGCCCGACGCCATCCGGCAGGAGACTGCCCGCGTCGCCCAAAAGAGCGAATCGCTCATTCTCGGACGCTATTCCGATATTTCCAACCATCATATCACGCTCGCCTTTTTGGGCGAAGTTCCGCCCGAACAGATGAGCGGCGCCGAGCATATCCTGCAAAAACACGCCGCCGCTTTCCCTGCGCCAACGCTCACGCTGGATACCGCCGACTATTTCGGCAAGCCGGACAACGCCATCCTGATCCTGCGCGTCAAAAGCGAACCTGCCCTTGACGCGCTCCACGACGCGCTGATCGCCGACTGCATCCGAAACGGGTTGAGCGTCGATCCCGGCCCCTTTTCGCCGCATATCACCCTCGCCCGCCATGCGCAGACCACGCCGCAGACGCTCGCCGCGCTTGCGCCCAAGCCGCTCTCCTTCACGCCGACCTGCGCGCACGTCTTTCTCAGCGCACGCGATGAGCGGGATATCCTGCGCTATACGCCGCTGTTTTCTGCGGATTTCGGCTCCGATTATTTCGATTCGATGTGAGTTTATTAAAATCAACTTGACAAATGTTACAAGTCGTAATAAAATAGTCACATACTTGAAATGAAAGGAGACGCATGCCCAAATGAAACTCCGTGCGTCGAACAAAAGATGGATCTCAGCCCTTGCGGCTGCTGTCATGGTATGCGTCTGCGCCACCGCCTCAGCGCAGAGTTACAGCCTTGGCGATGAGGCAGATGAAATCGCGACCATTCAGACCGCGCTCAAGCAGCTCAAGCTGTACAGCGCCGGCATCACCGGTCACTACGGCGAAAAGACCGAGACCGCCGTCAAGAAATTCCAGAAAAAATACGCGCTTGAGGACAACGGCGTCGTCGATGAAGCGACGCGCGCGGCGCTGTATGAAGCCGCCGGCATCACCTATACGACCGGTTCTTCCAGCTCCTCGTCCTCCAGCTCGTCCGTTTCCTCTTCGGATACGACGACCCTGCGCTACGACATGCGCAGCGACGCGGTTCTCAAGCTTCAGCAGGATCTGAACAAGCTCGGCTACTATTCCGGCACGCTCAGCGGTCATTTCGGCAGCAAGACCGAAGCCGCCGTCATGAGCTTCCAGAAAGCCAATGGGCTTTCCGCCGACGGCATCGCTGGCAGCAAGACGCTCGCCAAGATCGCCACGGCGCTGGGCAGTTCTTCTTCGTCGAGCAGCTCTTCCAGCAGCTCAAGCAGCAGTTCGTCCAGCTCCAGCTCGTCCTCCTCTTCCTCCCTGCTCAAGCAGGGAACTCAGTCTGAAGCCGTCCGCACGCTCCAGCAGAATCTCAAAACGCTGGGCTATTACACCGGCTCGGTCACCGGCAATTTCGGCCCGCTGACCAAGGAAGCCGTTTACAGCTTTCAGAAGGCAAACGGGCTTTCCGCCGACGGCGTTGCGGGCGAAAAGACGCTTTCCGCCATCAGCAGTAAATTAAAGGGCGGAAGTTCTTCCGGCAGCAATAACAGCTCTTCCAGCAGCTCCTCGAGCAGTTCTTCCAGCAGCAGCAACAGCAGCTCGTCCTCCTCTTCTTCCCTGCTCAATACCTCCATCACCCTTCAGCAGGGCAGCAAGAGCGACGAAGTCCTCAAGCTGCAAAACATGCTGACCTCGCTGGGCTTCTACACCGGCAGCAAGACCGGCAACTTCGGCGAAAAGACCGCCGACGCGGTCATCGCCTATCAGAAGTCCAAGGGGCTGACGGCGGACGGCATCGCGGGCAAAAAGACCCTCGCCGCCATCAACGCCGATTATTCCGGCAGCAGCGTCATTGGCAATAATAACGGCAATGCCAATTCGCCGACCCCGAGCATGGCGAACAACGTCATCTACGACAACTTCTACAACTGGCGCCGCAACTACGCCAACGGCGAATACTGCACCGTCTACGACTTCTCCACCGGCTACTCCTGGAAACTGCGCATCATGACCAAGGACGCGCATATGGACGCCGAACCGGCGACCGCCGAGGATACCGCCATCATGCTCAAAGCCTTCGGCAACAAGACGACTTGGGCGCCCAAAGCCGTATGGGTCACGTTCTCCGACGGCAAGACCTACATCGGCTCGACCCACGATTATCCGCATTCCCCGCAGCACCTGACCAGCAATAACTTCGCCGGTCACCTCTGCGTACACTTCCCGATCCCGATGAGCAAAGCCGAGAGCATCGGCTCCTACGCCGTCAGCCATCAGGAAGCCATTAACGAAGGCTGGGCCGCGACGCAGAAACTCAAGTATTGATAAAAGACCCGCTCCTCTTTAGCTTGGTGTTCGCAAAACAGTTTTCGAGAAATGACACGGCAACTGCCTGTCAGGATTGGTTACGAGTACCCGGCTTGGTCAAGGAAACATCAAGTCCCATATCCGCACCGCAAAGGTGTTGATATGGGGCTTTTTGCATATCGGTAAGCTGTAACAGCTCTATCAAGATGTAACACGCACGGCTTTGTCCGAAAGTCGTGTGCCAAGGGGCTGCGCCCCTTTGGAATCCCTGCGGAGGGTGTACGTACGCAGTAAAACAGCCAAATTCTCCTATATAGGGGTGTTCTCTCATTGGCGAATATGGTATACTCAGCTTAGTCCAGTAAATCGGAATTTATTAAGGAGGATATGGATGAAACTGTTTTTATGTTCGCACTTTTCAAGTGTAGGAAGTTTGATA
>CAKTXP010000061.1 GCA_934631055.1 uncultured Clostridia bacterium | reverse complement strand
GAAGAAATCGTTAAAAGCTATTTTCAGTCGTGGCTCGATAAAAACATTGAACCATTAGGAGATATTTTCTCTGACGATATTATTTATAGTGAGTGCTATGGACCGGAATATCACGGATTACCGCAAATCTTAAAGTGGTTTTCTGATTGGAATATAAGAGGGACAGTTTTAAAGTGGAACATAAAAAGATTCATTCACCAAGATATGTTCACAGTGGTAGAATGGTATTTTGAATGCAATTATGACAATCAGATCGGCGGATTTGACGGAGTATCTATTATTGAATTTAATAAAAACATGAAAATCGTTAGCTTAAAAGAATTTCAATCGAAATCCGAACACAATTATCCTTATGAGTAACCTGCAACTTCCAGTTTGTTGTACTGTTCGAGAAAGCTCCAATCCACATCCCATAGAGCAGGGATTGAAAACCTGTGGCGGCAGGATGATTCCTGCTTTTACCCAAAACGGAAAACCCAGAACGGCATAGCTGATACAGCTGACAGTTCTGGGTTTTTGGTTATCGGCTATAAATGAGCGAATATTAGCCTTCCCCTTTGGGAAAGGCGGCTGTCTGAGCGTTTCTTTTATTTCTTCCCCTTGGAATTCCCATTCGCGTAATCGCACCATTCATGCAGCGTGCAATGTTCGCAATCCGGTTTGCGGGCGGCGCAGACGCGGCGTCCGTGGTAGATGAGCCAGTGATGCGCGCGGCTCCACTGGTTTTTGGGAATATTCTGCATGAGCTGCTGCTCAGTCTTGAGGACGTCGGGGGCGTCCGCCAGACCGAGACGGTTGGTAACGCGGAAAACATGCGTATCCACCGCAATGGCGTCCTCGCCAAACGCACAACTCATGACGACGTTCGCTGTCTTTCGTCCGACGCCGGGCAGGCTTTCCAGCGCGTCATGGTCGGCGGGAACTTCGCCGCCGAACCGAGCGACCAGTTCGCGCGCCATCAAAACGAGGTTCTTCGCCTTGTTATGGAATAGGCCGCAGGTCTTGATGTAAGGCTCGATGGTCTCCGGCTCTGCCTGCGCGAGCGACGCGGCATCCGGATAAGCGGCGAAGAGCGCGGGCGTGACCATATTCACCTTGACGTCCGTGCATTGCGCGGAGAGGATGACGGCGACCAGCAGCTGATAGGGGGAAGCGAAATGCAGCGCGGGTTTAGCGTCCGGATAAAGCCGCGCCAGTTCGGCGAGAATATGCGCGTTTTTTTCTTCTCTGTTCATAAAGACAGCCTCTTATGCTATTCTGTATCTAAGAATATGCGCTTTTAAAATGTCGCCGTTTCAATTGTAGAATGCTTCGCATTCTACTCTGAAACTACATTGGTGGATTTGGGGAAACGCTGGGCTGCCGATCCGGGAAACTCGCATAGAAACGCAAGCGTTTCTTGCGATTTCCGATTTTCGTCACACTGAAATCCCGCACAGCGGGCGTGTGACTCCAATCCCAGACCTGCCTGAGGGATTTCATCCCTCAGACTCCCTTCTTCGCTTCGCGGCGGCTTTAACAAATGTCTTTAAAAATTAATTTCCGTAACTCTCTACGCCGCGCAGAAGCTCCAGCTCGCGGATGTCGCGCGAATCCGTGAAGGTCTCGCGGGAGAGAAGGACGCCCGTGCGCCAGTACAGGCAGATATAGGGAACGTCCTGCTCAAACTGATCCTGAATCAGATTCATGACCCGCTTGTATTCGTCGGCGGTGTAGCTCTTGCGGAGCTGGGCGATAAGGTCGTTCATATCCGTCGAGCGGTAGCGCGTGTAATTGCAGCTCGCCGTCGAGGTCACGGTGAAGCCCGGATCGGGGCAGACGTCGAAATTAAAGGCGCACAGCGCGAGGGAATAGTTGCCGCTGACGAGCTTTTCCATCACGTTCGCCCGGCTCCACGTCGCGACATAGGCGGGGATGCCGACCGCCGCAAGCTGATCGACGATCTTATTGGCGGCGTTGGTGCGGGCGGTGGAGCCCGGCTCGTCGTAGACGAGGATGCGCAGGGATTCCATCTTTTCGCCGTTCTTGTAGCGCTTGCCGTCGTCGGCGAGCTTATAGCCCGCGCTGTCCAGCAGGGACGCCGCCATCAGCGGGTCGTAGATATCGCGGATGGTCGATTCGTTGGAGAGCCATGTGCCGGACGGGATGGGCGTATAGGCGACGGTCGCCATGTTCTGATAGGCGGAGGAAATCAATTCGCTTCGATTGATGGCGTAGGAGATCGCCTGACGGACGAGGTTCTGCCCGTTGTCGTCGCTCTTGAAATCCTTGTAAGCGCGGTTGACCAGCAGCACCTCGAGCTGGCGCGTGCGCGCCGTCATGGAGAACGTATTGAGCGAACCGCTGTAACGGGAGGCGTTGATGGAGCGCGTCATCGCGACATCGACCGTCTGGGTATCGAACGCGTTGAGCGCGCGGTCATCCGAGCTGTAAATGCCGGCGCGGATATTGCGGATGGCGGGCGTCTTTTTCCACCAGCTCGTGTTGGCGGTCAGCCAGATGGAAGTCCCCTGCTCATAGCCGTCATACTTATACGGGCCGGTTCCGGCGGGCATGCTGTTGCGCACTTCGTCGGCGGGCAGGATGGGGAAGGCGAGCGCATAGAGAGAGCCGTAGCTTGCGCGGCGGAGGGTGAAGATGAGGTTATAATCGTCCGTCGCTTCCCAGGACTTGATGGAGTAGAACGTCGAGTAATACAGCCCGCGGTCGGCGACGGGAATATCCGAATTGAGGTCGTCGTCAAAGCCTGCCAGCTCGAACATGTAATCCAGCGTCGCGACGACGTCCTCGCTGGTCAGCGTGCGCCCGTTATGGAAGGTCACGTTTTCGCGCAGCTGAACCTTCAGCTTGCGCCCCTCGTTGGTGAATTCGTAGGAATACGCCAGCTCGGGCTGAGGCTGGTAGTTGTCGTCCATCTGGAACAGGCTTTCGTAGACCAGATCCAGCACGCTGACCACGTCGCGCTGATTGATCTCCAGCGGGCGCAGATCGAGATCGTCCTTGGCGACGATGGCGCAGGTCAGCGACGTGGGGGCGGCAAGACCTGCCGCGGGAACGAGCGCCAGCAGCGCGCACAGCAGGCAGGCTGTCAGGCGGGCAAAGCGGGAAATGCGCATGGTAATCTCCTTATGATTCGGTCTCGGTCTGCTGAGCGTCGTCGGGAAGCTCAAGCGGGAAATAGTATTTGCGGTAGACGTCGCGCGCGCGCAGGACGCGGGAAGCATAGGTCGCGGTGTCCTGCGTGGGGATGACGTCGAGCGTCACGCCGTCGGCGCTGTACTGCGGATTCTTGAGCCAGCTGTCTACATTGCCCTGACCGGCGTGATAGGCGCAGACGATCTTGGTCGCATCGCCGCCGAACCGACGGGACAGATAGCCCAGATACCATGTGCCAAAGCGGATATTGGTTTCGGGGTCATAGAGATTGTCAAAGGAATAATCCGCGCCGTCCTCGCCCAGCTTGTGAGCGACCCATTCCGCGGTATCGGGCATGAGCTGCATCAGTCCGCGCGCGCCCAGATAGCTCTCCGCTTTTGGATCGAAGCTCGATTCGCAGAGGATAACTGCGGCGACGAGCGCGGGGTCAAGCTCCTGCGAATCGGCGTAGGCGGTGATGGTATCGGCATAATAGAGCGGATGCTGCGCGCGTTCGGCGGCTTCCGCTTCCAGCCGACGGCGTTCTTCCTGATGGGCGAGATAGGTTTTGGTGATGGACACAGAACCGACGACCAGCAGAACGAGCGCCAGCGCCAGCACGCCGAAACGGATGGGCACGGGCAGATTCGACAGCGGCGATTCGGGGAAATGCTGAGGCGGATCGTCGTCCACGGTTTCGACCGGCACGACCCGCACGCGCCGATGCGGCGGGATCTCGCGGCGGGGAGGACGTTCCTGCCCGCCGTTCTGCGGCTCGTGCGCGATGGACGCGTCGTCAATCTGGACGGGCTGAGGGGGGCGTCGGCGGCGCATGGGTGTGTTTTCGCTCATGGCTTTCTCCTTTGGGCAAGACGGCAAAGCAGCGCGTCGATCTGCCGATGGGTCTGTTCCAACGTGCCTTCGGTATGGATCACGGCGTCGGCGAGCGCTTCCTTTTGGGCGAGGGGCATTTGCGCGTCGATGCGGCGTTCCGCCTGCAAGCGGTTCAGCCCATCGCGCTGGGCAAGGCGCTCGATCTGCGTTTCGCGCGGCACGGAAGCGACCCATACGGCATCGAACATCGTCTGCATGCCGCATTCATAGAGCAGGGGGATATCGCCGATGACGAGCCGATCCGGCGCATCGTAAGCGTCGAGCTGGCGGGATATCTCGCGCAGGATGAGGGGATGCAGGATGGCGTTCAACGCGTCGCGCTTTTGGGAGTCGGCAAAGACGAGCTGCCCCAGCGCGCGGCGGTCGAGGGAATCGCCGGAAAAGACGCCGCTGCCGAAAGTCTGGCGCACAGCGGGGAGCGCCGCGCCGCCGTCGGCGGTCAACGCGCGGGAGATGGCGTCGGCATCGACGACAGCGCAGCCCAGCGACGCGAGGTATGCGCTGACGGTGCTTTTACCGCAGGCAATAGAACCGGTCAAACCGATCTTCATGGTCAACCTCCGGAAAATGAGTGAGGGACGGGGGGAAGGGGAACGGTTGGGGTTCCACCCCAAGCCCCGGCAGGGAACTGAGTTCCCTGCACCTTCCGTTACGCTGTCGCTTTGCGATAGCTGAGGGAAATGTATATATGACGAATATGAAGAAGGATTTCATCCAAGGTCGTTTTTTTCCTATTTATCGCGCAGCGATAAAGAAGTGGGAAATCCAAGAACCTCAGGTTCTTGGCGGGATGGAAATCGGGAATCGCAAGAAACGCTTGAGTTTCTATGCGAGTTTCCCGGATGTTTGGGGCAAAGCCCCAAGCGTTCCCCGTTACTTCGTGTCGTACCACGAATGACCGGCGTGAACGTCCGCGACGAGCGGGACGCGCAGGCTTGCCGCGCCTTCCATGCAGCGGCGCAGGAGCGCGGTCACCTTCTCCTGCTCTTCGACGGGCGTTTCGACGATGAGTTCGTCGTGGACTTGCAGGATGAGGCGCGCGGAAAGCCCTTCTTTCGCCAGCTCATCGTGAACGGCGTTCATCGCGATTTTGATGATATCTGCCGCCGCGCCCTGAACGGGCGTGTTCATCGCGGCGCGTTCGCCGAATTGGCGTCGGTTGTAATTCGGGCTGGAGAGTTCAGGCAGGGGACGGCGGCGTCCGTACATCGTTACGGAATAACCTTCCGCCTTGCCCTGGCTGACGCAGGCGTCCATGAATTTGTGTATTGCGGGATAGCGCGCAAAATATCGGGCGATGAAGTCCGCCGCTTCCTTCGGCGGAATATGCAGGTTGTTGGCAAGCCCGAACGCGCTGATGCCGTAGACGATGCCGAAATTGACGGCTTTCGCGCTGGAACGCATCTGCGGCGTGACCTCTTCGATCGGCACGCCGTAGACCTCCGCCGCTGTGCGGGCGTGGATATCCTGCCCGAGCGTAAAGGCTTCGCACATCGCCTCGTCGCCGGAAAGATGGGCGAGGAGACGCAGCTCGATCTGCGAATAGTCCGCATCGACAAGCACGCAGCCGTCCCTGGCGATGAACGCGCGGCGGATCTCGCGCCCCATCGGCGTGCGCACGGGGATATTCTGTAAATTCGGCTCGCTGGAGGAGATGCGCCCCGTCGCGGCAATGGTCTGGTCAAACCAGGTGTGGATGCGTCCGTCGCGTCCGGTCAGGCGCAGGAGACCGTCGATGTAGGTACTCTTGAGCTTGGAGACCTGGCGGTAGAGCAGGATCTTGTCGATGACCGGATGCAGCGCGGAAAGCTCGCTGAGCGTGTCCGCGTCGGTAGAATAGCCGCGGGCGGTTTTCTTTTTGGCGGGCAGACCAAGCTTGTTGAAGAGCATGTCGCCCAGCTGCTGCGGGCTGTTGAGGTTGAACGGCGCGGAATCGCAGAGGGAGAAGATCTCCTCTTTCAGACCGGCGATCTGCGCGTCGTACTGCGCGCCCAGCCGCGTTAGCTCGCCGCGATCGACGAGGAAGCCGTCGCGCTCCATCGCGTAGAGCGTATCCAGCAGCGGCAGCTCGATCTCGCGATACAGGCGGGTCATTTCCTGCTCGTTGAGCGTCTGTTCATCCGAAAGCGTCCGCGTGAAGAGCGCGGCGGCGTTTTCCGGCGCTTCATACTTGCCGCTCTGCGGAGCGATCAGATACTGCATAATCTGGTCGTCGTCAAACGGCGCGGAAACGGAGAGGTTCCACGGGGCAAGCTCGGTTTTCAGGCGCTTGGCGTTGAAGAGGATGAGCCTGCGCGAACCGGTCAGCAGCGGCTCAAGCGCCTTTGCGGCGGAAAGCGGATCCAGCCCCTCGCCCAAAAGCCCCTGAGCAAAGGGGATGACCGCCTGCACGCCATTCTCTACGGCGATGGAAAAGCCGCTTTCCTGCATCAGCAGGGCGACGCGCGCGTCCGCAGGCAGGGTGCTCAGAAAGGACGCGGCGGCGCTTTCACTGTCCAGCGTCTGCGCATCCTTCCAGACGATGGCGGGCGCGGGGGATTCGGCGCTGTCGGATTCCTGCTTTTCCAGCTGCAAAAGGCGCGCGCTCAGCGTCTTGAGCTGGAGCTGGTCAAACAGCGGAAGCACGCCGGTCATATCGCCCAAGCGGCAGTCTTCCAGTTTTACGTCGTCCAGAGGAACGAAGCGGGTGATGGTCGCGATCTTTTTGCTCATCAGACCGGACATGCGCCCGTCGAGCATCTTTTCGCGCTGCTTGCCTTTCAGGTCGGCGTCCGCGTGGTCGAGCGCGTTTTCCAGCGTGCCATAGGCGGTCAGCAGCTTGACGGCGGTCTTTTCGCCGATGCCGGGGATGCCGGGAATGTTATCGCTGGCGTCACCCATCAGCCCCTTGAGGTCGGGAATCTGCGCTGGAGAAACGCCGAAATCCTCGTGAACCTTTTCCGGCGTATAGCGCACGACCTCGCTCACGCCGCGCTTGGTATAAAGCACGTTGGTCGTTTCCGTGACCAGCTGCATGGAGTCGCGGTCGCCCGTGACCAGCAGCGCGGGGATGCCGGCTTCCTCGCAGCGGCGCGCGAAGGTTCCCAGAATGTCGTCCGCTTCAAACGTCGGGCAGGTGAGGATACGCACGCCCATCTGTTCAAGGCACTGGCGCACGAGGTCAAACTGCGGAATCAGCTCTGGCGCGGTCGGTTTTCTTCCCGCCTTATATTCGCTGTAATCCTTATGGCGGAAGGTCGGCCCGTGCATATCGAACGCCACGGCGAGATAACGCGGGCGCTCGTCGCCGACGACCTTGAGCAGCATGGACAGAAAACCGAAAACGGCGTTGGTGAATACGCCGTCCTCGTTGGAAAGCGGCGGAAGCGCGTGAAAAGCGCGGTGCATCAGGCTGTTGCCGTCAACGACGACGAAGGTATCTGACATAGCGTTCTCCTTCATGGATGGATGTCCCATGGGACGGGAAAGGTTGATAAACTTATCATACCACAAAGAAGGGGAAAAAACAAATTGATTGACAAGATACAGTCGGCTGGATTATGATGCAGGAAAGAGGTGAGGCGCATGGCTGAGCGGGATATCATCAGAGAAGCTCAGGACTACAGGATGCTTGAGTGGAATGACATTTCCTTTTCGCCGGGAACGCCGGGCATGCTGATGAAGACCCTGCATGAGGATGTGTATTACAAGCTCAGCTGCTTTGATTCTTACGCGGGCTTTTATGGACATGAGAGCGTCAATGAGCTGATCGTTTCCCGATTGCTGGATACGATCGGGATCCCACATGTTGCTTATCAATTGATACACGCGCTGATTCGGATAGACGGAAAAGAATATACGACATGGATGTGTTCTTCCCGAAATTTTCGGAAAAAGGGCGAGAGCAAAATGGGGCTGGACGTATATTACGATCTGAATAAAAAGGAAAATGAATCCCCGTTGGATTTCTGCATCAGAATGGGATGGAAGACCGAGATCTCCCAAATGATGCTGGCAGATTTTCTGGTCAGCAACAAAGACAGGCATGGCGCAAATATCGAAGTTCTTCTAGATGAGCAGGGAAACGCGCGGATGGCGCCGCTGTTTGATTTCGGACTGTCGCTGCTGTTTTCAAAGAACGGCGAATTTGTAGAGGATGTAGCGGATTATAACGTCATGGCGGATTATCCGGCGAATAACTATCTGGGTTCGAGGTTTTTATTTAAGAATCTGGAACTCATGCCTGAGTTGCCGAGAATTCCCGAGCGGACGGAGGGCGCAAAAGCCGTAATTTTGGAGGGACTTGAAGATATCCTCCCGAAAGCGCACATTGACAAAGCGTGGGAAATGATTGAAAAAAGGTGGGACTACTATGAAGCGTTTTATCGTCGTCAACAGGATGGAGCCCGATAAGGCGGTGGCGTATCTCTCTTATGATCCGAAAAATCGGAATTTTCAGCTCAGCCTGAATAAAAACGCTCGAAAGGAAGCATTTCAGGGCATGCTCAGGGTTTTTTACGATAAAAAAATGTATGAACCCGGTGAAAAGTGGAGTGCGAGATGGGTGCGGGAACGGGTCACGCCCAGCGAACGTCAGGGAATGGGAACCATTCTTCGCGAAAACCGGATGAAATGTTATGATGAGATGACTTTTCTGGAAAAAAACAGAGGTCTGTCCGTGCAGGATGACCTGATGATCAAACCAATTGGCGAAACGAAATTGAATTAAAAAAGCGCGCACGAAAAGAACTCGTGCGCGTTACGTTTTTATGGAGAAGGCTCAATAGTTCTCGATCTCCTTGACTACCTGGTCATACACAGAAAGCAGCTTGGGCAGGGCAGCCTGTGCCTGCCCAAGCAGGGCGGCATCCTGCGTGCGCAGAAGGTTGCACAGGGCGACGAGCGGATGATACAGCGCGACAATGCCGAGCTGGGCGGTGACGCCCTTGAGCGTATGGGCAAAGAAGAAGGACTGCGCCATATCGCCGCGGTTGAGCGCGTCGCACAGCTTGACCATATTCGTATCGTTCAAAAAGCGCTGCAAATGGCGCATATAAAAGAGATAATTGTTCCCGTTCCGGCGGAGACCGCCTTCAACGTCGATCAGATGGGAATCCATAACGAACATGCCCCCTTGCGGACAAATCGTGTTCATACGAAATCAGGAAAGATTATACCATAAACGCGATTCGCGTACAAGGCGAAAACTGTTTCGCCATCAGGATAAAAAAGGAAAAAGATGGAAAATTTTGACGATTTCGGACTTGGAGCAGGAAAAACGGGATTTGAAACGAAAAAGGAAAATCTGTATCCGTATGCCTGGAGGGCGCGGATGTGCGGAACTTGATCCCCTTTGGAACCGGAAAGGAAAAACGATGAAAAAAAGAAACGGATTTGCGCTGCTGCTGATGGTTTTGATGCTGGCGTTCAGCGGATGCGCGGCGCAGACGGACGGGCAGAAAGTGATCGTCACCTCGTTCTACCCGATGTATATTTTGACGCAGAATGTTGCGGCGGGTATTGACGGCGTGACCGTGCAGAACATGGCGGAGCAGAACGTAGGCTGTCTGCACGACTATCAGCTTCAAACCCGCGACATGGTCATGCTGGACAGCGCGGACGCGCTGGTCATCAACGGCGGCGGGATGGAGCAGTTCATGGACAAGGTGCTGACCCTGCGCGCGGATCTGCCGGTGATCGACGCGAGCGAGGGCATCGAGATGCTGCCCAGCGACGACGACCATGACCACGATCACGATGCGCATGACCACGACCATGAAGGCGAAGTGATGAACGCGCATGTCTGGCTCGATCCGTCTTTGGCGATTGTGCAGGTTCGAAACATCGCCGAGGGATTGGCAAACGCCGACCCCGAACATGCGGAGGCTTACCGGAGCAATGCTGAGGCATATATCCTGAAGCTTGAGCAGCTGAAGGAAGAATTGACCGAACAGCTTGCGCCTTACGCGGGGCGGGAGATGATCACGTTCCATGAGGCGTTTACCTACTTTGCCGACGCGTTTGGGCTGCATGTGGCGGGCGTTATCGCGACTGAGCCGGGCGAAGAGCCGAGCACCCGCGATATTGCCGATACCTGCGATCTGGTGATGGAACTGGGCATCAAATCGCTGTTCGTCGAGCCGCAGTATCCGCAGAAAGCGGCGGAGACGATTGCGCACGAGACCGGCGCGAGCATCTACACGCTCGACCCGTGCGTATCCGGAGATGGAAGCATGGAGAGCTATGAGAACATCATGCGCGAAAATGCAAGAGTCTTGACGGAGGCGTTTGCTCAATGAGTCAGAAGATACAAAAGCCTCATGACCACGCCGGTCATGCACATGTGAACTGTCCGGGCATCGCGCCGTGTAAACTCTGCCGCATCGAGGTGGATCACCTCAGCGTGACGGCGGGACATCAGGTGCTGCTCCGGGACGTCAATCTGCACATCCATTGCGGTGAGCTGACGGCGCTCATCGGCGCGAACGGCGCGGGCAAGACGACGCTTCTGCGCGCGCTGCTCGGTCAGGTCGAATACAAGGGTGTCGTGCGCCATCTGACGACGGACGGACGCCCTGCCGCCGCCGTGCGCACGGGCTATGTGCCGCAGCAATTGGAGTTTGACCGCTCGTCTCCGGTCACGGTCATGGATTTTATGGCAGCGTCGCTGTCCCGCGTGCCGGTGTTTCTGGGCGTGGGCAAAAAGACGAAGGAAAAGGTTCGCGCCGCGCTCGCCCGAACGCATTGCGAGAAGCTGGAAAAGCGCCCGCTCGGCGCGCTCTCCGGCGGCGAATTGCAGCGCGTGCTGCTGGCGCTGGCGCTGACCCCGCAGCCCGATCTGCTGATTTTGGACGAGCCGGTCTCCGGCGTGGATCAGAACGGTCTGGAATCCTTTTATCAGACGGTGGACGAGCTGAAGCGCACCAATCACATGGCGATTCTGCTCGTTTCGCATGACCTGGACGTCGTGCGCCGCTATGCCGACCGCGTCGTTCTGATGCAGGGTACGGTCGTGCGGCAGGGCGACCCGGAGACGGTCTTTGACAGCGACGAGTTCGCGCAGGTCTTTTATACGAGAGGAGGGCGCGCATGAACGGTCTCTACGCCCTGATGGATACGCTGCTGCCCTTTGAGTGGCTGCATTACACGTTTATGAAGAACGCGCTGATTGCAATCATCCTGATTACGCCGCTTTTCGGCATGCTGGGTACGATGGCGGTCGATAATAAGATGGCGTTCTTCTCGGATGCGCTCGGTCACAGCGCGCTGACCGGCATTGCCATCGGCGTCGTGCTGGGCTGGCAGAGCCAGATGAGCGCCATGCTGCTGTTCGGCATCCTCTGGGCGGTGCTGATTACATTCGTCAAGCACCATTCCAAGATGAGCGCAGATACGATCATCAGCGTCTTTTCCTCCACGTCCATCGCGTTGGGTCTGGTCGTGCTTTCGCGCGGCGGCGCGTTTGCGAAGTATTCCTCCGTGCTGGTCGGCGACGTGCTTTCCATCGCGCAGGGGGATCTGGTCTCGCTGCTGGTCGCGCTGGTCGGAACCATCGTCTGCTGGGTGTTCCTGTTTAACCCGCTGCTGATTACCAGCGTCAACGCGCCGCTTGCGCAGAGCCGCGGCATCCGTTCCAAAATGACGGAATACGCGTTCACGATGCTGGTTGCCGTCGCGGTCATGGTATCGATCCGCTGGGTCGGCGTGATGCTCATCAACTCGCTGCTCATCCTGCCGGCGGCGGCTTCCCGCAATGTCGCAAGGAGCGCGGCGGGGTATATGCGCACGTCGGTCGTCATCGCGCTGTGCTGCGGCGTGGCGGGGCTGGCGATGTCGTATTACCTCAACACGAGCGCGGGCGCGGCGATCGTGCTTTGCTGCGCGGCGGTGTATTTTGTGACGCTGCCGATGAGAAGGAAGTAAAGCTGGCGCCGCCCTCTCCGGCGCGCTTTGCGCGCCACCTCTCCCAGAGGGAGAGGCAAGGTGGGCTCATAGTCTTGGCTCCCCCTTTGGGGGAGCTGTCACGAAGTGACTGAGAGGGCAAATAGACTGCAAATAAACTGCAAAACCGACATTTCAGCCCGCATCCCTTGATGGAATCGGGCTGTTATGATATAATCGCATTCGTCTCATGAAGGAGG
>CAKTXP010000060.1 GCA_934631055.1 uncultured Clostridia bacterium | reverse complement strand
GAACACCTGATTCAGCAGGCGATATCCGAATTGACGCGCGGCAAGACCATCATCATCATCGCGCATAGACTGGCGACCATCGAAAACGCCGACCAGATCCTCGTGCTGGGTGACGGGCGCATCGTTCAACAGGGAACGCACGCGCAGCTCGTCAGGGAAGAGGGCAGATACCGCCGGTTCGTGGAGATCCGCGAGCAGGCGGAAGGATGGAAGATTGGGGGATAAAGGCGAGGTAAAGCGCTTTCCGCGAACCGATTTTTTCAGAAGGATAAGTAAATAGATTCAAAGCAGGGATGCCGGAGCAGAATTCCAGCATCCCTGCTTTTTGACTCAAGAATAAAAGAAAAAAGTCCTCTCTTTCGAGAGGACTTCCAACCGGGCGACTAACTCCGATTTAGCTTGGTGGGGTCGATAGGGCTCGAACCTACGACCTCCACGATGTCAACGTGGCGCTCTGACCAGCTGAGCTACGACCCCAAGCACGTCACTAATTATACAGCAGCTTTCGCTGTGTGTCAACCCTTTTTTTATCTTTTTTTCAACTTTTCTGCAAAGTTTTTTCCTGAGCCGCAAGCGGGCAGAGTCTGCTTGCATTTCTGCCACAGGCTGTAAAGCTTCAACGCCTTATACACGCGGGCAGCCTTTATGCGGTTTTTTATAGGAAACTGCACAGAGATTGACCGCTTAAACTGCTGATAAAAAGCTATTCTCTCTCAGAAGGAGCGAATAGCTTTTCATATCACCTTTTTTCAAGCAGCGGCGTAAGCGATAAGCGCCGCGTGCCGTAACCGTCTACGCGGTAGAAACCGATGAGCGCGCCGGGATTCAAACGGCGGTAGACCTGTAATACCTGCGGCGTATCGGGCAGCTCGAAGCGGACGGACAGCCCGCATCCGACCGCGACTTCCCGCGGCGTGGCGATGACTCCGGCGGGCAAGCCGGCGCGGTGCAGCGCGTCCTCCATGCGCAGAACCTGCGTGCGCGAACGGAAAGAGGCAAGACCAAAGGATTCATTCATGCGCGTTCCCTCCTGCGGGTCTAGCCTGCGGCAGACCTCATATACTCCACTGTATGACGCCGCAACGCGGGCAGTGCGGCAAAAAGGGGGATGCGCTTTGATCTATCTGGATAACGCGGCGACGAGTTTTCCCAAACCGCGATGCACGATACAGGCGATGACGGACGCGCTTGAACGATGCGGCGCGAATCCCGGACGAGCGGGGCATCGGCTGTCGCTGGCGGCTGGACGGAGTGTTGAGGAATGCCGTGAGCATATTGCGCAGATGCTCGGAGAGAAAGACGCGTCACGCATTGCGTTTGCGATCAACACGACTGACGCGCTCAACATGGCGATCCATGGCGCACTGAGGACGGGCGACCATGTAATTTCTACGCTCATCGAGCATAATTCAGTTCTGCGTCCGTTGTCAGAGCTTTCGCGAAGCGGCGTCATCACGCTGACGCTGATTCCGCCGGATGGGGAGGGCAGAATACGGGCGCAGGATGTGGAACGCGCCGTTACACCGCGGACACGGCTTGTCGTGATGACGCACATGTCCAACGTTCTGGGGATGGAGCAGGACGTCGCGGCGGTCGGCGCGGTATGCAGACGGCGTGGATTGTTGTTTCTGGTGGATGCGGCGCAGACGGCGGGGCATATGCCGCTCAGTCCGCGGGCGTGGGGCTGTACGATGCTGGCGATGCCGGGACACAAGGGGCTGCTCGGCCCGCATGGGACGGGCGCGCTGTGGGTGAAGGAGGGCGTAACACTGGCTCCGCTTCGGCAGGGCGGAACGGGTTCGGCATCGGAAAGTATGTTTCAGCCCAGAATGATGCCCGACAGTTTGGAGAGCGGAACGCTCAATCTGCCGGGCATTGCTGGATTGAATTCGGGCATGCGCTTTGCGCTTGCGCATGAGCGGGAAGCGTATGAGACCATGACGGCGCTGTGCGGAATGATGCGCGACGCGCTGCTGGAAATGCCCGGCGTCCGGGTCTACACGGCAAAGGGCGCGTCGCTGCTGACGTTCAACATTGAGGGCATTGCGTCGCAGGTCGTAGCGTCGCTTCTGGATGAAGCGGGGATAGCGGTGCGCGGCGGGCTGCACTGCGCGCCGGGTGTACACCGCTATTTAGGCACGCTGGAGGGCGGCGCCGTGCGTGTCAGTCCGGGCTTGATGAATACTGCGGCTGACGCGCGGATGCTGATCGACGCAGTGGCGAGGATTGCGAGATAGGGAGAACGGTTGGGGCAAAACCCAACCGTTCCTCACTCCACTGCGGCGAACAGCGCGACGATAGCGTCTACTTCGTCGCGAAGCTCGGTCATCGAGCTGGTCAGGACGCTGCCCGCCTGCAAGCGCTGTTCGGCGGCGTCCAGAGTAGTCATGCAGGCGTTGAGCATGCTGCCGTCTACGATGATCGTGCCTGCGCCGTAAATATTGGAAGCGAGGGTATTCAGGCATTGCAGCGCATAAATGTGGCTGCGGACATTGGCAAGAAGCGTCATCGTGTTGGTGCCGCTGGACTGCGTTAGGCGATAGACGGCGGACTGCGCTTCGTTCGCTTCGCTCGTTGCGCGCGCCATCAGCGCATCGTTGGTCACACGGCTGACGCCGGAGACGCGGACATAGGAAAACGTGACGCCTGCCAGCGCGATGACCAGAACAAAGATGACGACGCTCAGGATGCGGATGGTCTGCTTGTTTTTGCGCTTGCCTGCGCCGGTTTGAAATGAATACATGATAAACCTCCTTCATCAGAAACGGCTCACTCCTCCTATTATAGCACAATAGATAAATGGGGTAAAGAGGGCTGATTAAAACGGAATTTGGCATAAATGTGGGGATAGAACGCGCTTAAACCGTGATGATTCAAAGTAAAGTGGAGAATAAACTCTAAATCCGGCATAAGACTTGAAGAATGGGCGATGGATGGCGTATAATAAACCCATATAGATGATTCGGGAGGGGAAACAGACATGCCTATAAATATCGCCATCGACGGACCGGTGGGCGCGGGAAAGTCCTCCATCGCGGACGCCGTGGCGCAGAAGCTTCATATTCTGCACCTGGATACGGGCGCGATGTATCGCACGGTCGGTCTGTATATGCTGAAAAACGGCGTTGACCCGCAGGATGAAGCGACGGTTTCTGCACGCTGCGGGGAGGCGGATGTCCGCGTGCGCTATGAAAACGGCGAACAGCATACGTATCTTGGGGATGAGGACGTAACGGGACTTATCCGCACGGGCGAGGTGTCCGCCGCGGCGAGCGCTATCTCCAAGTGGGCGGCTGTGCGCCGCCGCATGGTTGCCGCTCAGCGCGAGATCGCGGCGCAGGCGGATATGCTGATCGACGGACGGGACATCGGAACGAATGTGCTGACGGATGCGCCGATCAAGATCTTCCTGACCGCGACGCCGGAAGAGCGCGCGCGCCGCCGCTATCGGCAGCAGGTTGAAAAGGGTGACATGACGCCGTATGAACAGGTGCTTGCGGAATTGAACGCGCGCGATGCGCAGGACATGAACCGCAAGACCGACCCGCTCCGCCAGGCGGAGGACGCCATACTCGTGGATTCCACGGAGATGACGCCTGAGCAGGTTGTGGACGCGATCGTAGAGATTGTGGAGAGAGTTTATGGAAAACGAGCATAACGAACAGGAAGAGAAGAAGCCCGGCTACCCGATGCACAAGCGCAAGTATACGCCGCTGTACACCATCATCGTCTTTTTGTATGGGCTGCTGGTCAAGCTGCTGTTCTTCATGAAGATCGAGGGCAGGGAGAACGTGCCGAAAGACCGCAACTGCATTCTGATGGGCAATCATCAGTGTCTGCTTGACCCGGTGACGCTCGCGCTGTGCGTGCCGGACAGAGAGATTCACTTTATGGGCAAAAAGGAGCTGTTTGAAAACAAGTTCCTCGGCTGGGCGTTCCGTCAGGTTCACGGTTTCCCGGTAGACCGCGGCAATATGGATATGAGCGCCATCCGCACGGCGATGGGCGTACTCAAAGAGGGCGAAACGCTCGGCATCTTTCCGGAAGGCACGCGCTCCAAGACGGGGCATATGCTCCCGCTGCTGGGCGGCGCGTCGCTGCTGGCGCTCAAGAGTGGATGCGACGTTGTGCCGATCTACATCGAGGGCTGTTACAAGCCGTTCCACAGGATGATCGTCCACATCGGCAAGCCGATAGAGATGGACGACCTGCGCGCGGGGCGGATGAACAAGGAGACTTGCGAAGAGCTGACGCGCCGCATGGAAGCGGAGTTCGCCCAGTTGAGCAACGGAAGATCGCTGCCACCGGCGGAATGACACGTTTATCCGCTGCACGGAACCCTTTACAAAGGGGAGTGCCTGGAGCGGAAGGAGAACGGAGGGCTTTGAAAACCCGTTTTTCAGAGCGGTGAAGGGGTTAAACGCAAATTTTTAGCGCAAAGTTCAAAAATTTGTATTCAACCGGCAGGAATATCGAAAAATAGAGAGAATTGATAAAGATGGGTAAAATGGAGAAGTGGGTCTTCGGGATAAAAACGGGAACGGGCAGGTGCGTATGAAACTCACGATTGGAGAGCATGCCGGATTTTGCTTCGGCGTGCGGCGCGCGGTGCTTAAAGCGTTTGAATGTGCTGAAAAACAGCTCCCCTGCGTTACGCTGGGGCCGCTTATCCACAATCCGCAGGAGGTCGAGCGGCTTAGGCAGGCGGGCGTCCGCAGTGTGGATTCGCTCGACGAGGTTGCGCCCGGCGAAACGGTCATCATCCGCAGCCACGGCGTGACGCCCGAAGTCTATGCGCAGTGCGATGCGCGAGGCATTCCAGTGATCGACGCGACATGCCCCCATGTGGCGCATATTCACCAGCTTGTACAGGCGTACAGCGAGGATGGCGGCGCGGTGGTCATCGTCGGCGAGGCGGATCATCCGGAGGTGGTCGGCATCGCGGGATGGGCGCATGGTTCGGTCTTTATTTTACCCGATGCGCAGGCTGCCGAACAGGCGGATCTGCCCGAACGCGCGATGGTCGTTGCACAAACGACGATACGGCGCGACCGATTTGAATCGGTTTTACAGGTTCTCAGGCGGCGCGTGCCCGACCTGACCGAGCGAATGACGATCTGCGCGGCGACGAGCCAGCGTCAGCAGGAGGCCGAAAAGCTGTCGGCTCAAGCGGACGTGATGGTGGTCGTCGGCGGAAAAAACAGTTCCAATACGCAGAAACTGCTGGAGACCTGCCGGCTGCGCTGTCCCAAGTCCATCCTGGTGGAGACGCCGGAGGATGTGCCGGACGGTCTGGCGGGAGAAAACGACCGCGTGGCGCTGACCGCCGGCGCGTCGACGCCGCAGTGGCTGCTGGAACAGGTCAAAGAGCGCATCGAAGAAAACAGAAAGTACGCAGAATAAAAATGTGTTTCCCGGCGGTTCCCCACTGCCGTGATTCAATAAAGTATGTATCATCCCCAGCCCCTGCTGGGTAGAGATACTTGAGGAGGTTGTACCCGCATGAACGACATGGAAAAGAATCAGGTTTCCGAGAGCAGCGAAGATTTTGCCGCGATGCTCGAAGAGACGATGGTCAAGTTCCGCCCCGGTCAGGTTGTCAAAGGCGTTGTCGCCCAGGTGAGCGACGATGGCGTTGTCGTGAGCATTCCCGGCAAGGCTGACGGTTTCATTAAGAAGAACGATCTGGTGACCACCGACTGCAAGGTCGACGATCCGATCGAGGCTGAAGTCGTTAAGCTCAACGATGGCGAAGGCTATGTGCTCCTTTCCGAGCGCAAGGTCATGGCCACCAAGAATTGGGAAAAGCTCGTTGCCGAATACGATACGGGCGCCTATGTGGAGGCTACGGGTCGTGAGGCCGTCAACGGTGGTCTGATCGCCGACGTCATGGGCGTTCGTGCGTTCATCCCGGCTTCCCATCTCTCCCGCCGTTTCGTCGAGAATATCGGCGAGTTCGTCGGCAAGACGATGACCGTGAAGATCATCGAGGTGGACAAGGCAAAGAAGCGCATCGTTGCCAGCCGCAAGGCGTACCTGCTGGACGAGAAGAAGAAGGCTTGGGAGAAGATCGAGAAGGATCAGGTCGTGACCGGCATCGTTCGCCGCCTGACCGACTTCGGCGCGTTCGTGGATATCGGCGGCGTGGATGGACTCATCCATGTGACCGATCTTGCCTGGCATCGCGTGAAGCATCCGTCCGAGGTTGTGACCCCGGGTCAGGAAGTCACGGTGAAGATCATCGGTGTGGACAAGGAGAAGGAGCGCATCCAGCTGAGCCTGAAGGCGCTTCAGCCGCAGCCGTGGGATGTTGCCGAGGAGAAGTATCCGGAAGGCTCCATCGTCGAGGGCAAGGTCGTCCGCATCACCACGTTCGGCGCGTTCGTCGAGCTGGAGCCGGGTCTTGATGGTCTGGTTCACATCTCTCAGTGCGCGCTCAAGCGTATCGCCAAGGTTGAGGATGCCGTGCAGGTCGGTCAAACCGTGCGCGTGAAGGTCCTCAAGGTGGACAAGGAAGCCAAGCGCATCAGCCTGTCCATCCGCGAGGCGCTGACCGAGGAAGTTGATTACAACGCCGAGGTACAGGGTCTTGACTTCGACGATCTGGATGACGCTCCGGTTGACGCCGAGTAATCTTTCATCAGTCGTTGACCGCCGCATGGGTTCGTCCCGTGCGGCGTTTTTTTACCTTATAGGAAATTGCACAAAGCTTGTCCGCGTGCGTAAAGCTTTGAATCTTTTTACGGACTATGGCGGAGATGAAGGCGGGCTCAGCCCGCTTTTTTACGTTATAGCGGATTTTTTCTTATGAGGAGGAGGCTCTTCGGTATGGATTTATGCAGCCTTTGCGATTGCTCGTTTATTGAAGAATATAAAAAAATCAGTCGAGTTTATACAAACTCAACTGATTTCTATTGGCTCCCCAGGTAGGGCTCGAACCTACAACCCTTCGGTTAACAGCCGAATGCTCTGCCATTGAGCTACTGAGGAATATGGTGGATTGAAGTGGACTCGAACCACCGACCTCCCGCTTATCAGGCGGGTGCTCTAACCGACTGAGCTATCAATCCGAACGAATAGTATTATAATCCGAAAAAGGAATGATGTCAACCCTTTTTTCAACATTTTTTTCAAAAAGAGGGACTAAAAAAGACAGCCGTGTGTTTTCGGCTGTCCCCGACATGCTGGAAAGGGCTTACTCTCCGTAGGTGATGGTCACGTTGTCCTTGATGAACTTGGACAGACGATGGATGCCCAGCAGGTCGCTGATGGCTTCTGCGATCATCACGATGCCGATCGCCATGATGAGCATGTTGCCGTAGAGGTTCGGGAAGGCGACGATGGTGATGGCGAAAACGAGCGTCACGATGGCGGAGATGAGCATCAGATACCAGCGCTCAAAGCCGTAGCTCTTGAGCGTGAACGCGCGCTTGATGCCGCTGATGCTGCTGACGATAATCATCAGACCAAAGACGATGAACAGCACGCTCGGCAGGAAATTCGGACTGATGAAGGAGAACACGCCGAACGCCGTCGCGCAGATGCCGATGAGCAGCTCAAACGAGTAGGCGGTCATACCGCGGGAGAAGATGAAGGAGAGGATATTGAACACGCCGTAAATGGTGATGCCCGCGCTGATGAGCATGACGAGGAAATCTGTGACATGCGCGGGCGCGAACAGCAGGATGACGCCCAAAATCAGGTCGACGACGGCGGTCAGCGTAAAGCTGAGCTTGATCTCTTTAGCGGCTGTGCGAAGCGGGAAATCGTTTTTTTCTTTTTTCTTCATAGTGGAAAACCTCCTTATTCATCGGGAAGAGCCCGAAATCAAAGTCTGTCTGAACGTCAACTCAGCAGGTTGACCGCAAAAATCGCGCCGCCCAGGATGACGAGGATGACGCCGACCACCCGATTGAGCGTCGCGGGGGAAGAATGGTTGGCAATCTTCGCGCCGATCTGCGCAAAGACGAGGGTGAAGAGCATGCACATTGCAAGGATCGCCGGATCGGGCATGCCGCCGAGCGCGAAATGCGACACGGCGCCGGTCAGCGCGGTGAACGCCATGATGAATACGCTCGTGCCGACGGCGGTCTTGAGTTCATAGCCCAGCACACTGGTCAGCACAAGGAGCATCATCATGCCGCCGCCCGCGCCGACGAAGCCGCAGATAAAGCCGACCATCATCCCGCAGAGGATGGACTGTACAGCACGCTTACCCGCGGAGACTGCGCCCATCGCTTCCTTGGTGGTCATGACCGGGCGGACGATGAATTTGATGCCGAGCAGGAAGGTCATGACGGTGGAAAAACCGCCCATTGTGCTGTTGGGGACTTTGCTGGAGACCCAGCTGCCGACCATTGTAAACAGCAGGACGGTCACCATCATGATTAAACCGTTCCGAATATCAAGGTTGTGATTTTTTCCGTAGGTATATGCAGACGCCGCGCTGGCAAGCACGTCCGACGCGAGCGCGATGCCCACGGCGGTATAAGCCGGCATATGCAGGAAAGTGATGAGCATGGGCGAGATGACCGCCGCCGCGCTCATTCCGGCAAAGCCGGTTCCCAACCCTGCGCCAAGCCCGGCAAGCAGACAGATCAGGACGGTATAAAGCATACAGACACGCTCCTTTGTAGGGATTCGACGTTTTCACGCGAAGTCCTATTCGTTTTTGAAAATTTATATCAAAGCAACCTATTATAAAAAGAAGTGAGAAAGGATGTCAAGGGCGGTGGATTGACTGAGAGGAATACTTGTTACAATCAATGAGCGAATGCTGAAAACTGCACAAATCTGCTCGGGATGAGGTTATAGAGCGACGCTTTAGATATTTTTTGGTATTTGCTCATTTACTGCTTATTATAAACGAAGCGGTAGATTACCGTCGGGTATCGCTTCGCGGCGGTTTCAAGAGGGGCTGAAGAAAGAACGGGCTGCATTGACAGAGAAGGGTGCAGGCGATATAATTAAATTGAAATTTTATCGTCTTGCCGCGTCTGGCGGCAATGGAGGAAGGGCATCATGCAGACAAAGGCTGCGAAGAAAAAGACGCAGAGTTTGCGCATTATCATTGTTGGCTGCGGCAAGGTCGGGCATACGCTGACCGAGCAGCTGGTTCGCGAGGGACATGACGTGACCATCATCGACACGAACGAGCGCGTTGTCCGCGATACGACGGACGTGTTCGACGTGATGGGCATTCGGGGCAACGGCGCGAGCATGAGCGTGCTGATGGAAGCGGGCTTACAGCAGGCGGACTTGGTCATCGCCGTGACGGGTTCGGACGAGCTGAACCTGCTCTGCTGCACGATTGCAAAGAAAGCCGGCGGAGAGCTGGCGGCGATCGCGCGCGTGCGCAATCCGGATTACAGCGAGGAGCTGCCCTATCTGCGCCAGCAGCTTGGGCTGTCGATGATTATCAATCCGGAGCTGGAAGCGGCGCAGGAAATCGCGCGCCTGCTCTCCCGTCCGCAGGCGCTGACGGTCAGCTCGTTTGCCAAGGGGCATGCGGAGCTGGTGCGGTTCAAGATCCCCAAGGGGAGCATCCTGCACGGGCGGCGCGTCATGCAGCTCGACGACATTTTCCACTTTGGCTATCTGGTCTGCGTGGTGGAAAACGAGGGGCACGTGGTGATACCGGGCGGCTCGACGATGCTGCACGAGGGGAATGACATTACGATTCTGGCGTCCTCCCGCGAAGCGCACCATATCTTTGAGAGCATCGGCATGCACTCCAACTCCGTGCGCAGCTGTATGATTATCGGCGGCGGCAAATCCTCTTATTATCTGGCGAAGCAGCTCATCGAGCAGAAGCTGGAGGTCAAGATTATCGAATTCAACAAGGCGCGCTGCGAGGAACTCAGCACGCTGCTGCCGGAAGCGCTGGTCATCTGCGGCGACGGCGGCGACGAAGAGCTGCTCAAGGAAGAGGGCATCGGCACGGCGGAAGCGTTTGTTCCGCTGACGGGTCTGGACGAGGAGAACATCCTGCTGACGCTGTTTGCCAAGCGCGTACCGGGGCTGAAGACGATTACCAAGATCAACCGCATCACGTTTAACGACGTCATCGACGGTTTGGAGCTGGGCAGCGTCATTTATCCGAAGTACATTACGTCGGAAGCGATTATCGCATATGTGCGTGCGCGCCAGAATTCCATCGGCAGCAACGTTGAAACGCTGTATCATATGTTTGACAATCGGGTGGAAGCCATCGAATTCCGCGTCGGCGAGGATGCGCCGGTCATCGGCGTGCCGATCATGAATCTGAAGCTGAAGGACAGTCTGCTGATTGCCTGCATCAACCGCGCGGGGAAGATCATCTTCCCGCGTGGTCAGGACACCATCGAGCAGGACGACACGGTCATCATCGTGACGACGCACTCCGGTTTTGGCGATATCAGCGACATTCTGCGCTAAGGGGGAAAGGGACGATTGGGGCGCCGCCCCAAACCCCGGCAGGAACCTGAGGTTCCTGCACTTCCCAGTTCGCTTCGCGCAGGTTTTAATCAGCCTATCTGACGCTATCGCAAAGCGATAGCGATGGATAAGTGTATTTAAACCGCCGCGAAGCGAAGATGGGAGTCTGAGGGATGAAATCCCTCAGTGGGGTGTGGGGCAAAGCCCCACTCGTTTCCCTTATAAGGATAGAAAGATGAATACAAAGAGTATACGCTATATTCTGGGTTGGATACTCAATATTGAAGCGCTGCTGATGCTCGTTCCCGTCGGAACCGCCGTGTTCTATCGGGAGGAAGAGGGCGTGGCGTATGCGCTGGTGATGGCGCTGTGCGCGGCGATCGGCGCGCTGATGACCTATAAAAAGCCGAAAAACCCGAATTTTTATGCCAAAGAGGGCTTCGTCTGTACGGCGCTGGGCTGGATTGTGATGAGTATATTCGGCTGTCTGCCGTTCATGCTGACCGGCGAGATCCCGTCTTTCGTGGACGCGATGTTTGAAATGGTCTCCGGTTTTACGACGACCGGCGCGAGCATCGTGGAGAATGTCGAACTGCTCAGCCACTGCACGAATATGTGGCGCTGCCTGTCCCACTGGATCGGCGGCATGGGCATTCTGGTGTTCCTGCTGGCTGTTCTGCCGCTGGTCGGCGGAAGCAACATGCAGCTGATGAAGGCGGAAAGCCCCGGCCCCTCGGTCGGCAAGCTGGTGCCGAAAGTGCGCTTTACGGCGCGCATCCTCTACTATCTCTATGTCGCGCTGACGCTCTTGCAGGTCGTGGTCATGCTGCTGGGCGGCATGACGCTCTATGAAGCGCTTTGTACGTCGTTCGGCACGGCAGGCACGGGCGGATTCGGCATCCGCGGCGATTCTATCGCAAGTTTTTCGCCGTTCCTGCAATGGGCGATTACGATATTCATGGTCGCGTTCGGCGTGAATTTCAACGTTTATTTTCTCTTCTATATGCGCAAGCCCAAGGACGCGCTAAAGTGCGAGGAGATGCGCTGGTATCTGGCGATCATCGTATCGGCGGCGCTTCTGATCTTTGTCAACGCTTATGACGCGAGCCTGACGGTCGAAAACAATCTGCGCCAATCCTTCTTCCAAGTCGCCTCCATCATCACGACGACGGGCTTCGCGACGACCGATTTCAACCTCTGGCCCGGTTTTTCCCGCGGGATACTCGTGCTGTTGATGTTTATTGGCGCTTGCGCGGGCAGTACGGGCGGCGGATTCAAGGTGTCGCGCATCGTCATCGGCTGTAAGTCCGTGCTGGCGTATCTGGGCGCGTTCCTGCATCCGCGCGCGGTTCGCAAGGTCAAGTTTGAGGATAAGGACGTCGATGCAGAGACCATGCACGCAATCTGCGTTTACTTTATCGCGGCGATTGGATTGTTCGTCATCTCCGTGCTGCTGGTCGCGCTGGATGGATTCGATTTGGTCTCGACGTTTACGGCGGTCGCGGCGACGTTCAACAACATCGGTCCCGGATTGGGCGTGGCGGGTCCGTCGAGCAACTTTGCCGCGTTCAGCAATTTCTCCAAAATCGTGATGACAATGGATATGCTGCTCGGCAGGCTGGAAGTTTTCCCAATGCTGATGCTGTTTTATCCGCCGCTGTGGAAAGAGAGCATTGAAGAAGCGAGAGTGCGGCGCGACCGCGCGCTGCGTCTGCACTTGAGAAAATAAGGGGAGATACCTACGCGCAAGAATATCGGAAAG
>CAKTXP010000059.1 GCA_934631055.1 uncultured Clostridia bacterium | reverse complement strand
TTTGCGCCGCGAAATCTGCGATATTTGACAGGAATCGCCGCAAAAATTCGCATCAGCTCCAAAGCAGCTCTGCCCTTCGCGGCGCTCCTACCCGCATTTTATGTGCGTCCGCTTTTTCGGGTGAAAGCAAAAAGCGGGCTGAGCCCGCCTTCACTTCCGCCATAGTCCACAAAACCTCAAACCTCTGCCGTACGCGGGCAGTCTTTATGTTCTTTCTTATGCTGCAAAAACGGGCTGAGCCCGCTTACTTCCGCCATAGTCCACAAAATCTCAAGCCTCTGCCGTACGCGGGCAGTCTTTACGTTCTTTCTTATGCTGCAAAAACGGGCTGAGCCCGCCTTCACTTCCGCCATAGTCCACAAAATCTCAAACCTCTGCCGCACGCGGGCAGTTTTTTGTTCTTTCTTATGCTGCAAAAACGGGCTGAGCCCGCCTTCTTATTCCTCATACGCCGCTTTGACGCGCGCCTGCTTCTTCTCTTCTTTCTCTTCCTCTTCGCCCAGATTTCTGAGCCCTTCCAGCGCCTGCGGGATCATCTCAACCATCCGCTCCATCGGCGAGGCGCAGTTCGCGCTCAAAAGCCTGACCCCATTCGCCGAACAAACCAGAAAACCCATTGGATGGATCGAAATGCCCGCGCCAGCCCCTCCGGCAAAGGGCAGTCCGTAAGCGCCCGTCTGCGCGCCCGCGAGAGCGTATTCTCCGCCGCCCGCAACGAATCCGAACGACACCCGTGAAATCGGGATGATCGTCGAGCCGTCCTGCGCCATTACCGGGTCGCCCACGACCGTATTGACGTCCACCATATCCTTAATATTCTCCATGGATGTGCCCATCAGGCTTTCGATGGGGTGCTTCTCCATTTTCATTCCCTCTTTCCGCGACGTTTTACAGCCGCCTTTGCCGCTGCAAACATAATATCGCCCACGCGCAGGGAGAATATGCACCGACCAACCGCGATCACGCCCTGCGACGCGAAATCCGGTTCAACGCGGATATCGCTCTGCCCCGCTTTGCCCAGTCCGGCAAGCACGCCGCATAGCGTCGCCCGCGCCATGCCTGCCGCCATCGCCGTGCTCCATGCTTCTTCCGTTCCGATGCGCATATGCAGGGTGATATCCTGCCAGTCTGCCGCGCCGAGTATGCTTTTTGCCAGAGGAAGCGCAGCGCGCAGTTTCGTTTTATTCGGTCTGGGCAGGGGCTTTTCCGGAAGATAGCGCGCCGTCCACGTCGGCATGCCGGAGGAAAACTCTCCCTGCCCGTCATAGTCTGCGCAGAGCATCAGCGCGCTGACCGAGGCACACAGTTCGCCCCGCGTCCCCCGCATGCCGACGCGCACATCCACCGTCACCCGCATGCACAGCGCCAGATACAGCAGAAAAACAAAGGTCAGCGTGGGAATCTCCCCCTTTCCATTCGTGCTTCTATCCTGTATAATAACAACTGCCGGAGCGTTTTATACGCCATAGACACGCGCTCCGGTCATGGAGGAAAACATGAAGCTTATCTCTTGGAACGTCAACGGTCTGCGCGCCTGCCTGAATAAGGGATTCGGCGATTATTTTGCGCAGCAGGACGCCGATTTCTTCTGTTTGCAGGAAACAAAAATGCAGCCCGGTCAGGCGGAAGTTCCCGCGCCGGGCTATCTGGAATTCTTCAATTCCGCAGAAAAGAAAGGCTATTCCGGTACAGCCATTTTCGCCAAGCCGCAGCCGCTTTCCGTTCAATACGGCATGGGCAGCGAGCTGCACGACCACGAAGGCCGCCTGATTACGCTGGAATACGACGCTTTTTATCTTGTCACAGTCTATACGCCCAACAGCCAGCGCGGCTTGACGCGGCTGATGTACCGCATGTGTTGGGAAGAGGATTTCCGCATGTATCTCAAGCGGCTGGACGAAAAAAAGCCCGTCATCGTCTGCGGCGACATGAACGTCGCCCATCAGGAGATTGACCTCAAGAATCCCAAGACTAACACAAACAACGCGGGCTTCACCCCGCAGGAGCGCGAGGCGATGACCAAGCTGCTCGATTCGGGTTTTGTCGATTCGTTCCGCTATCTTTACCCCGATGCAACCGGTCGGTACAGCTGGTGGAGCTACATGTTCAATGCGCGCGCCAACAATGCCGGATGGCGCATCGACTATTTCCTCGTTTCCGACCGCATCAAGGACAGGATCACCGCCGCCCGCATCGACGACGCCGTCATGGGCAGCGACCACTGTCCGGTCGTCCTGGAGATTGAGCTATAACGTTGGGGCTGTCGCCCCAAACCCCACCTGAGGGATTTCCGATTTCCATCACGCTGAATCCCGCACAGCGGGCGCGTAATTCCAATCCCCTCAGACTCCCTTCTCCGCTTCGCGGCAGTTTTAATCGTTTTTACCGAACGATGCGCATGCGCATCGTATGTTTAAATTATTGATACCGCTGCGAAGCAAAGATGGGGTCTGGGAACTGGTCCCCAGACAGGGTTTGGGGCAGTTGCCCCAACGTAAACTATGTGGATTTTCAGATTCTCTCGTTTTCTGTGTAAAACCGTAGTTTTCATTTCAGAAAGGGTGTTTTTTATATGAAGTTGATGTTTGCTTCCGATATCCATGGTTCCCGCAGTGCCTGCGAAGCTGTCCTGCGCCAGTATCAGGCAGAAAAAGCCGAGCGCCTTGTCCTGCTGGGCGATCTGCTGTATCATGGTCCGCGCAATAATCTGCCGGACGAATACGATCCGAAGGGCGTTATCGCCTTGCTCAACAACGTAAAAAACGAACTGCTCTGCGTCCGCGGCAACTGTGATGCCGAAGTCGATCAGATGGTGCTCCAATTCCCCATCATGGCGGATTATGCTCTCTTTGACCTCGATGGACGAACCGCGTTCGTCACGCATGGTCATCTCTTTAATCTGGATAACCTGCCGCCGCATAAGGATGGCGACCTGCTCATCCATGGGCATACCCATGTGCTGACCGTTCAGGAAAAAGATGGCATGACCTATATCAATCCCGGCTCTGCCGCCCTTCCGAAGGAGAACCACCCGAAGAGCTATATGGTCTATGAAAAGGGTGTGTTCACCATTAAGACCCTGACCGGCGAAACCATCCTCGAACATAAGATTTTTTAACGTTGCCCTGTTTTAAACCAGCGCGAAGCGAAGAAGGGGGCTGTGAACTGATCCCCAGACGGGGTTTGAGGCAGTCGCCCCAACGTCCCCCCTATCGCACAGTGAAACTCCAAAAAACGTCAGGGAGCGAAGCGTTACCCGACGCTAACGTACCTCAAACTTATTTCTATCCCCATAACAAAAAACACATTCACAAAAAGCGGACGACCACAAGTCGCCCGCTTTTTGTGCAAAATATGCTTGATACGCTTACCGTTCGCGTTTCTGTCCCTCAAAGACCAATCCAACCGCTTCCGCGCCCGTGTTGGAAAGCACAGCACAGCCCAAATGAAACACGCCCGCCGGCGCATAACCGACCTTCTGCGTGCAGGCTTTGACGTAATCCTCATCGTACTTGTGATTGGATACGCCGATATAATACGGCGTTCCCTGCGCCATGCGGCTCGCCATCGTGCCTGCCATGCCGCCGAGTACCGCTTTGTCGCCGCGCACCTTCTTGACCACCTGACTTACGCCGTCATTCAGCGTAAAGATCGGATGAATGCCCAGCAGGTCGCCTGCGATTGCCGCCGCCGCGCTGATGCGTCCGGATTTGCGGATGACCTTGAGCGTATACGCCGTCAGCAGAATCTCCATTCGCGCATACTTGTCGTTCAGGTAATCAACGACTTCCTCCATCGGCTTTCCATCCATGAGCATCTTCTTCGCGTCGATAACGCCCGCGCCCTCCGCCATAGAATAAGCGTGGCTGTCCACGATGTAGACCTTCATCCCGCTTTCCGGATGTTCCTGCGCATACTGTTCAGCAGCCGCATGCGCCGCCGCATTTGTTCCGGAACCGCCCGCGTTGATGGAGATATACAGAACCTCTTCCACGCCCTGCTTATCATATTCTTCAAAGCGGTCGTAGAACTCAAACTGCGTGATCTGCGAAGTCATCGGCAGACCCTTTGCGTTTTTAAGCATTTCGCAGAACTGCTCCGGAGTGAAATCGACGCGCTCGGTGTATCCCTCTCCATCCAGCGCAATCTTGAAACACATGATATCAATATCGTACTGCTCAGCCAGCTCTTCGGGCAGATCGCAGGTCGAGTCCGTCAAAACGACAAACTTTTTCATTCCTCTTCATCCTTTCACGCGCACCTGTTCGATGCCGCAAATCCGTTGCTGATGCCGTTTATGCAACAGCCTACAATCTCATAAAGATATCATAACAGATTTTCAGATTTGTTGCAAGTTTTTTCTGCGCTTAGATAAAAAGGAAGGAGAACGGGGAGACACGCAGGGCTTGGGGCGGCAGCCCCAGCGTTCCCCCCGTTACGCCCGACCGGCTTTCTGGTTCTCCTGCTTCTGCATGCTGCACGCCATAACTACAAACGCCGTGCATCCCAATACGATCGGGATTCCAAATCCAAATAAAACCGCCGCTTCAATGATCGTCATGATTCCTTACCGCCTTTCCCTCTCCGCTGTTATTGAAGATATCGCGCAATGCTGCGCACGCTGACCCGCCGCCTGTCGCTGCATACCTGAACACGCCCGTCCGCAATCATCGCATATACCGTCGAGCGCGTCACGCCGAGGATATGCCCCGCCGTCGTCTTGTCCACGCTTTCTCCATAGCGCAGGACGAGCGCTTCTTCCGATTTCGCGCTTTCTTTCCCCTCCGCAATCGTCCTGCGCGCCCATCTTTCCAGCATCGACAGCCGCTGTTCCAATTCGGCGATTCGCTCCTCCGGTGATTTCGCCGCTTCAATGCTCCGCAGTTCCACTTTTCCGCTCTGACAGCGCACTGAAAGCATATCATCTCCACTTAATCGAATTTTTACCCGTTTTTTCGGAATACGATAACCACTTTTTGATTTTTTAAGTTCGTTTATCATCATATTTTCTCCACCGTTCTCCGTGCGCCCGGGTTTGTCATCCATTTGGTGATGGCAGTATTCTATCACGGGAACGGATGTTCGTCAACCGTTTGGTGACAAATTTTCACATTTTTTGTTTTTCGGGTTGCAATTGGCAACTTATGCGGTATAATAGAGATGGATAAGGATAGCTTTACAGGAGGTGCTTATGGAATTCGGCGATATTCTCCGCCAGCTCCGCCTGGAGCGCGGGCTTTCTCAGGATGAACTTGCCGCGCTGCTGGGTACAACGAAACAGGTCATCAGCCGTTATGAAACGAAAAAGCGCGTGCCGCGGCTTTCCGTCGTTTCCGATTTCGCCGAAAAGCTGGGCGTTCCGCTTTCCGCGCTTTCCGGCGAAACGCCGCTCATGCCGCCGGAGATGCTTCCCGTCGGCGGGCGTCGGCGTGTGCCGATCCTGGGAAGCGCCGCCTGCGGCGAACCGATTTATAAACCCGGCGATGGTACGGAATTCATCTCTGTCGAGGACGACCTTCCCTGCGATTTCGCCCTGATTGCGCAAGGTGATTCGATGACCGGCGACCGCATCCATTCCGGCGATATCGTCTTTATTCGCAGTCAGGATCACGTTCAGGACGGCGAGATCGCGGCTGTCGCGCTGGATAACGAGGTGACGCTCAAGCATGTCCGCCGTCTGCGCGGGCCGGATGGAACCGTCGTCTTTACTCAGCTTCTTCCCTCCAACCCCTCCTACTCCCCTATCGATATCGGCGGAGAGGATGAAACGCGTATGGTGCGCATCCTCGGCAAAGCGGTCGCTGTGAGATTCATGCTGTAACGCTGATTAAAACGTCGGCAACTGCTAAAAAGAAAAAAGCGTTCCTGCCCATTCACAGCAGGAACGCTCTTTTCATAGGGAATTACCAGCCCAGACGGCGATAATAGTTCAGGAAGTTGTTTCCCGCGATATCGGCGACCGCTTCTTCGCTGTATCCGCGGCGGCGCAGTTCATTCAGGATCTTCGGCACATCCGCCGGACTGGTGCAATCCACAGGCGTCGTCTCGATGCCGTCGAAATCGCTGCCAAAACCGACGTTTTTCTCCGCGCCCAGCTGGCACATGTGGTCGATGTGGTCGCAGATGGTGGATACGCTGGCATGTCCGTCGCTGGAGAGGAAAGACGGATAGAAGTTCACGCCGATCCAGCCGCCGCGGCTGACCATCGCGCGGATCTGCTCATCCGTCAGATTGCGGAAATGCGGGCAGAGCGCCTTTGCGCAGGAATGGGACGCCATCGGCGGCTGGCTGTGCTTGTCGATGAGATCCCAGAAGCCCGCTTCGTTCAGATGGCTGGTATCCGCCGCCATCTTCAGTTCCGCCATCGCGCGCAGGATATCCCAGCCGCGCGGCTTGATGCCCTCTTTGGAGCCGCTCTTGGCGGAATGGCCGATCTCATTTTCGTTGTTCCACGTCAGCGCCGCCATACGGATGCCGTATTGATAGAACTCATGAACGCGCTCAACCTTGCCCTCGAAGATCTCGCCGCCCTCGATGCTCAGCAGGATCTTGCTCTTTCCCTCTTCCGCATCCAGCGGAGAATTCACGCGTTCCCAGCCTTCTTCGTCGCGCAGGCGCTCAAAAGCATGGTATTCCGCCATCGCCTTTTCGTAGGGATGCCCCTCGATGCCCTGCGAACCTGCGAAAAGCGTGCAGGTCTGCAAGCTCATGCCGCCTTTTTTCATTGCCTCCATCGTCACGCAGGGCGTGTGATCCGGCTGAAGAGCGCGCATATACAGGGTATCGCAATGCGTATCACAGATAATCATAGGGTATTCATCCTCCTTTGGTTTTGCAGCTTCCATTTAGCTTTCCATCGTTTTTTCGGATTACGCCATTGAGAATATCACAATTCTGCATGAAATGCAAGAATAAAAATAAATAAGCGGGCTGAGCCCGCGTTCACTTCCGCCAAAGTCCGCCGCGCATCAAAGTTTTGCTCACGCGGGCGATTTTTACGCAATTTCCTATACGTTAAATAAGGACGACCTTCCCTGTTCGGAAAAGCCGCCCATTCTTTTCGCTCAGTCGATGACGACCTCGACGCGATGCCTGCCCGCGTCCGCATCGGTCGGGATGATGCATCCGTCTATCTTTTCGCCGTCCATCGTCAGGGACACTCTGCCCTTTTCGTCGCCCGCATGATTGACGATATGGATATCATATTCGCTTCCGCGGAACTTTCGGGTCACGGTCAGCTCGTCCAGCTCTTTAGGCAGACACGGATCAACCTTCAACCCGTCGTAATCCGGCTTGATGCCCAGGATGCCCTGAGACGCCGTATAAAAGCTCCACGCCGCCGTTCCGGTCAGCCAGCTGTTCTTCGCTTCGCCGAAATGCGGCGCATACGGGCCGGCGACCATCTGGCTGTACACATAGGGTTCGGTATGATGCAGCTTCTGATCTGTGATGTATGCCGGACAGGTGCGGCGATAGATATCATAGGCACGTCCTCCATGCCCCAGCGTCGCTTCCGCCAGCGCGATCCACGGATTGTTATGGCAGAAGATGCCGCCGTTCTCCTTGTATCCCGGCGGATAGGAGCTGATCTCGCCCAGTTCGAGATGATAGCGCGTATACGGCGGCGTCAAAATCGCTACGCCATGCTCGCTGAGCAGCCGTTCGCGGACGGAATCCAGCGCGCGCTGCGCCATGCCTTCCTTGATGCCGACTCCCGCCATGACGAGGAAGCCCTGCGGCTCGATGTAGATCTGTCCCTCGTCGCATTCATGCGAGCCAACCTTGTTACCGAACGCGTCATAGGCGCGCAGAAACCATTCGCCGTCCCAGCCATGCTCAAGCACCGCCTTTTCCATGGCGTCTCGATGACCTGCGACCGCCTGCGCCTCTTCGTCCCATCCGTAACGCCTGCAAAGCTCTTCGTAATCCGGACAGACGCCCACGAACATGCCCGCGATGAACAGCGACTCCGCCACGCCGGATTCAAAGTTTGCCGTTGTCTGGAAGCTTTCGCCCGGCGTCTTGGAGAAGCAGTTGAGGTTCAGGCAGTCGTTCCAGTCCGCGCGCCCGATGAGCGGCAGACCGTGCGGCCCCAGATGGTCGATGGTATAGTGGAAGCTGCGGCGCAGATGCTCCATCAGCGGCTGAGCCTGCGATTCGTCGTTGTCAAACGGCACGCTTTCATGCAGGATGCTCAGGTCGCCCGTCTCCTTGATATAGGCTGCAACGCCGAAGATGAGCCACAGCGGGTCGTCGTTGAATCCGGAACCGACGTCGAAATTGCCGCGCTTGGTCAGCGGCTGATACTGATGATAGGCGCTGCCGTCCGGAAACTGCGTCGCCGCGATATCGAGGATACGCTCCCGCGCGCGTGTCGGGATGAGATGCACGAATCCAAGCAGATCCTGCGTGGAATCGCGGAAGCCCATGCCGCGCCCGATTCCGGATTCATAGTAGCTCGCCGAGCGGGACATGTTGAACGTCACCATGCACTGATACTGGTTCCAGATGTTGACCATGCGATCCAGCCGCTTTTCTCCGCTCCTAACCTGATAGATGGAAAGCAGCCCATTCCAGTATTTCGCCAGCTCGTCAAACGCCGCGTCAAACTGCGCTTCGCTTTCAAAGCGCTTCATCAGCGCATACGCGGGCGCTTTGTTGATGACGTTCGGCGCGACGAACTTCTCTTCCTCCGGATTCTCGCAGTAGCCCAGAACATAGATGAAGCAGACCCGTTCGCCCGGCTTGAGCGTCCCGCGCAGGCAATGGCTTCCAATAGGCGCCCAGCCGCTGGCGACGCTGTTCGCACTCCGGTTTTCAAAGACGGCCTTCGGCTCGTTGAATCCGCGGTATGCGCCAAGGAAGCTCTCACGGTCGGTGTCAAAGCCGTCGATGGGCGCGTTGACCGCGTAGACCGCAAAGTGATTGCGGCGCTCGCGATACTCGGTTTTATGATAGATGGCGCTTCCCTCGATCTCGACCTCGCCGGTGGAGAAATTGCGCTGGAAATTGGTCGTATCATCCTGCGCATTCCAGAGGCAGAATTCGACAAAGCTGTAAATGGAAACCTCCCGCTCGTAAGACGCGTGGTTGGTCACCTCCAGCTTGGTCACCAGCGCGTTCTCGCCGCGCGGAACCATCGCCGTTTCAACGGCTTCCAGCCCATTCTTTTCGCCTGCGATGCGCGTATAGCCCAGTCCATGACGGCATTCATAGTGGTCAAGCGGCGTCTTGACCGGCATGAAGCCCGGCGTCCAGACCGTGCCGCCGTCGTTGATATAGAAATACTGTCCGCCTGCGTCGGTCGGCACATTGTTGTAGCGGTAGCGGGTCAGACGCAGCATGCGCGCATCTTTATAGAAGCTGTATCCGCCGCTGGTATTGCTCATCAGGGTAAAGAACGCTTCGCTGCCCAGATAGTTGATCCAGGGGGAAGGCGTCTGCGGCTCGGTGATGACATATTCCCTCGCCGCGTCGTCAAAGTAGCCGTATTGCATCCGATCTCCTCCTTTGAAATACGGGCATCCGCCCTATAATTCTAAATCGTTTTAGTAAAAGGATATGCCTTATCCTTCCGTTAGCTCTTAGTTTACTCGATTTATCCATAAAAATCAAGGCTTTTTGCAGATTTCTTTCAGACCGTTCATTTCAAACGTTCTCCGTGAATATAAAACGTATTCGTAACAAGCAATTTATCCATTGACCGATGAATTTATGCACTTTTCTTATATGAAATCTATGTGTTTGGAAATTTTTCATAGATTTTTGAAAATACCTCTTGCAATTTTGGGAAAGCCGTCGTATAATGAAATCACGAAAACGGTTTAGAACATTTCGGAACCGTAAAACGTTACAAATGGAGGGCGGAAATTATGACCGTAACGATAAAAGAGCTTTCCGCTCACTGCGGTCTTTCCGTTTCAACGGTCAGTAAGGCGCTCAACGATTACCCCGATGTCAGCGACGAGACCAAGCAGCAGGTTCGCGCCGCCGCCAACGAATTGGGTTACCGCCCCAGCGCCATTGCCAGAAGCCTGAAGATCGGGCGCACGCTCAATCTCGGCGTCCTTTATTCAGACGATACCGAGAGCGGTTTCACCCACAGCTTTTTCTCTCCCGTGCTTCAATCCTTTAAGATCGAAGCCGAACGGCGTGGCTATGATATCACCTTTATCACCCACAACATGAGCCGTTCCAAGATGACCTATCTGGAGCATTGCCGCTATCGCAACGTGGACGGCGTATGTATCGTCTGCTGCCACTTCGACGAAAGCGAAGTCCTCCAGCTCGTATCCAGTTCGATCCCGCTGGTCACGATCGACCACGTTTTTAACAATAGAGCCTGTATCCAATCCGAAAACAGGCAGGGCATCGAAGCGCTCACCCGATATGTGATCTCCAAAGGTCACAAGCGCATCGCCTTCATCCACGGCATTCAGGATACGGTCAGCGACATCCGCCTGACCAGCTTCCTCAAGACGATGGGCGAAGCCGGTCTGAACGTTCCGGAGGAATACCTCATCGAAAGCCCGTATCACGACCCCGCAACCGTGCGGGAAGCGACGGCACGTCTGCTCGCTTCTCCCGTGCGCCCGACCTGCATCCTCATGCCGGATGACTATTCCGCCCTCGGCGGTATGGACGCCATCCGCGCGCAGGGACTTAGCATTCCGGAGGATATTTCCATCGCCGGTTTCGACGGCGTAGAGCTGCTGCAAATGTGTAAGCCCAAGCTCACCACCGTCGCGCAGGATACCGCAAGGATCGGTCAGGAAGCCGCCCGAAAGCTCGTCCATCTCATCGAGCAGCCGCGGACGACCCTGCCGGAGATCATCCCCATCCCCTGCCGCCTGATCGAAGGCGAGACCGTCGCTTCCCTTTAATCGCTTATTCCCCCTCAGTGTGTACGAGGGTGAACAATAAAAAAGGAGGTTCATTTTTATGAAAAAGCGTTTGTCTAAGGTTGTTGCTCTGGCTCTTGCGATGGGTTCCATCGCCAGTGTGTCCCTCGCAGAAGGCAGTGTCCTGAACGTTTGGTGCTGGAACGACGAATTCCAGTCCCGCTTCAACGACTACTATCCGGAAGTCAAGGAAGTGTCCGACGATAAGTCCACCACGACCCTGAATGACGGCACCATCGTCAAGTGGACGATCAACCCGAACGCGGATAACAACTATCAGAACAAGCTGGACGAAGCGCTGCTCGCGCAGGACTCCGCCGCCGATGACGATAAGATCGACATGTTCCTCATCGAGGCTGACTACGCGCTCAAATATGTGGATTCTCCGTACACGCTGGACGTCCGCGCCGATATCGGTCTGACGGATGAAGAGCTTGCCGGTCAGTATAAGTACACGCAGGATATCGCGACCGCCGACGGCGTCCTCAAGGGCGTGACGTGGCAGGCGACGCCGGGTCTGTTCGCCTATCGCCGCTCCATCGCCAAGGATGTTCTCGGCACGGACGATCCCGCCGAAGTGCAGACCTATCTGAGCGATTGGGATAAGTTCAACGAAGTCGCCGCGAAGGCCGCCGAAAAGGGCTACAAGATGCTCTCCGGTTACGACGACAGCTACCGCACCTTCTCCAACAATGTGTCCGCGCCGTGGGTCGATGGCACGACCGTCAAGGTGGATGCGAACATCATGAAGTGGGTCGAGCAGACCAAGGACTTCACCGATAAGGGCTACAACAACAAATCCAAGCTCTGGGATAACACCTGGGCGGCGGATCAGGGACCGGAAGGCAAGGTCTTCGGCTTCTTCTACTCCACTTGGGGCATCAACTTCACCCTGCTGGGCAACTCTCTTGCGACCCCGACCACTGAGGGCGGCAAGGAAGAAGTCGGCAACGGCATCTATGGCGACTACGCCGTCTGCGAAGGCCCGCAGTCTTATTACTGGGGCGGCACTTGGATCTGCGCCGCGGCTGGCACGGATAACGCTGCGACCATCAAGGACGTCATGGAAAAGCTGACCTGCGACAAGGCGATCGACAAGCAGATCACCCTCGATACTCAGGATTACACCAACAACGTCGAAGCCATGAACGAAATCGCCGACAGCGATTATCAGTCCGCGTTCCTCGGCGGTCAGAACCACATCGCGCTGTTCGCCAAGTCCGCTGAGAAGATTGACATGAGCAACGCCGGTCCGTATGACCAGGGCTGCAACGAGCAGATCCAGAACGCGTTCCGCGACTACTTCGATGG